>CAZEOK010000006.1:0-28604 GCA_964513745.1 uncultured bacterium
GGCTGCCACTTCGGCGACTGCCACTACATCGACGCCAACCACTGGACCAAGAAGCGCGTCGAGAAGGTCTGGAAGCGCATGGAAAAGCTCGGCATCCGCCCGGAACGCCTGCAGCTGGAGTGGGTCAGCGCCGCCGAGGGGCTGCGCTGGCAGGAGGTCATGCGGCGCATGGAGGAGCTGCGCCAGGCGGTAACCGCGGAGGAGATCGCTGCGACGGTCGCCATCCTCGCGCAGCCGTACAAGGGCAAGGCCCCGCCGCTGCCGAAGGCGGCGGAACCAACCCTGTAATCGACGGCATATTCGTCCTTGCGGGGACGGCGACGAACCCATCAACGTGTAGGGGCAGGGAGTGTGATTTTGGCGCTCTCGCTGAACACAGAACCGGTCCTTCACCTGAGGGGTAAAGAGAGTCGAATACCGTTCACGCCGTGAAACCGTACATTCTTTACCATAGGTGAAGACACGTTTTCTGTATGATTAATGACGACGAAAGAACATCCATCGGGTGGCAACCATCCAGCCTATGACCAGGCACCGGACAGATGTCGTGCTACCGGCCGACAGTCATTTTCTTCCGGCACCCTGCCAAGGGATGATTGACAGCAGTGCATGCAGTGCGTACATTTGAACTGGTACTACCCAAGGAGATGATGCCATGGCCGGACTCACTATCCGCAACGTACCGGAAGAGGTACGCACCCGACTTCGGCTCCGCGCCGCGAAAGCGGGCCGCAGCGCCGAGGCCGAGGCGCGGGCCATCCTTGCGGCAGCCTGTCTGAGCGACGAAAAAGCGCGTCCACTCGCAGAATTACAGGCATGGGTCGATCAGCTCTACCACGGAAAGATGCCTCGCGGCGTTGTCGACAGCCTGATCGAGGAGCGCCGCCAGGAGGCGAAGCGCGGGTGATCGCTCTCGACGCTTCAGCCCTTCTCGCGTTCCTCTACCGCGAGAAGGGAGCGGATAAAGTTGCCGCGGTCGCTGACAAAGCCTGCATTTCCGCCGTCAATCTCTCGGAAGTCCTCGGCCGTTTCGCCCGCGATGGCCACGACCCGGTCAAGGTGCTGGGACAGATAGCATCGACTGCGCTCGAGGTCGTCCCCTTCGGCGCCCAGCAGGCGGCGCTAACGGCGGCAATGGTCCCCGCCACCTCGAGGTATGGACTCTCCCTCGGCGACCGCGCCTGTCTTGCCCTTGCCGCCTCGCGCGGCATCCCCGTTCTTACCGCAGATCGCGCCTGGGCCGGGCTCAACCTCGACATAGCCATCCGCCTTATCCGCTGACGATGAGCCAGCTGCTGATCCAGCACTACCTGAACCAGCTCGCGGACCTGCGCAAGGTCTCCGGCACCAACCGCGAAATGGTGGTGCGCGAGGCCTTCAAGGTGGCAAGACATCCGACATTCCTCGCGGCCGCCCCAGTGGTATCTCGATCTCCAGACTTCCGATGACTTGGAGCCAACCGAAGGTTTGGCATAACCCGCGAAGTAGATGAAGTCACCGCGAGCTTCCCCACGCCGCGCCCTCGCGTGCCACGCGACTACTTGATCAGCTCGACGGCCCCGGTGTCCAGGTCGTAGCGGCCGCCGACGATCTTGATCTCGCCCTTCTCCATCATCTCGGCCAGGATCGGCTTGGACTCCCGCAGTTGCTCGGCCGTGATCTGGACATTCGCCACGATGGCGTTGTCTATCGCGTCACCCGCCTCACCCTTGCTTTTGTCGACCGCCGGCTTCAGGGCCGTCATCAGCGCCGGCAGGTGACCCGGGAATTCACCGCCCTTGACCGCCGCCGTCACCGCGCCGCAGCGCTCATGGCCGAGGACGACGATCAGGCGCGACCCGAGGTGTTCGACGGCGTATTCCATGCTCGCGATGCCGAGATCGTCGGCAACGTTCCCGGCGACGCGCACGACGAAGAGGTCCCCGAGCCCCTGGTCGAAGATCACCTCCGGAGGCACCCGCGAATCGGAACAGCCGAGGATCACGGCGAAGGGCTGCTGTCCCTTGGCCAGGTTGGTCCGGCAGCCGGCGTCCTGATCCGGGTGCGCAAGTTTCATCTCGACGAACCGTTTGTTGCCTTCCATGAGTCTGGCCAGCGCCTCGTCCGCCCCGACGCCCTTGGATTCCTCGGCGTGAAGCGGCAAGGCGGAACAGAGCAGTACACCAAACACGCCAATGACAATTTTCCGTTTCATTCCCAACCCTCCAAGTAGTTGTTTATTTACAGGAAGATGTCAATTTTTATCATGCCGCTCAATATTGAGTCAACCGCGCGGCTATTGCTGTTTACCATGACCGCGGCTTAACACGACGGTGAGCGTCCGAACCGCAGCGGTCATGGCTGCGATGAAGTCCGCGGAGCTCTGACAAGCCGACTTAGCGCCTCGGCTTCGTGACTTCCAATACGAACTCTTCCTTCAAGCCGACCAGGGCGGCCATGCTCGTAAAGTCGCCGTCCCTGTGGATCAGGGTCGCCTTACCGTGCGCGGCCGCGGCGATCAGCAGGTCGGTGGTCGAAAACGTCGCGCCCTTGCGGTCGAGTTGAAAGCCCCACCGTGCGGCTTTGCGTACAACGGCCTCGTCGATGGGAATCAGCGGCAATGCCGTCAAGGATTCGTGGAGTGCCGTCCAGTCCTTCTCAGTACGCGCCCCGCGCAGCACTTCGACAATGACGATGCCGCAGGTGCAGGCCTGGTCCCGTGCAAGAATTTCTCGGACCCGGCCCTTGACCGCCGGTGACCCGGACGGCCGGAGATACTCGATCCAGGCCGAGCTATCGACCAGGTACATCCTTCCTTCTCCGCGTGATCAACTCGTCCACCGAGTCGGCGAGCTCCACGTGGCCCTCCAGGGCAAGCAGTTTCTTGGCCTTGCGCCGCTTGACGAAATCCTGCATGGCGGCCTCAACCGCCGCCTTCTTCGTCCGCGCCCCGGAAAGGAGCCGAACCTCCTCGAGCAACCGCTCATTCAGCACCAGGGTCGTCCTCATCTGTGCCTCCACTGGCATATTGATAATTTGCATGAGTATATGCCATCCTGGTGCCAGTTGCCACCGCGACTGTTGGCGGGGACCGAAAGGGACGGCTGGATTCCAACCCAGGAGGGTGCGATGGCCTTGCCGGGATTCGCGTACCACGGGCACTACATCGTGCTCGACCCCGAGCAGAGCAAGGGGAAGTGGGAGGCCCAGGTGGTCGTGGAAGTGCACGCCAAGGGCCAGACGGAGCGCATCTACTACCACGACCACCTGACGAGCTACGCCACCCGCGAGGAGGCGCTCGAGGCCAGCCGGGAGTTCGGACGGCGGATGGTCGACAACTTCACGGTGCCGGCCTACGGCGAAGGGGACTACCGGGAACCGTCGTGACCCGGGGCGGGCTGTTCCCTCTTCCCGGTCACCCCGCCCCGCCGTTGACGCCTCTGCTGGCGAGCACCGTGCGTACCATGCCGAGCAGGTCGTTCGGGCTGAGCGGTTTCGAGAGAAAGTTCATCCCGTGCTCCAGCAGCCCCTTCTCCTCGATGATGTCCATCGAATAGCCGCTCATGAAGATCGTCTTGATCCCGGGTCGAATCCTGTTCATTTCCTCGAAGGCTTCGCGGCCGCTTTTCTTCGGCATGATCAGGTCGGTCAGCACCAGCTGTATCCGGTCCCCCTGCTCCCGGAAGACGCGCACGCCCTCCTCCCCATCGGCCGCCGTGAGAACCGTGTAGCCGCATTCGTTCAGCAGCACCCGCGCGACCTCCCTTGTCTGGACGTCGTCTTCGACGAGGAGAATCGTGCCGCTGCCGTCCGGCAGAGAAACAGGCGCGGCACGCCGGTCTTCGAGGGTGGCCGTCGAATGGCTGATCGGGATGAGGACCTTGAACGTCGTCCCGAGCCCCTGCTCGCTGTAGACGTGGATGGCGCCGTTGTGCTTCTTGACGATCCCGTAGACGATCGCGAGCCCCAGGCCCGTTCCTTTCCCGACTTCCTTGGTCGTGAAGAACGGTTCGAAGATGTGATCCTGGGTCCTCTTGTCCATCCCGTGCCCGGTGTCCGAGACGGTGATGACGGCATAGGTCCCGCTGGTGATATCGCCGCTGTCCCGCGCGAAATCGGCGCGCTCGGTGCAGATCTGCAGGCGGCCGCCCTTCGGCATCGCGTCCCGCGCATTCGTGACGAGGTTCATCAGAACCTGCTCGATCTGCCCCCGATCTGCCTCGATCACCAGTTCGCCGGGAAAACACGTTATCGTGAACGCGATGTCTTCTCCAATCAGCCTGGCCAATATCTTCTGGAAGCCGGTGACGACCTCGTTCAGCGACACCGACTTGAGCTCCGTCGCCTGTTTCCTGCCGAAGGAGAGCAGACTCCTGGTCAGAATGGTCGCCCGCTCCGTCGAGGCGAGGATGTTCTCGGCGTACTGCCGCCGCGGATCGTCCGGGGCTGTCTTGAGCTGCAACAGGGAGGCGTACCCGACGATTGCGGAGAGCACGTTGTTGAAATCGTGCGCGACGCCACCTGCCAGCGTCCCGACCGCCTCCATCTTCTGGGCCTGGAGCAGTTGCGCCTCCAGCCTTTTCTGCTCGGTGATGTCGTTGATCGTGTGCACAATCCTTACGACCTTGCCTGTCGCGTCGAGTATCGGGTCGGCGCCTACCAGGCAGGTCTTCCCGTTGATCTCGAGCACCTCCGATTCGGCCTTCTTGCCCTCGAGCGACCGCACCACCGGGCACGTGGCGGGAATGCGGTCGCCGTGCATCAGTTCGCAGCAGCGCTGGCCCTGCAGCTGCGCCTCGGTCTTGCCGAAGAAGCCGGTGGTAGCCGCGTTGCAGCGCAGGATCCGATAGTCGGGGTCGAGGATCAGGATGCACTCATGAATGGCGTCGAAGCTTGCAGCCCACTCGACCGCCGCGGCCTGGAGTTTTTCCTCCATGCTCTTGCGCTGGGTGATGTCGATGCCGGAGACGACCAGATACGTCAGGCCCTCGACCAGCATCTTCCTGCCCGTCAGATAGTAGTGGCGGGCATCACCTCCGGTCTGTGGCACCAGCCGCGCCTCCGCGGAGGCAAAGCCGACCCGCAGCGCCTCGGCCATGGCGGCGGCATAACCGGCCAGGTCGGCTGGATGCACGATCGCCGAGCCTTCCTTGCCGGACAATCCCGTGCTCTCCTCCCCCCAGAACCAGGCGACCGCCTTGTTCCAGCGCACGTAGCGACCCCGCTCATTCAGCACGAAGAAGGCCCCGGGCATGATATTGATGGCGGTCTCGGTAAAGTCCCGCTCGGTGGCGTAGTTCCGTTCGGCCCTCTTCACGAGGACGCCGAGCACGCCGATCGCGCACATGCCGATGGCCAAGATCAGCAGATGCGCAACGAGCGTGTCCCGCCGCTCCTCCGCCATGTGCTCCAGGTAGGGGCGCATCGGAACGCCGACGCTCAACCCGCCCCTGACGTCACCCAGCTCGTACCGCTGAAAGGCGTGGCAGGTCAGACAGCCCTTTTCGACGAAATACGGTTTCAGCAGGCGCATGTAGGGTTGATCGCCGACCGTCGTCAATTCGCTCGCCTCGCCCTTGCCTTCCTCAAAGGAGCGCAGCGCCCGGATCTCCCACTCGTCGGGCGCGTTGGCAGGGTTGATGAACTTCAGGGACGTGACCTTGTTGATGATCGGATGCGTCGGGCTCGTCGTCAGGATGGTGTGCACCTGCCGCGTCATCATCGCGGGATTGACCAGCGTCAGCCGTGTGCCATCGCTCGCCAGAAGATCCCGCCGCGGACTCGACGAGAGATAGGGATTGGGCTGCATGCTGTCCGTGACCGGGACGTAGACACCGCCGTGCCCGGCGTTCCATCTGCGATAGGCCAGGTTGAGCTCGTGGATGGTCCGCGCCTCCGTCAGCGCCATCCCCCGCGCGTGCTGGCTGATCTTGCGGTAGTTGTAGCTCAGCGATAGCAGGACGATGAGCGAGAAGAGCACGCTGATCAGCACGATGGCCTTGCGGGAGGTCATGGCACCCCGAATGCGAGTCATGCGCCGGCCTTGTGTTGGATCTGCTGCCATTGCTCCGGGTAGAGCGCTCGAGCGCACTCCGGGCAGATGCCGTGGCTGAACTCGGCATCGGTGTGGTCTCTGATGTAGGACTCGAGCTGCTGCCATGAACCCTGGTCGCTGCGGATCTTCTTGCACGAGGAGCAGATCGGCAGGAACCCGCGCAGTGTCTTGACTTCGCTGAGAGTCTGCCGGAGCTCCTCGATCAACCGTTCCCTCTCCTCTTCCGCCCGCTGCCTGTTCGCCACCATGACGTTGAAGGCCCGCGCCAGCCCACCGAGCTCGTCCTCCGATGTAATCGCGAGCGGCTGGCCCGTTTTCCCCTGGCCGAACGCCTCGGCGGCCCCGGCAAGCGCAACGAGCGGCCGGGTGATGATGCGCGATAGGCCGATTGCGGACGCGCTGCCGACTGCCAGGGCGACGATCATGACAAGCAGGATGAGAAACACGACCCGGTTCACGTCCCGGTTGATTGCCGTTTCCGACAGCCCGATGTGCAGCACGCCGGCCTGACCCCGCAGCAGGGGGACGCCGATGTCGAGAACCGAACCCTTGTCGGTGTTCAACTCCCGCGCCGAGAACGGGCGCAAAGGATCGACCGGGTGCGCCAGCTTGAGCTCCGGCGGGACGCTGTTGGGAAAGGTGTGGACCAGCTCGCGCCCATCCTCGCTGAGAATGAAGGCATAGACCAGGCCCAACTCGGCGCCCTGAAGGTCCTTGAACATCATCGCGATCTCGAAGTAGCGCTCCGTGATGACCGGGCTGATGCTGTCCGCCGCCACCCGGCGCGCTATCGCAACGCCTTTCTCCTGGAGCAGCGTTCTGAGCCTCTGGCGGATAACCGTCTCGGCGAAGACGACCATGACGAGCGCAATGAAGAACGTGCCCGCGAGCAGGCCGCTGACGATCTTTCTTCTCACGCTGCGAAAAGGCATCGCAATCGCCTATTTTCCGGGTTTGCGCCCCGCGATCCAGGCCTGCATCTCCCGCACGGAGTCGTACGCGTGGTCGTCGATGGCGACGAAGCGGTCGATCCGCATCTTCTGGAGGATCTCCCTGCCCTTGGGGTCATCGTGGGCGTTCAGGAAGGCTTGCCTCAGCTTCTCCTTGAGCTCCGGTGCGAGGGTGCGGGGAACGGCGACGGGAGGGATGGCGTAGGGCGGGGATTTCTCCAGGATGCGCGTCTTTGCGGTGAACTCCGGATTCGTCGCGTTCAGGTACTCCCAGATCAGGCTGTCAACCGCGGCGCCATCCACCACCTCCTGCGCGACAGCCTTGATGGACTTGTCGTGCGCCTTGGTGAAGATGAACTCCTTGAAGAACGACTCCGGCGTTTCGCTCATCCGCGCCAGCATGTACGTGGGCACCAGCTTGCCGGTGTTCGAGAGCGGATCCGTGAAGGCGAAGCGCTTACCCCGCAGCCCGGCGAAGGAGCGTACGGGGCTCGACTTCGGGACGATGATGTACGAGTAGTACACCGTCACGCCGTAGGCCTGGGGCGCGGCCAGAAGCTCGAGGCCGAACTGCCCGTGGCCGTCGACGTAGGGACCGCTGCAGACGAAGGCGGCCTCGAGCTGTCCGTTCTTGAGCATCTCGTTGATCTCCGCGTAGCCTTCCCGGTCCACGTAATCGACTTTCACGCCGATCTTCTCCTGGACATACCTGAGAAAGTCGCGATAGTAGGCCATCCCCTCTTTCGGGGTGATCATCCCCCCGACCGCGATCCGCACCGGCTTCACGTCGGGACTCGGCGTCTCTGGTTGCTGGCGGGGGCTTTCAAGAGAGATTTTTTTTGGTTCCTCCCCCGTGCACCCGGCATTCCACAGCGACACCCCGAAGACCAGCAGCGCGACGCAGGACACTCTGAACATGGCGCCCCCCCCTTGCCGGTGGCGATCCCCCGCCGCGGTCATGCACCGGTGCAGCCCGCGGATGTCTGCAATGCCCGGATTGTCGACCCACGACGGACAATAGTCAAGAAATCGGGACAGCACCGCGAGCGGTATAAATGCCTGCTGGAGCGCGAAGCCGACTTCTGGTACAAGAGACGCTCGGCACACGAAAGAAAGGGACGAACCATGACGAAGATCCGCGTGCACAACCCGATCGTCGAGCTCGACGGCGACGAGATGACCCGCATCATCTGGCAGCTCGTCAAGGAGAAGCTGATCCTTCCCCACCTCGACGTCAGCCTCGAGTACTACGACCTCGGCCTCCCCCACCGTGACGCAACCGACGACCGCGTGACCTTCGACGCCGCGGCCGCCATCGCCCGCCATGGTGTCGGTGTCAAGTGCGCGACGATCACGCCGAGCATGGCCCAGGTTGCGGAGCACAAGCTCAAAAAGGCCTGGCCAAGCCCGAACGGGGCGATCCGCAGCGCGCTCGACGGCACCGTTTTCCGCAAGCCGATCATCTGTCCCGGCATCCCGACCGCTGTCAAGAGCTGGGTCAAGCCGATCGCCATCGGCCGCCACGCCTACGGCGACATCTACAACAACCGCGAGTACAAGGTCCCCGGGCCCGGGAAGGCCGAGCTGGTCTTCACGCCGGCGGGGGGCGGCGAGCCGGTGCGGATCACGATCCACGACTTCGCGGGCCCCGGCGTGGTCATGGGGATGCACAACACCGAGAAGTCGATCCGCTCCTTCGCAAAGGCTTGCCTCGGCTACGCCCTCTCCGAGAAGGTCGACCTCTGGTTCGCGACCAAGGACACGATCAGCAAGACCTACCACACCTTCTTCAAGACGGTCTTCGCCGAGGAGGCCGCCGCCCGCGCCGCGGACTTCGCGGCCGCCGGGATCTCTTACCGCTACCTGCTGATCGACGACGCCGTGGCGCAGATCGTCAAGCACGAGGGCGGCATCCTCTGGGCGCTGATGAACTACGACGGCGACGTGCAGAGCGACATGGTCGCCGCGGGGTTCGGCTCCCTGGGGATGATGACATCGGTGCTGGTGAGCCCTGACGGCAAGTTCGAGTACGAGGCCGCTCACGGCACGGTGACCCGTCACTACAAGGATCACCTCGCGGGCAAGGCGACGAGCACGAACTCCGTGGCGACGATCTTCGCCTGGTCGGGGGCGCTGCGCAAGCGCGGGGAGCTCGACGGGACGCCGGAGGTCAGCGCGTTTGCCGACCGCATCGAGACCTCGGTTCTCGGCACGATCACCGGCGGCACGATGACCCGGGATCTGGCGCGCATCATCCACGGCACGATGGACCCGCCGCGCGACTCCTGGGTCGACACGGCCGGCTTCATCGACGCCGTCGCCCACCGCCTGGACCGTTAGCCCGGGTCATTCGGAAGGGCGGCTCGTTCCTTTCATCGGGGCGTCCCCGTGACGAGGGGACGCCGCAGATGGGCCGTTTTCAACGGCCGTCACGCATAAAGGCCGAGGATGATGACGCCGGCGAGCATCATCGCCGCGCCCGGCAACCGGCGCCCAAGACCGATTTCGTCGAAGAAGACCCGACCGATGATCACGGAGAAAAGAAGGCTGGAACGTTTGACCGCGACCATGTAGGCGACCTGTGTCAGGCTGATCGCCGTGAAGTGCAGGATGGTCATGGCCGCGACGCCGGCCCCGATGACGACAAACTGGCGATTGGGCTTGAGCTCGACGAACAGCGCCCTCCCCTCGCCCCGGAGGATGGCCGTCAGCAACAGGCACAGCGCCAGGGATGCGACATAAACCGGTCCAAAAAATGCAGCGGATGAGTGCATCAGACCGACCTTGCCGAGCGCCGACGTAGCGCTGAAAATCAACGCCACCGCAAGCATCAGCCGTGAACCGCGCTCGCGGGCCAGACAGCGTAACGGTTCGAGCGCCGTGCACCCGTCACGGGCGTACAGCACCCAGGAGCCGGAGGCAACCAGGAGCACCCCCACGGCACCGGCAACGGTCGGATTCTCGCGCAGCGCTACAACCGAGAAGATGGTCGTGAACACCGGCGTCCACGCCAGCAGGGGCGCCGTGAGGGAGAGCGGCGCCAGCGCGATGGCCTCCAGATAGAGGCACATCGCAACGACCTCGAGCGGCGCGGAGATGGCGAGCACCGCCCAGAAGGTGGCGTCGATCCGGGGCACGGGAACGAAGGCCAGGCTCGCGAACAGAAACGGGAGTGAGTACCACCAGCGGGCGCCGAGCACCGCGCGGGGTGGATGATCGCGCAACGTGCGCTTGCACAGGGCGTCGACGGCTGCCCAGCAGACGGCGCACGACAGCGCGAGCCCGAACCAGACAGGCATCGGATCGACTCAGGGCCTCGCTGCCGGCCCGGCATCGAGAGCCGCCAGGTTGGCGCGGGCACGGGAGTCGACCGGGTTCACGTCCAGGGCGCGGCGGTACAAGGCCGCCGCCTCGGTCAGGTGCGCTGGGCCGCGCCGTTCGGCGACCACTCCCAGATTGAACCAGACCTCGCCGAAGTCGCCAAGCGTCAGTGCCGTGCGGTACGCATCCTCGGCACGGTCGAGATCGCCGATCCTGAACAGCGCGGCACCAAGCGAATTGAGCACGTCGGGGTCCTGCGGGTTTGAGCAGCGCGCAAGCTCCAGGACCGCGATGGCGCGCTCCGGCTCGCCGCGCATCAGATAGACCTGGCCCATCTGAAACTCGGCGCTGATCCGCTCGCGGCCGGCGCCGAACCAGTCGGGAGCCACGACGAGGGCAGTCGCGGCAAGCACCGCCGCGAGCATGAAGAAACGACAGCCGTCACGCGAACGTACGGTCAGGACGAGTTCCCCGGCGCCTGCCGCCGCAGCCGTGGCCAGCAGCGGCACGATCGGCAGCCGATAGCGCTCGGTCACGAAGAAAATGACGACCGACACGGCAAATCCCGTGGTGAGACCGCCCAGGAACACCGCCCCGCGACCGGGCCGGGTGACGAAACCCAGGAACGCAAAGCACACGAGGACACCATACCACCCCCGGTAATACCGCACCGGGAAGGAAACCCCAGTGAATCTCGCGAGCGCCTTGTTGTTGCTCGACTCGGCTGCGCCCAGGAAAAGAGCTGCCTTCGTCCCGAGCAGCCGCAGCCACTTCCCGGGTGCCGCGCGGATCTCCGCCACGGCTCGAGCGTACCACCAGCGGTCCTGGGCCGAGAGCGAGACCAGGCCCTCGCGTACCGGCCGGAGCATCACCTGCTCCCAGCGCAACCCCGGGGGAACAGGAGTGAGACCGGTGGCGTCCCGCTCGTTCCCGAGAAAGAAATTCACGCCGCCGTTTGCCGCCACCGGGATGAAAGCTCCTTCGGCGCGCCAGTTGTGCACCGCGGCCGGAGCGATCGAGAGCAGGATGCCGAGCGTGCAGGAAGCACCCAGCGCGGGGAGGCGAGGCCTGAGGGTTGGGAAGACAAGAAATGCCACCACAGCCATGAACGGCAGCGCAATGAGGACGTTGGGCCGGGTGAGCGCCGCGGCCCCGTAGAGCAGGCCCGCGAGGAATACCCGCGGCGCCGCCTCCTCTTCGAGCCCCTGCCAGAGATTCCAGGTTGCCGTCAGAAAAAGGAAGGAGAAAAGCGAGACGTCGAGCGTCTCTCCCTCGAAAAAGATGCGCAGGGGATAGATCGCGCAGATCCAGGCCCCGGCAAGCGCCGCCCTCCCGCCGAACCAACGCTCCCCGAGGCGATATGCCGGTACGAGCGCCGCGAGACCGATGGCGAACTGGATCCAGACGACCGCGGCAGCGCTGTGACCAACAAGACGATAGACGGCCGCCAGGAAGAACGGGTAAAGCGGCGGCCGGAAGAATGCAGCCGGGTGCCCGTCCCGCAGGATGCCCAGCGCCGTGCGGTCGAACGTCAATGCGTCGACCAGCGGGTAGCCGAACCAGGGTTGCGCGATCAAGTCCGAGAAATACCAGGCGCGCAGCGCGAGCCCGAACGCCAGAGCCAGCCAGAACCCCGCCGGCAGCGGCAGCTCCCTTCTCAGCTGAAGACCCAGATCCCTCATGCTGAGCCCGCTCTCAAGTAAGAGCCGTTCCCGTCTCGGCTTCGGGGTCCTGACGCTGCGGACCTCCATCGGGCTCCCTGCGGTCCGCCGCTGGAGACCTCCCCTCCGCGCCACCCCTTCGCCGTCACGATGCTCCAATTCGTTACACGGCAGGTCATCGGCTTAAGCGAGTCGACTGGGGCTTCCCTGAGGGAGATGGCGCGAAGACGCCGAACAGCCCGCGCACGTACATCGAAAGCAACTCTCCAAGGCGGGAATCATCAGATCCGCCGACTACAATCCGTACTTGTCCAGGCGGTAGCGCAGCGTCCGGTCCGTGAGCCCGAGAAGCCGCGCAGCCTCCGCCCGGCGCCCCGCCGCCTGCCGCAGCGCCGCAACCACGAGCCGCTTCTCGAAAGCGTTCACCTGATCCTCGAGGCTGATCCCCTCGGGCGGGATCTCGGGCACCGCGGGCGAGTCCGGGGGCGCCCCGGCCCGGACGAAGTCGGGCAGCACGTCGGCGGTGATCGCATCGCCGGGATTCATGGCTATCACGCGCTCCACGACGTTCTCCAGCTCACGAATGTTCCCCGGCCAGGAATAACCTGCGAGCGCTGCCAGCGCGTCGGGCCGGACCTCGATGCCGCGGTCGCTGCCGCTTGCCCCGTATTTGCCGACAAAATAAAGCACGAGCTTTGGAAGATCCTCGGTGCGTTCGCGCAGCGGCGGCACCTGGATCGGGATGACGTTGAGGCGAAAGTACAGATCCTCGCGAAACGTGCCTTCGCGGATCAACCCGGCCAGGTCCTTGTTCGTGGCTGCAACGATCCGCACGTCGACGGGGATGTCCCGGGTGTCGCCCACCCGCCGGACCTTCTCCTCCTGCAGCACCCGGAGCAGCTTGACCTGCACCGCCTTGCTCGTCTCGCCGATCTCGTCGAGAAAGAGCGTTCCCCCGTCCGCAGCCTCGAAGAGCCCCTTCTTGTCGCTCACCGCGCCGGTGTACGAGCCCTTGACGTGCCCGAACAGTTCGCTCTCGAGCAGCGTCTCGGTCAAGGCGCCGCAGTTCACCGACACCAGCGGGCGGCCGCTGCGCGAGCTATGGGCGTGGATCGCGCGGGCAACGAGTTCCTTGCCGGTCCCGCTCTCGCCGGTGATGAGCACCGTGCTCTTGCGTCCGGCAACCCTGCCGATGATTTTGAAGATTTCCACGAGCGCGGGGCTGTCGCCGATGAGAAAATCGGTGCGCGCCGCGCCCCGGACCTCCATGACCGCCGGTCCGCCGGCATCATCGCGGCTGCGGGCGAGTGTCTCCCGGACGAACTGGCGGATCCTGCCGAGATAATCGCCCTCCTTGATGATGTAGTCGACCGCCCCCTTCTGGATCGCCTGGATCGTGGCATCCGCGGACGGGAAGGCGGTCATCACCAGCATCCGGGTGCCCGGCGCCACCCGCTGCACCATCTGGAGCACTTCGAGCCCGGAGATGTCCGGCATGCGCATGTCCGTGACCACCAGGTCATAGGGCTCGCCGGCCAGCAGCGGCTCGAGCCCGGCGCGCCCCGAGGCCACCGACACGACGCATCCTTCCTTGGCAAGCATGACCGAGAGCACCTTGCGGATCCCGGGCTCGTCGTCGACCACCAGGATGCGACGCTGCCCGTTCACGCCGCTCCCCCGAACACCGCCGCCACCACGGCCGCGGGCTGCCTGACGGGAAAGCTCACCCGGACCGTGGTGCCCCGGCCGGGAGCACTTTCCACGTCGACGCGCCCATGGTGGGCCTCTGCGATCTTGAAGACGATCGCCAGCCCGAGACCTGTCCCCCGTTCCTTGGTCGAAAAAAACGGCGTGAAGATCTTCGGGAGCACCGCGGCGGGTATGCCGACGCCGTTGTCAGCGAAGGAGAGGGTCACCGTGTCGGCGACGGTGGCAACGACGATCTCCAGGAGCCCGCCGGCGGGCATCGCCTCCAAGCCGTTTCGCGAGAGGTTCCAGAAAACCTGCCGCACCAGTTGCGGATCGACCTCGGCCACAGCGGGGCGCGCGCCCTGCTCAACGACCTCGACCCGCCACGCGCCTTGGAGGGACTGGCGCAACATGGCCGCCGTCTCGCGGGCGATCGCCCCCAGGTCCGTCCGGCACACCAGAGGCGCGCGTGGGCTGGCAAAACCGAGAAAGTCGGTGATCAATGCGTCGAGCCGGGTGATCTCGCCGGTGACGACGGCCATCAGCTCGCGGCCCATGCCCTCGAGCTGCAGCTCCTCGCTGAGCATCTTGATCGAGCCGCTCAGGGAAGCCAGCGGATTGCGGATCTCGTGGGCCATCCCCGCGGCAAGCTCGCCGATCGCCGCGAGCCGGTCGGTGCGACGCACCTGCTCCTCCATGGAACGAATTCTCGTGAGGTCCTGGAAGGCGCAGATGACACCGGTCATGCGGTCCTGATCATCGCGCAGGGTCGAAAAGGTCATGCCGAGCAGGGGATCGCCGTCGCCGCGACCGGCTATCCGGCCTTCGAGCCGCAGCGGCGCGCCATCGCGCGCCAGGGGTCCCCGCCAGGGCACCGTCCCGTCCGGAAGCTGAAAGACCTCGGTGAAAGCGCGCCCGACCACAGCCGCGGCCTGCACCTGCGCGATGCGTTCAGCGGCACGATTGCAATAGGTGATATGCCCGTCGAGATCAATCGTCACGAGGCCGCTGGCAATGCTCTGGAGGATGTGCTCGCTGCGGCGCTCGAGCTCGGCGAGCGACGCGCTCGCGACGCTGAGTTCCTCGCCCACGCGACGCAACGACTCGGCGAGATGGCTGGCGAGAAACGCCACCAGGAAGAAGCTGAAGACCGCGAGCAGATGGCGGTATCCGACGGCCGCGCGGCTCATCGCGAGCGTCTCCCCGCCCGGGTCGATGAGGGCCGCAACCCTCGGGATCAACGGCGCGGCAACCGCAATCCCGTACAGCACGGCGCTCGCCCCGGCCGCAAGCAGGCTCCCGGCGCGGAAAAAGAGTATGCCGGCGCCGATGATGATCAGGAAATAAAGGATGATGAACGGGCTCGCCGCACCGCCGGTGATCAAAACGATACCCGAAAGCAGCAGCAGATCGCCGGCAATCTGCACGACGACGAAGCGGCGCTGGTCGCGCACCTGGTTTGCAAGCACGGCGTAGACGATCGTCAGGAGATAGGCAAGGCCCGCGAAGAGATAGAGCCCCCGCATCGGGGTCGAAAAAAAATCCTCCCCTTCGCGCAGCTGGAGCAGGATCGAAATCAGCAAAATGACGGTTGCCACCGTCATCCGCAGGATCATGACCCACCGGATGCGCCCCGCGAGGTCGGGGTCGGCTCCCTGCCGCCCCGCGGGGGCTCCCCGGTGGTCCTTCACTCCCGGTCCGCGCTAGCCGATGGTCGAGGCGAGCTTGAAGATCGGCAGATACATCGCGATGACGATGTACCCGAGCGCAACGCCGAGGAAGACCATGATGAACGGCTCGAGCATCGACGAGAGGGCGCCGACCGCCGTGTCCACTTCGTCGTCGTAGAAGTCGGCGATCTTGTTGAGCATGGTGTCGAGAGCCCCGGCGGACTCGCCGACGCCGATCATCTGGACGACCATCGGGGGGAAGACCTTTGTCTGCTGCAGCGGTTCGGCGATGGTCTTGCCCTCGGATATCGACTGCCGCGTCTTGAGGATGGCCTCTTCGATGATCTTGTTGCCGGCGGTGCGCGCCACGATCTCCAGGCCGTCGAGAATCGGCACGCCGCTGGAGATCAGCGTCCCGAGGGTCCTGGTGAACTTTGCGACCGCGACCTTGCGTACGATGGGGCCGACGACGGGGAGCTTGAGGGCCATCGCGTCGGTCTGGCGCTGGCCGGATGTCGTCGCCCGATATTTCTTGAGCCCGATGAACAGGGCGATGCTGCCCGCCAACAGCAGCCACCAAAACCGCTGGAGGAACTTGCTCATGTCGATGACCGACTGCGTGACCGCGGGAAGCGAGCCGCCGAAATCCTGAAACATCTTCTCGAAGGTCGGGATGACGAAGAGCAGCATCAGGACGACCACGCCGACCGCCACGGCGACGACGACCGATGGGTAGACCATCGCGCTTTTCACCTTCTTCTTGAGCGCCATGGACTTTTCGATGTACGCGGCGAGTCGATTGAGGATGGTGTCCAGGATACCGCCGGCCTCGCCCGCGGCGACCATGTTCACGTAGAGCTCGGGATAGGCCTTGGGGTGCTTGCGCAGTGCCTCGGCGAACGTCGAGCCGCCTTCGACGTCGCTCCGGACCTTGTTGATCACCGTGGCGAAGGTTTTGTTCTCCGACTGGCTGCCGAGGATCTCGAGGCACTGCACGAGCGGCAGGCCGGCGTCGATCATGGTGGCGAACTGCCGGGTGAAAGTCACCAGATCCTTCTCGCTGACCCCGGGCTGCATCCCGGGTATCTTGAACTCGAAGTCCTTGGACTTGGCTTTGACCGACGCCCCGAGCACCCCCTGGCGCCGCAGGATGGCGGTAGCCGAGTTGAGATCAGCAGCCTCCAGTTCGCCCTTCTGCTCGGCACCGGACCGATTCTTGCCCGAATACTTGAATACCGGCATCGCGTTCCTCCCGCCTCTCCCGGTCGCGCGTCCCCGAAGACCGGCCTAGCGCCGTTGCGCCATGCCGGCGCCCGGCGGACCACCCGCCCCGCGCTGGATCATCTGTATCAGTTCGTCCGGATCCGAGGAGCGGCCGATGCACTCGTCGTGGGTGATCTGCCGCCGCTGATAGAGTCCGAAGAGCGCCTGGTTCATCGTCTGCATGCCGAACTTCGCCTGCCCCGCCTGCATCATGCCGTAGATCTGGTGGATCTTGTCCTCGCGGATCAGGTTGCGGATCGCCAGGTTCGGGATCATGACCTCGAGCGCGAGCGCCCGACCGCGGCCAACGGCCTTCGGGATCAATTGCTGGGAAAGCACGCCCTCGAGAACGAAGGAGAGCTGTGCCCGGATCTGCGGCTGCTGGTGCGGCGGGAAGACGTCGACGATGCGGTTGATGCTCTGCAGGCAGGAGTTGGTGTGCAGCGTGGCGAAGCAGAGGTGTCCGGTCTCGGAGACGGTCAGGGCGGCCTCCATGGTCTCGAGGTCCCGCATCTCGCCGATGAGCACGACGTCGGGGTCCTGCCGCAGGACGTACTTCAACGCCAGCTTGAAGCTCTTCGTGTCGGCGTTGACCTCGCGCTGGTTCACGATGCACTTCTTGTGGTGGTGCAGGTACTCGATGGGATCCTCGACGGTCATGATGTGCTCGGGGCGCTCGGAGTTGATCTTGTCGAGCATCGCGGCCAGCGTGGTCGACTTGCCGCTGCCGGTCGGCCCGGTGACCAGAACCAGGCCCTTGGGCTTGTCGCACAACTCGCCGACGATTCGAGGCAAACCCAGCTCATCGAAGGTCAGGATCTTGAACGGTATGGTGCGGATGGCCGCCGAGACGGCGCCGCGCTGCATGAAGATGTTCGCGCGGAAGCGGGAGAGCCCTTTCACGCCGAAGGAGAGGTCCAGCTCGTCCTCCTCCTCGAACTTGTACTTCTGCGCGTCGGTGAGGATGCTGTAGCAGATACGCTTGGTGTCGGCGGCGCCGAGCGGCTCGATGCCCGCAATGGGTGACAGCGCGCCGTCGATGCGCAACTGGGGCGCGGTCCCGGTGGTGATGTCGAGGTCGGAGGCCCCCTTCTCGATCATCTCTTTGAGGAGCTCGTGCAAACTGACCATGGCCGTCCCCCTGGTGTGCTCCTACTTATATTACAATATTAACAAATATGGCCCTAATCGGCAAACGTGACGCGGACAACTTCCTCGATCGTGGTCAACCCCTCCCTGACCTTCTCCAGGCCGCTGCGTCGCAGCGTGTACATGCCGCCCTCGATGGCGGCGGCCTTGATTTCGCTGGTGCTCGCTCCCTGCAGGACCAGGTCGCGAATGCGCTCCGAGATCGGCATGACCTCGTACAACGCGACGCGACCCTTGTACCCGGTGTTCGAGCAGATGGAGCAGCCCTTACCGTGATAGACCGTCATCGTCTCGGCCTCCTCGGGCTTGAAGCCGAGCTCGATCAGCGCCTGCGGATTGACCTCGATCGGCGCCTTGCAACCCGAGCAGATCCGGCGTAGCAGTCGCTGGGCGAGGATCAGGATGACCGCGGAGGAGACGAGGAAGGGCTCGATCCCCATGTTGAGCAGCCGGTTGATGGTCCCGGGGGCGTCGTTCGTGTGGAGGGTCGAGAGCACGAGGTGGCCGGTGAGCGCCGCCTTGACGCCGATTTCCGCCGTCTCGTAGTCGCGGATCTCCCCGACCATGATGATATCGGGGTCCTGCCGCAGGAAGGAACGCAGCGCGGCGGCAAAATTCAGCCCGATTTCCTCGTGCATCTGGACCTGGTTGATGCCGGCGAGGTTGAACTCGACCGGGTCTTCCGCAGTCATGATGTTCTCGCCGATCTGGTTGAGTTGATGCAGCGCGGAGTAGAGCGTGGTCGTCTTGCCGCTGCCGGTCGGGCCGGTCACGAGGACCATGCCGAACGGCTTGTGCAGCGCCTCCTGGAAGTCCGCGAGCGCCCGTTCCTCGAAGCCGAGCTTGGTCATGTCGAGCTGCAGGTTCGACTTGTCGAGCAGCCGCATGACGACCTTCTCGCCGAAAAGCGTCGGCAGCACCGAAACGCGAAAGTCCATGTCACGCTTCTTGCCGAACTTGAGCTTGATGCGCCCGTCCTGGGGCAGGCGGCGCTCGGCGATGTCGAGTTTCGCCATGATCTTGATGCGGGAGATGATCGCGTTGCGGATCTTCAGCGGCAGACCCATCGCCTTGCGCAGCACGCCGTCGAGACGGTAGCGCACGCGGAAGGACTTCTCGTAGGGCTCGATGTGGATGTCGCTGACCCCCATCTTGATGGCCTTGATCAGGATGCCGTTCACGAGCTTGACGATCGGCGCATCGACGTCTTCGATGGCCTTTTCGTCGTACTCCTCTTCGACCACCTCGACGTTGTCGACGGCGCCGGTCACGAGCTTGTCGAAGTCGTCGACGTCGACGACCGAGGCGTCGCTGTCCATCTCGGCGAAATCCGAGGAGAGCTCGTCGTCCGAGAGAGCATAGTCTTTCCCGTCGACGACCTCCCTTCTCTCGACCGCCTCGAGCGCGGTCGAGCCACCGTAGTTCTTCTTGATGGCCTCGATGACCCCGGCCTCGGCGGCGACCACGGCCTCGATGTTGTAGCCGGTCATGAACTTGATGTCGTCGATGGCGAAGACGTTCGAAGGGTCGGACATGGCGACGGTGAGCGTCATGCCAACCCGGCTGATGGGCATCACCAGGTACTTCTTGGCGACTTCCATCGGGATCAGCTTGATCACTTCGCGGTCGATGCCGTAATTGGCGAGGTTGACCGAGGGTACGCCGAATTGCCGGGAGAGGCAGGCGGTGACCTGTTCCTCGGCGACGAAGCCCATCTGCACGAGGTGATAGCCGAGCCTGCCGCCGCTCGACTTCTGCAGTTCGAGCGCCTTGCGCAGCTGGTCGTCCGTGATCAGCCCCTGCTCCCGGAGCATGTCACCGATCTTGAGCGCCACGATTCCCCCAATTGCCAACGAAGTCGACGATAGCTGCTGTCGAGCGCGGCGTACCGATATTCACAGCCTTTATTCCTATATGCTGCGGACAGATGCTAGTCAAGGGAAAAGACAGGGCGCTTGGGACACGAGACGGCGGCCGCCGCAAGCGCCCGACGCATGACGTCGAGCGGCGCATCCCGGCCGGTCCAGAGCGTGAAGGCGGGAGCCCCTTGATGCAGCAGCATCTGCAGCCCGTCGACGGTGCGCGCGCCGGCTTTCGCGGCGGCGACCAGCAGCGGCGTGCGGTTACGGCTGCAGACGATGTCCATGACCGTCTGTCCGCGCCGCAGCGCGGCGGTCGGGACCGGCAG
The DNA here is from genome assembly GCA_964513745.1 of uncultured bacterium. Taxonomy (GTDB): domain Bacteria; phylum JAUVQV01; class JAUVQV01; order JAUVQV01; family DATDCY01; genus DATDCY01. Next base: position 19,926 of record CAZEOK010000006.1, read on the forward strand.
CGGGTCCCCGGTTCGACTGCCGAGGGGCGTGGCGTTCACGACGATGTCGCAGGCCTCCAGCCGCTGCATCCAGGCCGCCCCTCCGGTCACGACGGGGGTGATGTCGGCCGCCGGGAAACTCGCGCGCAGCGACCGGCACAGCGCGCGTGGCCTGGCAGCGGTGCGGTTGGCTACCTGTAGCGAGCCGCAGCCTCGCGCCAGGCAGGCGAAAGCCACGGCGCGGGCCGCCCCCCCCGCCCCGACGACAAGCACCCGCGCCCCGGCAAGTCGGGTCTTTCCCTCGATTTCCAAGGCCAGCCGGAATCCCGCGGCGTCCGTATTGTACCCGACCAGCCGTCCACCCCGGACCACAATGGTATTGACCGCACCGATGGCGGCGGCCTCCTTGTCGATCGCATCGAGAAGCGGCACGACCTTCTCCTTGTAGGGGATCGTGACGTTGATCCCCCAGAACCCGAGCGGCGGGAGCGCGCGCAGCACATCGCGCACCTGCCCGGGCTCGATCTCGAACGCCTGATAGCGGGCATCCAGTCCCGTACACCGCAACGCTGCCTGGTGCATCGCGGGAGAAAGCGAAGAGCGGACCGGGTTGCCGATGATGCCGAGCAGGCCCGGCTCGCGCGGGGTTCTCCGCGCAAGCTTGACGGTGTGCCGACTGCCCCGGTCAACCGACAACGGCGTGGGCGGCCAGCTCGATGAAGAACCGCGGGATGACTCCCGCGATCATCGTCCCCACCGCGGCCAGCACTATGGCATAGGCTAACAGGGAGTAGCCGGCCGGCGGAAGCTCGACAATCACCCCGTCGGGATCCGGCAGCAGGTACAGGGCGTAGATCGCCCGCAGGTAGTAGAAGGCGCCGATCGCGCTGCCAAGAAGGGCGACGAGGACCAGCCCCTGGTGACCGGCGTGCCACCCTTCGAGGAAGACCCAGAATTTCGCGGGGAACCCGGCCGTTGGCGGAATGCCGGCGAGCGAGAGGAGGAACAGCGCAAAAAGACCCCCCATCGCAGGGAAGCGCCGGCCGAAACCCGCCAGGTCGCGCCAGGCCAGTTCATTGCCCGTCGTACGCTCGAACCAGAGGAGCGCGCCGAAGGCGCCGAGATTCATGAAGGTGTATGCGAGCAGATAGAACGCCAGCGGCCCCGTGGCCTCGGCGTTGCTCCCCGAAGAAACCACAGCGACCAGAAGATAACCGACGTGTGCCACGCTCGAGTAGGCCAGCATCCGTTTGAGGCTGTCCTGCGCCAGGGCGGCGAGGTTCCCCCAGATGACGGTCAGAGCCGCGAGCGACCACCAGACCGGGCCCCAGAGAGCGAACCACCCGGGGAAACCGGATGCGAATATCCTGGCCGCAACCGCGAGGACCGCGACCTTGGGCCCCACCGCGAGATACCCGGCGACCGGCGTCGGTGCCCCCTCGAGCACGTCGGGCATCCACATCTGGAACGGGGCGGCCCCCATCTTGAAAGCCAGTCCGCAGGCGATGAAGGCAAGACCCGCGAGAACGAGCGAATCGGCCTCGCCGCCGCGCGCGACGGCAGCCAGACGCTCCAGTCCAGTGGCCCCGGCGGCGCCGTAGACCAGCGAAATGCCGTACATCAGCAACGCGGAGGCGAAAAGACCGGTGATCACGTACTTCAGCGCCCCTTCGGTGGTGCTCTCTCGAAACCAGGTGAATCCCGCGAGGATGTAAAAACTCACCGCCATCAGCTCCAGGCCGAGCAAGATCACGATCAGGTCGACTCCTGAGATCATGATCATCATCCCGACGGCGGCCAGAAGCACCAGGATCACGAACTCGCCGCCGGCGGCGGAGCGCCGCCCGATCTCCTCGGTCGACATGAAGAGCGACAGCGTGGCGGCGACGAGGATGATGAGCTTGAAGACCACGGCAAGCCTGTCCGCCGACCAGAGCCCGGCAAGCATGTCCGGGGTCGCCGACCCCGTTGCGGGCAGGAGCAGGAATGCGCCGCCGAGCGCGGCCAGGCCGGCAAATGCCTTGGCCCTCAGGCCGCGCCCCGGCCAGATGCTCTCGAGCAGCGTGACGAAGGCCACGGCCCCGAGCAGCAGGAGTTCCGGGCCGCAGGCCGTCAGGATATCGTTCATCGGCTTCCCCTCTTCGCGCTCATCCGCGTCGCACCGCGCCCTAATACCAGCCGCGTGAGAGCAACCCCGGGATGGCGCTCTCGATCACCTGTAATAACGGCCTTGGGGCGATGCCGATCCAGATCGTGAGAACCACGAGCGGCGCCAGGGCGAGCACTTCGAGCGCCGACAGATCGCTCAACCCCGAGTACTTCTCCGGCAGGCTCCCGAAGATCACCCGCTGGAGCATCCAGAGCAGGTACGCGGCCCCAAGCACGATCCCGACGGCAACCCCGACGGCAAATGCCGGGGAGGACGCGAAGACCCCGATCAGGATCAGGAATTCGCCGACGAAACCGGCCAGTCCCGGCAGCCCGAGCGAGGCCAGGGAAAAGAACGCCAGCAGCGTCGCGTACACCGGCAAACGGTGGGCGAATCCGCCGAGCAGCGGGATCGAACGCTGGTGCGTGCGCTCGTAGATCATCCCGACGCAGAGAAAGAGCGCCCCGGTGATCAAGCCGTGGGCGATCATCTGGAGCACCGCGCCGGCTTCCCCGCGCGGGTCGAACGAGAAGATGCCAGCGACCACGAACCCGAGGTGCGAGATCGACGAGTAGGCGATGAGCTTCTTCAGGTCGTCCTGCGCGAGCGCCAGGACCGCCCCATAGATGATGCCGACCACCGCGAGGGTCATCACGAACGACGCCAGGTAGCGGCTGGCGTCGGGGAACAGCGGCAGGGAAAAACGCATCAGGCCGTAGGTGCCCATCTTGAGCAGGACGCCGGCAAGCACCACCGAACCGGCTGTCGGCGCCTCGACGTGGGCGTCCGGCAGCCAGGTGTGGAACGGCACGAGCGGGACCTTGATCGCGAAGGCGACGAAAAAGCCGAGGAAGGCCCAAAGCTGCAGCTGCGGCGGGTAGGAGAGCTGCGCCAGCGCCACGAGGTCGAAGGTGTAGACGCCGGTGCGAGCGCCGTGGTGCCAGTAGACCGCGAGCATGGCCGCGAGCATCAGCAGGCTCCCGACGAGGGTGTAGAGGAAGAACTTCACCGAAGCGTAGATGCGGCGCGGTCCGCCCCAGATGCCGATGAGCAGGAACATCGGGATCAGCATGGCCTCCCAGAAGATGTAGAAGAGCACAAGATCGAGGGAGACGAAAACACCGGTCAGCCCGGCCTGCAAAAACAACAGCGTGGCGTAGTAGGCCTTTTCCCTCACTCGGACGTGCTCGATCGAAAAGAGAACGACGACCGGACCGAGCAGCGCGGTCAGGAGCACGAGCAGCAGGCTCAGCCCGTCGACGCCGAGGTGATACTCGGCACCGAGGGCGGGAATCCAGCTCAGACGCTCCTCGAACTGGAATCCGGCCCGCGGCACGAAGCCCTGCCAGAGGCCGAGGGAGACCGCGAAGATCGCCAGCGTGACGGCAAGCGAGAGTCCGCGCACGGCCCGCACGCGCGCCTCTGGCACGAATGCCAGTGCCAGTGCGCCAACCATGGGCCCGAAGACCAGCACGCTCAGCATCGGAAACGCCGGATCGCTCACGCTCTTTCCCCTATCGCCACAGAAGGACGCCGAGAACGGCTGACAGGCCAAGCGCCATGAAGAGCAGGTAGTCGCGCACGCGCCCGCTCTGCAGGCGCGCAAGCGACGCGCCCCAGCCGCGAGCCGTCTCGGCGATGCCGTTGACGATGCCGTCGATCACCCCGAGGTCGAACCGCAGCGCCAGGCGCGCCAGGGCCAGCAGCGGCCGCACGATCGCCACGTCGTAGAGCTCGTCGACGTAGAACTTATTCTTCGACAGGGCGTAGAGCCTCGGCCAGGACGCCGCGATCCCGTCCGGGTCGACGGCCCCCTTCTGGTACGTCGCCCAGGCGAGCGCCAGGCCGGCGAGCGCGACCACGATCGCCAGGGCTTCGGCGAGGTGGGCCCCGGGCACCTCGCCGTGCTCGCCCGAGGGCAGGACACGCCCGAGGAACTCGCCGAATCCATGCTCGAGGGGCCAGCCCGCGACAAAGGACATGACCGCGAGGATGACCAGCGGGCCAAGCATGACCCACGGGGACTCGTGGACGCCGCCATGACCGCTCGCGCCGTGGCCCGAATCGCCGTGGCCGGCGTCATCATGAGTGCCATGAGCCTCCGACGTCGGCGCCTGATGCAGCGCATCGGCCTCCCGCAGCCCGAAGAAGACCGAGAACACGGCGCGGAAGACGTAGAAGGCCGTCCCGCCCGCGGCGAGCACGCCGAGACCGAAGAGGACGTAGTGGTGGCCGGCGAAGGCCGCCCCGAGGATCAGCTCCTTGCTGAAAAAGCCGGCGAACGGGAAGATCCCGGCGAGGGCCAGCGAACCGACGATGAACGTCCGCGCCGTCCACGGGATGTGGCGGTACAGGCGCCCCTGGCGGGTGATGTCCACGTCCCCGCCCACGGCGTGCATGACGCTGCCGGAGCCGAGGAAGAGCAGCGCCTTGAAAAAGGCGTGCGTGAAGAGGTGGAAGATCGCCCCGACCCAGGCGCCCACGCCGAGGCCGAGGAACATGAAGCCGAGCTGGCTGACCGTGCTGTAGGCCATGATCCGCTTCAGGTCGGTCTGCGTCAGCGCGATCGCGGCGGCCATCACGGCGGTCAGCGTGCCGACGACCGCGACGACCTGCATCGCCGTCGGGGAGGCCGAGAACAGCGCGTTGCAGCGGGCCACCATGTAGACGCCGGCCGTCACCATCGTCGCGGCGTGGATCAGCGCCGAGACCGGCGTCGGGCCCTCCATCGCATCGGGGAGCCAGACGTGCAGCGGCAGCTGCGCGGACTTGCCGGCGGCGCCGACGAAAAGCAGCAGGCAGATCAGCGTCACGGTCGGCGCCTGCAGCTGCGGGACGAGCGCGAAGACCTCCTGGTAGTCGACGGTCCCGGTGTTCGCGATCAGCAGCAGGATCCCGAGCGCGAAGCCGAAATCGCCGACGCGGTTGACGAGGAAGGCCTTCTTGCCGGCGTCGGCCGCCGACTTCTTGTGGAACCAGAAGCCGATCAGCAGGTACGAGCAGAGGCCCACGGCCTCCCAGAAGACGTAGAGCAGCAGGAAGTTGCCCGAGAGCACCAGCATCAGCATCGAGAAGGTGAAGAGCGAGAGGTACGCGAAAAAGCGCGGGTAGCCGCCGTCGCCGTGCATGTAGCCGACGGAGTACAGGTGCACGAGGAAGCTCACGCCGCTGACGACGACGAGCATGACCGCGGTCAGGGGGTCCGCCGAGAGCTTGAACGGCACGTCGAAGACGCCGACCTTGATCCAGGTGAACAGCGAGACCTGCCAGGCGGTGTGCTCGAGAGCGTGCTTGAGCACCAGCAGCGCGCAGAGAAACGAGAGCCCGACCGCGGCCAGCGCCGGCAGGTGCGCCGCGTTTCTGGTCAGCCGCCTGCCGAGCAGGCCGTTCACGACGAACGCCGCGAGCGGCAAGGCCGGGATCAGCCAGAGCAGCGTGTCCGCGAGCATCGTTTCCCCTTATCCTTTCAACAAGGTCGCGGCATCGGCGTCGAGCTGGCCCCGGTGCCGGTGCCAGGCCAGGATGACCGCGAGCGCCACGCCGAGCTCGGCCGCCTCGACGCCGATCACGAAGAGCGCCAGCACCAGACCGGTGTAGTGCTCGTGGAGGTTCGAAAAGGCCACGAGGTTCAGGTTGACCGCGTTGACCATCAGCTCGACCGACATCAGCATCACGACAACGTTGCGGCGCACGAGCACCCCGACCAGCCCGATCGAGAAGAGGACGGCCCCGAGGGCGAGGTACCAGCTCACCGGCGCCATCTATTTCCTCCTCCCGATCACGATCAGGCCGAAGAGGGCGGCGAGCAGGATCACCGACAGCACCTCGAAGGGCAGCAGGTACTCGCGGAACAGCACCTTGCCAAGCACCTGCGCGTGCCCCTCGCCAGGGGCCAGACCGTTGCTCGGCGCGCCGAGCAGGCCGCGGGCGCGGGCAACGACGACCAGGAGCTGTGCGAGGATCACGCCCCCGAGCAACGCGGCGCCGAAAGCCCGCGGCGCGGCCCAGTCCCCGCCCTCCTCGCCGCGCAGATTGGCGAGCATGACGACGAAGACGAAGAGCACGACGATCGAGCCGGCATAAAGCATGATCTGGACCGCCCCGAGGAACTCCGCCCCTTGCAGGATGAACAGGCCTGCCACCGCGAGAAAACAGAGCACGAGGGCCAACGCGCTGGCGACCACGCGCCGGGCGGTTACGACGAGGACGGCGCCGGCGATCGCGACGAGGGCGAATATCGCAAATACGAGCTGGCCCATGGGCTAGAGCCCCTCCCCGTTGCGCAGCAGGTCTTCTTTCCTCAGGATCGTCTCGCCGCGCCGGTAGTAGGAAGCCTCGTAGCGGCGCGAGAGCACGATCGCCTCCTCGGGGCAGACCTCGGCGCACAGGCCGCAGAAGAGGCAGTGGCCGAGATCGACGTCGTATTCATCGATGACTTTCCTGGCGTCGCCGGAGGTCACGAGCCTGATGCACTGGGTCGGGCAGATCTTCGCGCACAGGCAACAGGAGATGCAGCGTTCCTCGCGGGTGTCCGGGTAGCGGCGCAACGCGTGCAGCCCGCGGAAGCGCTCGGACGGCTCGCGCCGCTCCTCCGGGTACTGGATGGTGATCGGCTTGCGGAAGATGTGCCGCAAGGTCGTCAGGAATCCGGTCACCAGGGCGGTGATCACGCGTTCGCCCTCCAGGCCGTGACGGCGGCGACCCACAGCAAATTCAGCAGCGACAGCGGCAGGAGCACCTTCCAGCCGAAAGCCATGAGCTGGTCGTAGCGCAATCGCGGCAGCGTCCCGCGCAACCAGTAGAACATCAGGATGAACAATGAACTCTTGGCGACAAACCAGACCAGCGAGAGCCCGACCACGCTTTGCGCGCCGGGTCCCTGCCAGCCGCCGAGAAACAGCGTCGTCGCCAGCGCCGAGACCGTCCAGACGGAGGCGTACTCGCCGAGCTGGAAGAGGCCGAATCCCATCGCGGAGTACTCCGTGTGGTAGCCGGCGCCGAGCTCGCCCTCGGCCTCGGGCAGGTCGAAGGGGATGCGGTTGGTCTCGGCGATGCCTGCGACCAGGAATATCAGGAAGCCCAGCGGCTGCAGCAGCACGAACGGCACGGAGCGCTGCGACTGCACGATGTCGACCAGGCTCATCGAGCCGGCCATCAGCACGACGCCGACCAGGGCCAGGCCGAGCGAGAGCTCGTACGCGATCATCTGGGATGCCGAGCGCAGCGCGCCGAGCAGCGAATACTTGCTGTTGGAGGCCCACCCCCCGAAGATGATGCCGTAGACCGAGAGCGACGAAATGGCCACGAGCATCAGCAGCCCGGCGTTGACGTCGGTGATGACCAGACCCCTGCCGAAGGGTATCAACGCATAGACCGTCACCGCCGGCACCATCGTGAACAGCGGGGCGGCGACGAAAAGCCAGCGGTCGGCCGCGGCCGGCACCACGTACTCCTTGGTGATCAGCTTGACGGCGTCGGCGACCCACTGGAGCATGCCGAACGGCCCGGCACGGTTCGGCCCGTAGCGGATCTGCAGGCGCCCGAGGACCTTGCGCTCGGCCCACGTCGAGAAACCGACAACGACGGGGAGTGCGAGCAGGACCAGCAGGATCTTCAGCACCGTGAGCAGAAGCGTCATGGCGTCCATGGTCAGGCCCGCTCCCCGGTGCCTGCCGGCGAGATGCCCGTCAGCCGCACGCACGCGCGAGGCCAGCCCGCAGGACGGCTCGCCCCGCGCACGAACTCAGCCAGCTGCGGGTCCGACGGATCGATGGGCAGATAGAGCTGCCCCGGCGGCGTGCGCCAGTCGGCGCGCACCGGGACGGTCACCGCGGCCGCGCCGGAGCTGATCCGCACCGCCGCGCCGGCGGCAAGACCGAAGGCGGTCAGGTCGCCCGGATTAACCTCGAGGGCCGGCGCGGGGAAGACGCGGGAGGCCTCGGGCACGAGACGCACACGGTTGTCGGAAAGGGGCGACCAACGCAGGTGGAGACAGAGAGTCTCTCCGGTCGCAGGCGGCATGAGCGGCGCCACGGGACGCTCCGGCGGGCTCCAGCGGCGCTGGCGGACCGCCTCCGGGGAGGCGAATGTCACCGAGCGGCCCACCCCTTCGGCGATCGCCCTCAGGGGCACTCGCAGCGCCGGCACGGTGTCCGGGGGAGCCAACGCGGCCATGAGTTGCTGGACGACCCCGTTGCCGGCGATGTACGTCCCCGCTTTCTCGGCAAAGGAGCGCAGTGGCAGAACCAGGTGCGCGGCCGCCGCCGTGGGGGTGAGCGTCGACTCGAAGACCACGAGGAACTTCGCCTTGCGTGTCCAGCTCTCGAACGCCGATCCGGGAATCGCGGTGCCGAGCGGGTCGGCGGCGGCCACGAGGAGCACATCCGGTTCTCCGTCGAGCTCGGGCTCGGCGGCCGCCACCAGCGCCGCGGTGCCGCGGCTGTTGCAGTCGGTGCGCAGGTAGATGATGCCCTTCGCCTCAGGCCCGGCGAGCAGGCGGTCGATCTCGACGAGCAGTCGCGGCACCTGGCCGGTCGGATCGAACCAGCCGC
>CAZEOK010000006.1:28614-38930 GCA_964513745.1 uncultured bacterium
CCGCGGCGACCTGCGCCGCCAGCCGGCGCAGTGCCCCCGGCGCCAGGCCAGCGGCTGATTCGACCGCGTCGGGGACGACGGCGGCGAAGACCGCTTCGAGCGCGGCGTCCGGACGAGCAGCCAGCCGCTCCGGGTGCTCGGCAACGAGAAGCCCGCCGAGCGCCGCCAGGAGGGCCGGCAGGTGCGCCCCGGCTGGCCGCAACCAGAGATCCGCCTCGTTGCCAAGGAGCGTGTCGCGCGCGTCGAGCACGGCGAGTCGGCCCCCTCCCGCGCGGCGGGCCGTGCGGACGCGCACCCCCGCCACGGGGGAGAACTGCGTCAGGTCCTGACCGACGGTCACGACAAGGTCGGCGTTCTCGAGATCGTGCCAGTGGCGCCCGCCGATGCCCAGCGGGATGTCGGCGGCGTTGAGGCCCATGGTGCAGACCGCCCGCACATCGCCGCGGGGGAAAAGCTGTGTCATGGCGTCGACGATGTCCGCGGTCTCCTCCTGGGTCAGCCGCGGCGAGACCAGCGCCATGACCCCTGTCTCGGGCCGCAGCCTCTCGACAATGGCTCTGATCGCGGTAGCCGCGTCCACCGGCACAAGCTCGCCGCCGCGGCGCAACAGCGGTACGGTGACGCGGCGGGCGCTGTTCACGAAATCGACGGCAAAGCGCCCCCTGAAGCAGGCCTGGTCCTGGTTGTTCACGCCGCCGCGCGGGCGGGACTGCACCAGCTCGTTCTCCTTGACCTGGAGCATGAGCAGGCAGCCGACGCTGCAGAACGGGCACACCGTCGGCACCTGCGCGCCCTCCCAACTGCGGGCGCGGAACTTGTGCTGGCGGCTGTTGAGCGCCCCGACGGGGCAGATGTCGATGCAGGCGCCGCAGAACTCGCAGTTGTAGGGGTCGCGGAAATCCCGGTCGAGCGGCTGGGCGAAATACGTGCCGATCTCCTTGAGGTGGCCGCGGTGCATCGCCCCGAGCACGGTCACCCCACGCACCTCGTGACAGACGCGCACGCAGCGGCGGCAGAGCACGCACTTGCTCGAGTCGCGCTCGATGAAGGGGCTCACGTCGACCGGAGGATACGCCCCCGGATTCTCCGGGAAACGGTTGACCGGCGCCGACCATTTGTAGGCCAGGGCCTGCAGCTCGCAGGCGCCGCCCTTGACGCAGGTCGGGCAGTCCATCGGGTGCTGGCACAGCAGCAGCTCGAGCATCGTCTGGCGCACCTTGCGCAGCGCCGGCGTGTCGGTGAGGATCTCCATCTTGTCGGCGACGCGCGTGGTGCAGGCTGCCAGCAGCCGGTTCATCCCGACGACCTCGATCATGCACAGGCGGCAGGCGCCGAGCACGCTGACCCGCGGGTGCCAGCACAGCGTCGGGATGTCGACCCCGGCGAGGCGGGCGGCCTCGAGGATCGACATCGGCCGATCGAGCGTCAGGGGGCGGCCGTCAATGATGATGTCCATACGGCACCTCCCCCCCGCCGAGCAGGTCGCAGGGCTTGCCCGCGCAGTGGTCCTCGAACTCCTGGCGGAAGTGCTTGATGCAGCTGAGCACCGGGTTCGGCGCCGCCTGGCCGAGCCCGCAGAACGCCGCCTGGCGCATCACGGAGGCGAGATCGACGATGTCGTCGATCTCGCAGGTCACCCCTTCGCCGCGCTTCATGCGCTCGAGCAGCCGCACGATCTGGTAGGTCCCGTCGCGGCAGGGGATGCACTTGCCGCAGGACTCGTGGCGGAAGAAGCGCGCCAGCCGCAGCGCGACCTCGACCATGCAGACCCCTTCGGCCACGACCATGAACGCTGCCGAGCCGAGCATCGAGCCGGCCTGCGCGACGTGGTGGAAGTCCAGCGGCAGGTCGAGGTGCTCGGCCGTCAGGCAACTTGAAGAGGCGCCGCCCGGGAAGACCGCCTTGAAGGCGCGGCCGTCGAGTACCCCGCCGGCGTAATCGTCGATCAGCGAGCGCAGCGTGACGCCGAAGGGGATCTCGTAGACCCCGGGGCGGTTGACGTGCCCAGAGATGCAGAATCCCTTGGTGCCGCTGTTCTTCTCGGTGCCGAGCGCCGCGTACGGGGCGGCCCCCCCGAGGATGATCCCCGGGACGTTGGCGAACGTCTCGACGTTGTTCAGCGCGGTCGGACGCGCCCAGAGGCCGGCGTTCACCGGGAACGGCGGGCGGATGCGCGGCATCCCGGGCTTGCCCTCGAGCGCCTCGAGCAAGGATGTCTCCTCGCCGCAGATGTAGGCGCCCGCGGTCCGGTAGACCCAGAGCTTGAACGAGAAGTCGGTCCCGAGGATCCGCTCGCCGAGCAGCCCGGCGGCCTCGGCCTCGGCGATCGCCTCGCGCAGGATGCGCTGCGGCTCCATGAACTCGCCGCGGCAGACGATGACGCCCTCGCCGGCCCCGACCGCATAGGCGCCGATCAGCATCCCCTCGATCAGCCGGTGCGGGATGCGGGTGAGGATCGGCAGGTCCTTGAAGGTCCCCGGCTCGCCTTCCTCGGCATTGGCGACGAGGTACTTGGGGGTCAGCGGCTCGCGCGCGACCAGCTCCCACTTCAACCCGGTGGGGAAGCCCGCGCCGCCGCGGCCGACCAGGCGCGAGGCCTTGACGACCTCGACGACCTCGGCGGGCGTCATGGTGCGCAGGGCCTTTTCGAAGGCCTGGTAGCCGCCGGTTGCGCGATACCCGTCGAGCCCGATGATGCCCGGCGTCTCGAGGTCGCGGTAGATGTAGCGCGGCGCGCTCATCGGCGGTACTCCGCGAGAATCCCCGGGATGTCGGCGGGGGCGACCGGCCCCATGAGCTTGTCGTTGATCTGGATCGCCGGGGCCCGCTCGCAGGCCGCCAGGCACTCGACGGGGCGCAGCGTGAACTTCCCGTCGGGGGTGGTCTCGCCGGGCTTGATCCCCAGCTCGCGCGCGATCGCCATGACCACTTCGTCGGAGCCGCGCAGGAAGCAGCAGAGATTCTGGCAAACCATGATGATATTGCGCCCGACCGGCCTGGTCGAGTAGAGCGAGTAGAAGGTCGTGACCTCGTAGATCACCGACTTGGGCATTTCCATGATCTCGGCGAACTCGGTGAGCACCGAATCGCTGAGGTGGTTGCACTCGGCCTGCACGAGGTAGAGCGCGGTGAGCAGCGCTGCCGGTTTGTTCGGGTACTCGGCGAGCAGCTTCGCGAGCCGCTCCCGGGTCGCCGCCGGGATCGTGGCGGAGGGCGGAGCGAGCGGATAGGTCACCGGTCCACCTCCCCGAGGACGATGTCGATGCTGCCGATGATCGCCACCAGGTCGGCGAGGTACTGCCCCTTGGCCATCTCCTCGAGCGCCGCGAGGTTCACGAAGGACGGCCCGCGCAGCTGCACGCGGATCGGCTTGGGACCACCGTCGCTGACCACGTAGTAGCCGACCTCCCCCTTGCTCCCCTCGACCGCGGCATACACCTCGCCGGCGGGGGGGCAGGCCCCGTGGATCGTGATGTGGAAATAGCGGATCATGGCCTGCATGTTGCGGTGGAACTCGGCCTTCGACGGTCGCAGGAACTGCGGCGCGTCGGCGAGAACCGGTCCGGCTGGCAGGTTCTCGGCAGCCTGCACGACCAGGCGCAGGCTCTGGCGCATCTCCTCCATGCGAACGAGGTAGCGGTCGTAGACGTCGCCGTGTTCCCCGACGGGGACTTCGAAATCGAGCTCGCCGTACGCCGCGTACGGCTCGGCTTTGCGCAGGTCCCAGCCCACGCCGGAACCACGCAGGCTCGGGCCGGAGAGCCCGTAGTCGATCGCCCGGTCCGCGGAGATCACCCCGACGCCCCGCGTCCGGGCGCGGAAGATCGGGTTGTCCGTGATCAGCGCCTCGTACTCCCGGATCGCGCGCGGGAACTTGGCGGCGAACTCGCGCACCTTCGGCAGGAAGGCCGGGGTGACGTCGTCGCGCACCCCGCCGATGCGGCAGAAGGCATGGGTCATCCGGGCGCCGCAGATCTCCTCGAAGAGGTCGCGGATCTCCTCCTTCTCGCGGAAGCAGTAGAACAGCGGCGTGATCGCGCCGAGGTCAAGCAGGTGGGTGCCGAGCCAGATCAGGTGGCTCTCGATGCGCGCGAGTTCGGAGAGCACCACGCGCAGGTACTCGGCCCGCCTCGGTGGCGCGATACCGAAGAGCTTCTCAGCGGCCATCGCCCAGCCGAGGTTGTTGATGAAGGACGCGAGGTAGTCCAGGCGGTCCGTGTACGGCAGGAACTGCTCGTACTGCAGGCCCTCGGCGATCTTGCCGATCGCGCGATGCAGATAGCCGATGTCCGGGGTACAGCTCACGACTTTCTCGGCATCGAGCTGAACGACGAGACGCAGCACCCCGTGCGTGCTCGGGTGCTGCGGACCGATGTTGATCGTCAGCAGCTGCGCGTCGCTCACGCTCACTTCCCGGCCCTCCCCGCGAGCGGGTAGTCGCGGCGGTAGGGGTGGCCCTCCCAGTCGTCAGGGAGCATGATCCGGCGCAGGTCGGGGTGGCCGGAGAAACGGATCCCGAAGAGGTCGTACGCCTCTCGCTCGAGCCAGTCGGCGGCTCGCCAGACCCCGGTTAATGACGGGAGCGAGAGGCTCTGGTCGGGCACGTCGACCTTGAGCCCGAGCCGGTAGTTGAAGACGATCGAACGCAGGTGATAGACCACCTCGAAGCGCGGGACGCGGCTGAGCCAGTCAACCGGCGAAATGTTCGCGAGGAAGGCGAACTGCCATGGCAGCTCGTCCTTGAGGAATCGGGCCGTCTCGACCAGGCGCGCCGATTCGACGTGCAGATAGCACTCGCCGCGACTGTGCGAGAGCTGGCGCACGGCGCCGGGCAGCCGTGCGGCAAGGTCGCCGGCAAGCAGGGCGCCGATATCTTTCTGCGCGGGGATCATGCGCCGTGGGCCCCGATCCGGACCGGGGGCGCCGACGACCGCGGGGACTTTGCGATCGTCATCCTTTTCACACGCTCTTGCAGCAGGACGAAGGCATGGATCAGATTCTCCGGCCGTGGCGGGCACCCCTCGACGTAGATGTCGACCGGCACGATGGTGTCAACCCCCTGGACCACGCTGTACGTCCTAAATGGCCCGCCCGCGGTGGCGCAGCCACCCATCGCGATCACGAATTTCGGCTCGGGCATCTGATCGTACAGCCGGCGCAGGATGGGCGCCATCTTGTGGGTGACCGTGCCGGCGACGATCATCACGTCTGCCTGTCGCGGCGAGGGACGGAACACCTCGGCGCCGAAGCGCGCGAGGTCCCAGCGCGCCGTCGTGGTGTGGATCATCTCGATGGCACAGCAGGCCAGCCCGTAGGCCACCGGCCAGAGCGAGTACGCGCGACCGAGATTGAGAACCGTGTCGATGGCGTCCGTCGCGACGTTCTTCTCGAAACGCCCGTCGATCAGTCCCACTGCAGCCCCCCGTTGCGCCAGAGGTAGAGGTAACCGAGCAGCAGGACACCGAGGAAGATCATCATCTCGACGAAGCCGAAGAGCCCGAGCGACAGGTAGTTCACCGCCCACGGCAGCAGAAAAATCACCTCGACGTCGAAGATGACCAGCAGCATCGCGAAGAGGTAGAACCGGGTGCGCATCGGCAGGCGCGCATCGCCGATCGGAAGGTTGCCGCACTCGTAGGCCAGCGCCTTCACCGGGTTCGGCTTCGAAGGCCGCACGAAGATGCCCAGAAGCAGCGTCACCGCTCCCACCCCGGCGGCGATGACCACGGTTAGCAGCAGCGGGACGTAGCCGAGCGCCGGTTCTGCAAGTGCCGGTTCCATGCGTCCCCTCCGTTGTGGGTGTCGATCAGCAAACGGGCGATAATCTAGTCGTAAAGGATTCCACGTGTCAAGATCGGTGTCGCAGGTCGATGTTGCGGGAGCTAGGGTTTCGCCGCTTGCAGCATTTCTGCTGCCTCCTCGTCGGATGGGTCGATCCGCACTACTTCGCGCCAGGCCTCCCGGGCGCGGGCGCTCTCGCCGGCGCGCTCCCAACTCTGCGCGAGCAGCGCCCAGAGGTCGGCATCGTCGCGCTCGCGCCGGACTGCCTCGAGGTACTCGCGACGCTCTTCCTCGCGGCGGCCGGCCTCTCCGAGGATCCAGCCGCGGATGAAGTGCCCGAGATATGCCGCCGAGTCGGCGGCGATGGCCCGGTCGCACTCGGCCAGACCCTCCTCGAGGCGCCCGGTGACCGCGAGCGCATAGGCCATACGCGCACGCACGTCCGATGTCGCATCGACGCCGAGCGCAAGCGCGCGGCGGTAGGCCTCGATCGCCGCCTGCTCGCGTCCCAGCCCCATGTATCCCAGCGCCAGCAGCCGGTGGGTGTCCGGATCATCAGGCGCGATCGTCCTCAGGCGCTCGAGCACCACGAGCGCCTCTTCATCATCGCCGTCGTCCATGAGCAGCAGGGCCTGCGCCCGCAGGAAGTCCGGGTCCCGCTGGGCACGCTCGCGCAGGATCGGGTCTTCGAGTGCCTCGCCGGCCTGCGCCCAGGCCAGCTCCGCGAGGGCATCACGCTCCCCGTCGCGCAGTCCTGGCGCGGCTATCCGCTCCCGGGTCTGGTCGATGAGCGCGACGATGGTGCGCAGTCGATCGTCGGAAGCGGCGGCGTCCGGCATCGTGAAAGCCGGCAGAGACGGGCGAAGGGGCCTGTCGCTGTCCGTCGGCGTCGACCGGGCGGGGACGGCGATGAGCGTAGCTGCGAGCGTAGCCAGCACCGCGGTAACGACTGGTTTTCGAGACATGCTCATCTTCGTTTTCATGAAACCTGCCGTTCTCATGTGGGCTGCGGGGTCCTGAGGCTGCGGACCTCCATCGTGCTCCCTGCGGTCCGCAGCTGGAGACCTCCCCTCCGCGCCACCCCTTCGCCTTGTACGCGCACGACTGCAGCGAGCCCAATTGCAGTAACCGAACATTAATTCTTCCATTCCCCGTCCGGCCTTAATCATAATAGGCGGATTGCGTGTCGGCAAGGCCGGCGCGTTGACGGGCGCGCCGTCCGCGGGTATGGTGCATTTCCCGAGATGATCCCCGAACATGCTCGTCCCGAAAAAGCCGCTCTCTCGCGGGCCGCGCGCCTGATGAACCGGGCGCGCGACGCCTTCTACGAGCGCCGCTACGAGGAGGCTGTCGAGCGTTGCCAGGAAACGCTGGAGGCGTTGCTCCCGACAGCCGCGGATGTGCCCGCGCCGTCGGCGCCGACCACGCCGGACGAACTGTCGAATCGTTTCCTCGAAGCCTATGCGGGGTTGCTGCCGCTGGTCGAAGCCGAGCGGATCGCAGCCGTTTTCACGTTCTTCGTGCGCCGCAAGGCGCTTTTTCGCTATGAACGCGGCCGACCCCTGCCCCGCCGCGAGTGGTGGGCATTCCTGCAGATCTCTCGCGAGGAGGCCTCCGAGGTACTCACCGCGACACGCCTCGCCCTCGAGGCCATCCAGCGCGGGACCACGATGGCACCCTAGGACACCGCGGGATCAGAGCCCTTCGAGGTTGCGCAGCAGCAGCTCTTCGAGATTCTTCGACGACTTGTTGAGATATTTCTTTGCCTTGAGCTGCCCAAGCCTCTTGAGCAGGTCGGGGGTCGGTGCGCTCGCGGTGAGAATGAGCACCGGGAGGTCCTCGTCCATCGCCTTGAGCACCCCGAGGGTCTGGAATCCGTCGATCAGCCCCGGCATGTTCAGGTCGAGGATGACCAGACTCACTCGCGCGGCCCGATCCGTTGCCGCGCCCCGAAGCGACGCTGCCAGGGAACGCACCGCTTCGATGCCGTCCCCGGCCTCGATCACCTGGTGATGCTTCTGGTCGAGGATGTCGCGGATGCGCAGTCTGAAGAACGGCTGGTCGTCAATGACGAGAACCCGGGCGCCCGTCGCTGCCTCCGGCTGCGGGGAGTCGAAGACCGCGACCTGCCGACCGGCGACCTCTCCGCCGCAGACCGTGCAGATGCTCCGGCTGCCTTCGATGGTGAAGTACTCCTCGCCGAACCCGCAGTGGCAGACCGTTTCGGGCATCAGGCTACTTTTTCTGCTTCTCTTTGATGAACTCGAGGTACACCTGAACGGACTTGTCGTTCGGGCTCGCCTTGAGGGCGGTCTTCCAGACGCGGACGGCCCGGTCGACGAGCCCGCGCATGTAATAGGTCATCCCCAGATGCAGGTAGGCCGGCACATATTTGGGGTTGACTTTGAGCGCCTCCTGAAATTCGACGAGCGCGGAATCGAAGTCCCCCTGCTCGCGCAGTCCGACGGCGAGTTTCGTGCGCAGGTCGGCGAACTTCGGGCCGAGGTGGACGGCCTTGCGGTACTCCTCGACGGCCTCCGCATGCAGTCCCAGGTCGAAGTAGATGTCTCCAAGGTCCGAGTGCTGGTTGGCCAGCTTGCCGCGGATGAACGGGTCCAGGGCCCCCGTACCGGTCTGGGTGAAACGGGCCGCGCTCTGGAAGGCGGCGCTCGCTTTGTCGTAACGCCCGAGGTTGTTGTACGTGACGGCAAGGTTGAGCGCGGCCTCGGTGTAGCGCGGGTTGAGTTCAAGCGCCTTCTCGAAGGCCTTGGCGGCGCGGCCGAAAGCCCCGCGCTGGTGATAGATCACGCCGAGCTTGTTAAAGACGTCGGCAAAGAAAGGCGCCGTCTCGGAGAGCTTCTCGAGAAGCTTCTCGGCCTCGGCGAAGTTCTCCTGCTCGTAGAGCTTGCGAGCCAGCAGGTACGTCTCGTGGCTCTGCTCGGGATTCGGTTTCGCAGTGGCCATGGTCTCGCCCCGCTACCCTCGGGAGTCGTCGATGTCCTTCACGAAGCGGCTCTGCGGGTACTCCCGCCGCAGCTGGTCGAAAAGGCGATCAGCTTTCTCCTGCTCGCGCAGCTTCTGGTAGCAGCTGCCCAGCTCGTACAGGACCTGGTCGCCGAAGCCGAGGTCGGCGTAGTCCCGAAGCACCAGCTCGTAGCGGCCGGCGGCGGCCTGATACTTCTCGGCGCGACGGTAGAACTCCGCGACGCTCAACTCGTGCTCGGCAATCCGGCGCCGAGCGGCGGCGAGACCCTCCCGGCCCTGATCGAGCAGCGCCGAGCGCGGGTAACCGCGCAGCAGCGCCTCGAAGGCGGACGCCGCCTTGTGCGCGGGCTCCTGGGAACGATCGGCGCTGCGCAGCTGCTTCAGCCAGGAGATCCCGACCCGGTATTGCGCGTAGTCGGCTCGAGCGTGGTGCGGATGCATGCGCAGGAATTCGGCGTAGGCCGCCACCGCGGCGGCGTACTCTTCCTTGTTGAAATAGGCATCGGCGAGGGAAATCTGGATGTCGACATCCAGTTCAGCGCCGCGGTAACCGCGGGAGGCCTCCCGGAATGCCTCGATGGCCTCCTCGTACTTCTCCTTGCCCGCCAGGTTCGTGCCCTGGTCATACCATTCCTGGGATGTCTTTTCGCGAACGGCACCGCCCGAACCGGCACACCCTGCAAACACCACGGTGGCGACGAGGATACCTGTGCGGACGGATGCGTTGAACATGGACGGCGCGGTTTTGCGGATCACGGCGTGTCCCACCCCTTCTGAGTTGTGTTTATCAAGAAAACTTAGTGTTGCCGACGGGTTCTGTCAACACATTTCTACCGCCGCGGGGCGCGGGCCGAAATCCGGGGGAGACGCGTGGCGGACTCCGTCACTCTGCTGAAGAAAGCACGCTGGCGGAGTCGCAGCGAAGCCCAAACGCCGCGTACGGTTCCCGCCGGGACGGCCGGCTACTGGCCCTGGGACTTCTCCTCGGCTTCCTGGCGGCTCTTGCAGTCGATGCACAGCGTCGTCACGGGGCGGGCGATGAGCCGCTTGACGTCGATATCCTCGCCGCATTCCTCGCACGTCCCATAGCTTCCCTCGTCGATGCGCGCCAGGGCGGCCTCGATCTTCTTGAGCAGCTTCTCCTCGCGCTCGCGCAGGCGGATCGTGAAGCTCTGGTTCAGCTCGACGGTGGCGACGTCACCCGAGTCGAGCAGCTCCTCGCGGTCGCTGCGCAACTCCCTGTCCCCAACCTCGAGGGCGCCGGAGGTGATCTTCTCCTGCAGCTCGAGAAGCTCCTTGCGGATCTTGTCCATGTCCCTTTTTCTCATTGCGCGAACCTTTCGTGGGGGAGTAATGGGGTCCGTGTATACCACACCTGAATCCGCCTGTTCAACATCTTCCTGCGCGTGCTAGCCGGCCCCCGCGGGCGAAACGTCCCCCGCCGCGGCACCGCCGGCAAGCCGCCGCAGCGGCCGGTGCTCCGGAAGTTCGAGCTGCGGATCGATTGCCATGATGCGCCGGGCCTCCTCCCGGGCTTCGACCAGCAGGTC
>CAZEOK010000006.1:38940-46792 GCA_964513745.1 uncultured bacterium
GTGGCTGCCGCCGCCTGCGACAGTTGCAGGCTGTCGCGCACGAAATCCGCCAGGCGCAGCCCTGCGAGACCGGACTGACGCGTACCGGCGAGGTGCCCAGGGCCCCGAATCCCCAGGTCGGACTCCGCGACCGCGAACCCGTCCTTGATGCGCGCCAGCACCGCGAGGCGCTCGCGGGCCTCGGTCGACGGACGCGGCCCGGTGAGCAGCAGACAGTGGGCGGCGTGCGGCCCCCGCCCGACGCGGCCGCGCAGCTGGTGCAGCTGCGAGAGCCCGAAGCGATCGGCCCCCTCGATCAGCATCACGGTGGCCTCGGGAACGTCGAGTCCCACTTCGACCACCGTCGTTGCCACCAGGATGGGGGTCTCCCCGGATCGAAAGCGCTCCATGGCCAGGGACCGCTCTTCGATCGTCATGCGGCCGTGCACAAGCCCCACGGCAAATTGCGGGAAATGCGCCCTGAGCCGT
Organism: uncultured bacterium; assembly: GCA_964513745.1. Taxonomy (GTDB): domain Bacteria; phylum JAUVQV01; class JAUVQV01; order JAUVQV01; family DATDCY01; genus DATDCY01. The sequence continues at coordinate 39,409 of CAZEOK010000006.1, forward strand.
GCCGCCGCGCGCACGGCGTCGATCGGATCAGCCTCGCCGTCCTCCTCGATGAGAGGGCAGACAACGTATGCCCTCCGCCCGAGCGCCACCTCCGCCCGCAGCAACTCCCAGGCGGCCCGGCGACCGGAATCGCCGACGACGCGGGTGCTCACGGGACGGCGGCCCGGCGGCAGCTCGTCGATGGTCGAGAGATCGAGGTCGCCGTAGAGCGTCAGCGCGAGTGAACGTGGGATCGGTGTTGCCGTCATGACCAGCAAGTCCGGAGCCTCGCCCTTTTCGCGCAGGCCCAGGCGCTGCCGCACGCCAAAACGGTGCTGCTCGTCGACGATCGCCAGGGCGAGCCGTGAGAAGCGTACGCGCTCCTCGAGCAGGGCGTGCGTGCCGATGACCAGGGGCACCCGCCCGTCGGCAAGCGCCTCGAGCAACCGGGCGCGGCGCAGGCGCGGCACACCGCGGGTGAGCAGCTCCGTCCCGACCCCGAGGGCCTGCACCAGAGGACGGAGCGTCAGGTAATGCTGCTCCGCAAGCAACTCGGTCGGGACAAGCAGAGCCGCCTGCCCGCCACCGGCCACCGCCGCCAGGATCGCCAGCGCCGCGACCACCGTCTTGCCGCTGCCCACGTCCCCCTGGAGCAGCCGCTGCATCGGACGGGGCCCGGCCATGTCGCGGAGAATCTCGCGGCACACGCGCGTCTGGGCCGCGGTAAGCGTGAACGGGAGACAGTCGCCAAGACGCTCGAGAACCTCTTTTGCGTCCACGGAACCGTGGCGGGCGCGACTGGTGCCGTGGTGCCGCCGGCGCGCCGCCAGCTGCAGCTGCATCCTGAAAAACTCATCGAAGACCAGTCGACGGTGCCAGTTTGAGTTCCCGGAAACCGGCGAGCCGCTGGGATCGCCGACGACCGGAGCATGGATTGCACGGAATGATTCGGCGAGGCCGGGCAACCCGAGACGATCGCGCAGGTCGGGCGCAAGAGGATCCTCCAGGCCGGGGAGCACAGCGGCGAGCGCCCGGTTGACGATCGTCCTCAGGATCGCCTGTGGCATCCCTTCAGTGGCCGGATAGACGGGCCGGATGGCAGGCGTAAGGCGCTTCCCGGCTTCTCCGAGAACTTCGACCTCCGGGTGCAGGATCTCCCGCCGTCCGGCTGCCACCGCGACCGACCCGCGCACCAGCACCCTGGCCCCGGGCCGCACCAGCGGTTGCAGGTGGGCGGCGCGGAAACGGAACCAGAGGGCTGCGATCCTGCCCGAGGAGTCCTCGAACACCGCCCGAAAGACGCGGAGGCGGCGACGCGGCGTGATCGCAGGCCCCGCCGAAACCACGCGCGCCTCGAACGAGGTCGCGGTGCCCACGGGAAGGTCGGCGATCGACGTCAGCGCGCTGCGGTCCTCGTACCGGTTCGGGATCAGTCGGAGCAGATCCTCCACCGAAACCACGCCGAGCCGCTCGAGGCGACCGGCTCGAGCGGGGCCGACGCCGGGGATGGCCAGAACAGCATCCGCGAGCGTCAGAATGGCTCGGCTCTCCGGCTCCGGAACGGGAAGCCTACTTCCCCGCCCTGGTGGCCTCGTTGAGCTCCCGCAGCAGAGCCCTCGGATCGATTCCGTGGTTCCTGGCGGCGGCGGCTAACGTCTCCGCCGCGGCGCCCTGACAACCCTTGCAGCGCATCAGGTAGCGGTCGAATACAGCTCGAGTCTGCGGCGCCGCCTTGAGCACCTCGAGGATCGTCATCTGTTCTGTGATCTTCATCGCATTCACGCCTCCCGCAGCCATGATTCGAAGAGCGCCTTGCCGATCATGAAATCCCCCCACGCCAGGGCGATGTCGGGGAGGGTCGATCTGAGGATCCAGTCGGCGGGCGAGGGGCCCTTGGGCGCAAGCATCGCGATCGAGAAGTGCCCCATCAGCACCGTCCCGTAGATGACCAGCACCCCGTTGACCAGATAGGCGAGGGCCGCGGTGCGCCGCGATGCGAACAGCGCCGTCACCACGACCACGTCAAACAGCGGCAGCAGGGTCGCCGCGAGAAGAGAACTCTGGAACACCACCAGGCCAGGGTGCTCCTTGTCCGGTACCAGGTACGGGTGGATGCGGTAGTGCAACAGCAGCCCGCCGAGAGCCACGAGGGCAAGCGCCCAGAGCAGCGTGCGGCGGTTTTCGGCCGCGCTCACGGGGCGAACCTCGTGACCGCGCCGAGCCAGAGGGTGAGCAGGATGGCGACGAGGTGCAGCACCATCCAGCCGGGTGACCCTTTCATGACGTACCGGAGCATCGCGACCTCAGCGACCGAAAAAAACCTGCCCGGCGGCATATACACCCGCGATCGCGGCCAGGTGCAGCAGCCACCAGCGTGCTGTCGGGAATGGCGCATATTTCCTCATCGTGCTCCTCCGCAATGGCGCACGAGTTTGTACCCGCGAGAGAGGTCGTTGTCAACGTCGGCTTGCCTTTGCCTCAAGACTCGTGTACAAGAACGCTTTCTGGACAGGAGTCGAGGAAAGGGGGATTAACCCATGTCGAAGGTCTGCGATGTCTGCGGCAAGCGCCCGCAAACCGGGAGCGTCGTCAGCCACGCCCACAACGTGAGCAAGACGCGCCGGATGCCCAACCTCAAGACGGTGAAGGCCGACGTGCCCGGCCGCTCCAAGCGGGTCACGCTCTGCACCCGCTGCCTGCGCTCGGGCAGGATCAGCAAGTCCGCCTAGGCCAGCGCCACCGCCTCGATCTCGATCCCCACGCCCCGCGGCAGGGCTGCGACCTGCACCGTGGCCCGGGCCGGGGGCACCTGCGGGAAAAAACGGGCGTACACCTCGTTCATCTCGGCAAAGGTGCCGAGGTCGACGAGGAATACCGTCGTTTTGACGACACGGTCCAGCCCACTTCCGGAAGCCACGAGTATCGCCCGCAGCGACTCGAGGACGCGTCCGGTCTGTGCGGCAATGCCACCATCGATCACCTGCCCCGTCGCCGGATCGAGCGGAATCTGCCCCGAGACGAAAATCAGCCCGCCGGCCCGTATCGCCTGAGAGTACGGCCCGATGGCGGCTGGGGCCCCGGCGCTGACGACCACCGCGCGTTCCCGCATGTCCTCACCCCCGTTCTGAAAATCGCCCGTTGACTTTGCCGTCTCAACCATAACCGGGACCCGGCTCGCGTTCAAGCGTCTCCCGGCGCGCGTACCTGCGACGACGGCATCGACTGCCGTCAGGTTTCCATCTTAGCCGGAGTCGACGATCAGACTATCGAACTGCTGGCCTCGATCTCGGAGATTCGTGCCTTCAAATCAGGGCAGCAGGTTAACAGGCTGCTGAAAAAGCCCATCTGCTGCGTCTTGCCGGGCAACTGGACGCGCTGCTGCGCGACATGGACGAAAAGTTCGTGGAACTGGTGGGCTACATCTACGGCCGCTCGAAGAAGTAGCGCAGCCCGAGGCATTGAACCACACCCGCCCTTGAAGTATAGTCCTTGCGTCGGGTTTGCAGCCGACGGCGGGAGCAAACGGGAGGGCGGCCATGCGGTGGTGGGAACGCCTCGATGTCAGGATTCTGGTCCTTTCCACGCTCCTTCCCCTCGCCGGTATCGTTTCCGTCAGCCTCGGCGTTCTGCACCTGATGCGCCAGGGGCTTGTCGAGGCGGCCCGCCGGGAGTCTGAATCGACTGCCGAAATCATCACCCGCAGCGTCCAACGCGTCATGAAGGAGGGGCGCGCCGACATCACCCGCGCCCTCGTCGGGGATTTGCGCGGCCAGGCCGGCATCGCCGGCATCGACGTGCTCAACAGCGCCGGTCGCGAGGCATTCACCACGGGAGAGGAGTCACCCGAGCGCGAGGCCCTGGACCGGCTCCGCGCGAATCCCGTCCCCTTCTCCGTGCAGCGCGAGGACCATCTGCTCTTCTACCGCCCGCTTCTCAACGGCCCCGATTGCCGCTCCTGCCACGGAGGGGATCAGGCTCTTCTCGGGGCCACCAAGGTCACCATCCCGATGGGGGAGCTGTTTCGGGGCGGCTCCTCGCTGGTCGCCGCAGCCCTGGCCTGGTCGGTAGTCGGGGTGCTGGCCATGGGGATGTTGCTCTGGTGGCTGATCCGCCTGCTCGTGGTCCGACCGGTGGCACAGATGCGGGAGGCCACGCTGGCGCTTGCGGCCGGCGACCTGACGATCGACCTGCCTGGCCGCACGAGCGGCGACCTCGGCCAGCTCTGGGAGAGCCTCCGCGACTCGGTCCGCGCCCTGGGAGCCGTCATCCTGCGCATCCATCAGGTTTCGAGCCGCGTCGCAACCGTGTCCGCCGCGACCGAACGGGAGTCCGCCGCCGTCGTCGACGCCACGAGCGTCGAAGCCGATTCCTTCGCGGCAATCGCATCATCGATGGAGCAGCTGGGCGCCTCCATCGGGCAGATCGCCGAAGACATCGAGGGACTCTCCGCGGCCGCCGACACGGTGCACGCGGCCGCAAAGGAGATGTCCGCCAACACCGCGGAAGTCCACCTGCGCTCCGAGGAGCTCTCCGTCACCGTGGGGGAGGCCTCCGGAACGATCGGGGAGATGACGCACACCATCCGGGAGCTGACGTGGGGCACCGAGCACCTCTCGGGGGTCTCGACCGAGACGCTGGCCGCGGTGCACGACGTGGACGAGGTGATCCGCGCCGTCGAGGAAGGGGCGCGGGAAGCGGCGGCCAGCTCCGCGCGCGTGCGTCAGGAAGCCGAGGAGCTCGGGCTGCGGGCGGTACAGCGGACCCTCGAGGGGATGGAGGCGATCCGCCGGGCGGTCGACCGCGGGGCGGACGCGGTCCAGGCCCTCGGTCAGCGGTCGGCCAAGATCGGCGAGATCCTCGACGTCATCGACGAGGTCAACGACCGCACCGGGCTGCTCTCACTCAACGCCGCCATCCTCGCCGCGCAGGCCGGGGAGCACGGCCGCGGGTTCCAGGTGGTCGCCGGCGAGATCCGCAGCCTCGCGGTCAAGACCGCGCGCTCGACGGTGGAGATCGCCGAATTGATCCACACCGTGCGCACCGAAGTCGGCCGCGCGGTCGAGGCGATGCGCGACGGCCGCAGCGAGGTCGAGGCCGGCTTCGGCTGCGCCCGCGATGCCGGCGCCGCGCTCGAAAAGATCGTCGCGAGTTCCGGCGCCTCGCTCGAGAAGGCGAATGCGATCCGCGAGGCGGCCCAGGCGCAGTCCCGGGGCCTCTCACGGGTGCGCGAGAGCATGGCCCGGCTCGAGCAGATGGCGCAGTTTTTGGCCCAGGGCACGAGCGAGCAGAAGCGGGAGGCCGACCGGATCGGCGCGGCGATGCAGCACCTGTCGGCCGCCCCGGAGCACATCAGCATCGCAAATGGCGAGCAGGCGATCGCGGGGAAGCACGTTGCCACCGCCGCCGAGCGCGTCTCGGACGGGCTCGACCGCATGTCGCGGGCGCTCAACGAGCAGCGGGACGGCTGCCGCCAGATCCGCCAGGCCCTTGTGCCGGTGGTCGACCTGCCGCGGAACAACCGGGCGCTCGCGCTGCGCATCAACAGGGGGCTGCGCGACATCAACAGCGACACGGGGCTGCTGGAGGCCGAGGTCACCCGCTTCAAGGTGCTTCCGGAGGAGTCGCGGAGCGTGCTGCGGTTCGGGGTCGTCCCTCTGGAGTCCCCGGCCCGGATGCACCGGCGGTTCACGCCGCTTGCCGAGCACCTCGGTCGCGCGTTGGGTCGACCGGTGGAGCTGAAGGTCGCCCTCGATTTCGACGAGGCGGTGCGCGACCTCGGCGAGGGCCGCACCCAGTTCGCCTATCTGACGCCGTCAACCTACGTGCTGGCCCATGATCGCTTCGGGGTTACGCTGCTGGTCACGGCCCTGCGCCGGGGCAAGCCGTTCCAGCACGCCGTGGTCGTCTGCCGCCGCGATGCGCGGTTGCGCACGCTCTCGGATTTGCTGGGCCGATCCTTCGCCTTCGGGGACGTCAACTCCACGTCGAGCCACGTCGTGCCACGCGCGATGCTCCTCGAGGCGGGCGTCCCGGTCGAGCGGCTGAGCACCTTCGATCACCTCGGGCACCACGACGCCGTCGCCGCGTCCGTGGTGCGGGGCGACTACGACGCCGGTGCGGTCATGGAGTCGGTGGCGACGCAGTATGCCTCCGAAGGCCTCGTGGCGCTCGCGCAATCGCCCCCGATCCCGGAGTTCAACATCTGCGCCGCCCGGGAGCTGCCCGCCGCCGTTCAGGACGCGCTGCGCGGCGCGCTCCTGGCTCTGACCCGCGAGCAAGCCGCGGGGGCGTCGGTGCTCGAAGCGCTGTACGCCGACTACACGGGATTCCAGGCGTCGACGGACGCCGACTACGCGGGCATCCGGGAGATGATGCGGAAGATCGGGCTGCTCGAGGGGAGGGGCGCATGAAAATAAACTGCTGGGAGTTCAAGAAGTGCGGCCGTGAGCCGGGCGGTGCCAAAGCGGCAGAGCTCGGTGTCTGCCCGGCTGCGACTGAAGCGCGACTCGATGCGGTCCACGGCGGCAGGAACGCCGGCCGGGCCTGCTGGGTCGTGGCGGGCACCCTCTGCAAGGGGGAGACCCAGGGGACCTTCGCGGTGAAGTTCAAGGCCTGTGAAACCTGCGAGTTCTACCTCGCGGTGCGCGAGGAGGAATTCCCCAAGTTCCACTTCTCGAGCATGCTCCTGAACAAGATCCGCGACTGACGCTCCTGCCGCGCGGCGATTCTTCCCGTTCCAGCGCCTGCTACACCGCGTCGCCCATCGTGACGCGGAGGACCTCCTCGACCGTCGTCACGCCGCGCAGCGCCTTCTGCACCCCCGACTCCCTGAGTGTCCTCATCCCCTCCTTGCGCGCGGCCTGGAGAATCGCCCCCTGGTCCGCGCCCCCGTGGATCAGCGTCCGCAGCCCCGGGGTGACGGGCATCATCTCGAAGATACCCGTGCGCCCGTGGTGCCCGGTGGAGCGGCATTGCGCACAGCCGTGCCCGCGGCGCAGGCGCACCGTCCTGCCGACGACCGGCAGCCCGAGCGAGGCCAGCTCCTCGGGAGTCGGCGCGTACTCCTCGATGCAGTGCGGGCAGATGCGCCGCACGAGCCGCTGGGCCACGACGAGCAGGATCGTCGAGCCGACAAGGTAGCGGGGTATCCCCATGTCCGCCAACCGGGTGACCGCAGTCGGCGCATCGTTGGTGTGCAGGGTCGAGAGTACCAGGTGCCCGGTGAGGGCTGCCTGTATGGCGTTCTCGGCCGTCTCGGTATCGCGGATCTCGCCGACCATGATGATGTCGGGATCCTGGCGCAGGATGTGCCGCAGGGTCGTCGCGAACGTCAGCCCGACCTGCGGCTGCACGCCGACCTGGTTGAAGTCCTCGTGGATCATCTCGATCGGGTCCTCGACGGTGG
>CAZEOK010000007.1:0-45856 GCA_964513745.1 uncultured bacterium
GCTCCCGCCGTACCTCTTTGCCCGCATCGACGTGCTGAAGGCCGAGGCCAAGGCGACGGGCGCCGACCTGATCGACGTCTCCATCGGCGACCCCGACCAGCCGACATTCAAGCACATCGTCCGCGAGAGCAAGACCGCCGTCGCCGACCCGGCGAACCACCAGTACCCTTCCTACACGGGCAAGCTTTCTTTCCGCGCGGCGGTCGCGCAGTGGTACCGGGAGCGTTTCAACGTCGTCCTCGACCCGGCGACGGAGGTCCTGACGCTGATCGGTTCGAAGGAGGGGATCGGGCACGTGCCGTTCGCCTTCGTTGACCCAGGCGACGTTGTCCTGGTCCCGAACCCCGGCTACCCGGTCTATAGCGCGGCAACGCTCCTCGCAGGCGGCGAGCCGTTCATGCTGCCGCTCCTGAAGAAGAACGACTTTGTCCCCGATCTCGACGCGATCCCGCACGAGATCCTGCAGCGCGCGAAGCTCCTGTTCCTGAACTACCCGAACAACCCGACCGCGGCCGTCGCCGATCTGGATTTCTACCGCAAGGTCGTGGACTTCGCGCGACGAACCGGCATCATTGTCTGCCACGACGCAGCGTACTCCGAGATGTACTACGATGGAGCAAGACCCCCCTCTTTCCTGGAGGCCGAGGGCGCGAAGGACGTCGGGATCGAGTTCCACTCCCTCTCCAAGACCTACAACATGACCGGCTGGCGCATCGGTTTCGCCGTCGGCAACGCCAGCATCATCAAAGGGCTCGGGCATATCAAGGCCAACATCGACTCCGGTGCCTTTGGAGCCGTCCAGGATGCGGGGATCGCGGCGCTGACTGGCGACCAGAGGCCGGTCGAGAAGATGCGCCGTCTTTATCAGAAGCGTCGCAATGTGCTCTATCGCGGCCTGCGCAAGCTCGGGCTCAAGATGAAAAAGCCACAGGCGGCCTTCTACCTCTGGTGCGAGGTCCCGTCCGGCCACACCTCGGAATCCTTCTCGAGCCTGCTTCTCGAGAATGCCGCCGTCGTCTGCACTCCGGGCAACGGTTTTGGCGCGCACGGCGAGGGCTATGTGCGCTTCGCGCTCAGCGTCGATGCGTCGCGACTCGAGGAGGCGGTAGAACGCATCGGGAAAGTTCTCTGATGCAAGCCGCTCAGGGATTGGCTGTGGAACACTGAGCGGATACCCCGTTCATTCCGGTAGCAACGTGGGCATGTCGCGCATGCAACTCGTGCGATGTGGTCAACGTCAGCATTGTTGGTTTTTTTATGTGTAACTTATATATCAGTGAAATATTTGTTGCGCTTCTTGCGCTCAGCGTAGGGTTCGTAAGATATTCACCCGATATTTTCACTGCCTGCGCAATCGCATGGAAATATGAATAATAAATTGAAACAATTAGTTACGGTTGAATAACTGATGGAACAGCGTTATTGCGCCACCCCTCCACCCCGTAATTCCAAAGATTTCGATCGCCCTGGAACGGGCAGAGAGCGCGTCTTTCTATCACTTGGTTCAAATGTTGGGCGCCGTCCGGAAAACCTCCGGAGGGCGCTCGAATTCATCGGGCTGGAAGCAGGGGTTCGGATCGTCAGGGTCTCTTTTCTTTACAGTACATCACCAGTGGGGTATACTAACCAACGAAAATTTTTAAACGGGGTTCTGGAGTTGCGGACGCGCCTGAGCCCGCAGGAGCTTTTCGGACGTCTCGAGGGAATCGAGGCGCGGATGGGGAAGAGCACCCCCTTCCGCAATGGCCCCCGGCGCATCGATATCGATGTGCTGCTCTTTGGGCTCCGGCAGGTCGGCGAGCGTGGGCTGGTTGTCCCGCACCCGAGGATGCACGGCCGGCGATTCGTGCTCGAGCCGCTCGCCGAGATTGCGCCCCGGGTGTTCCACCCGAACCTGCGGCGCACCGCGGCGCAGTTGCTCTCCGGGCTTGGTCCCGGCGAGGACGTCAGGCAGTGGGGCGCGTGGATGGCGGGGGACCGGCAGCGCCGGGGAGGATGAGGTTGGGCTCGTCGCCGATCGAGAAGGGAAAGTACATCGTCATCGAGGGGCCCATCGGCGTCGGCAAGACGAGCCTCGTCAACCTGCTGGCAAAGCGCTTTTCGGCCAAGAGAATCCTCGAGGCGGCCGACGAGAATCCCTTCCTGCCGCAGTTCTACAACGACACGAAGCGCCACGCCTTCCAGACGCAGCTCTTCTTTCTGCTCTCGCGATTCCGCCAGCAGCAGGAACTGGCGCAACAAGACCTGTTCCAGCAGTTCGTCGTCGCCGACTATCTCTTCGACCGCGACCGGATCTTCGCATACCTGAACCTCGACGATAACGAACTGGCGCTCTACGAGCAGATCTACTGTCTGCTCAAGACCAGGATCACGGTGCCCGACGTGGTGATCTACCTGCAGGCGAGCACCGAGGTCCTCGTGGAGCGCATCGCGCGACGCAACCGCGCATACGAGAAGCACCTGTCGCGGCAATACCTCGAGGAGCTCAACCAGGCCTACAATTATTTCTTCTTCCACTACTCGGCGACGCCGCTGCTGGTCATCAACACCAACGTCATCGATTTCGTGCAGAATCCGGTCGACCTCGATGACTTGGCCAACCAGATCCTGCACGCCAAGCGCGGCACCGAGTATTACACGCCGGTGCGATCCGTCGGAAAAAAATGAACCAGGGAAAAGATCGTGCTCTTGAACGCTGAGAAGGTCACCGTCGCGACGCTTCGCGCAAAAAAAGCCGCGGGCGAGTCGGTTGTCATGATCACGGCGACCGATGCCTCGTTGGCTCGCATCGTGGACGATGCCGGCGTGGACATCGTGCTTGTCGGCGACTCGCTGGCCACGGTGGCGCTCGGGTACGACACCACGTTGCCGGTCACCATGGACGAGATGCTCGTGTTCACGCGCGCGGTGGCCCGCGGCGCGCGCCAGGCGCTGGTCGTTGCCGACATGCCCTTTCTCTCCTATCAGGTGAGCGCCGAGGAGGCGCGGCGCAACGCGGGCCGCTTCCTCAAGGAGGGCGGAGCGGCTGCCGTGAAGCTCGAGGGCGGGGCCGAGGTCGCCGCGACGGTGGCCTCGATCGTTGCGATGGGTGTGCCCGTGATGGGCCACGTCGGGCTGACGCCGCAGTCGGTGCACGCCATGGGGGGCTACAGGGTGCAGGGCCGCGACGAGGAACGAGCGCGACAGATCCTCGACGGGGCTCGCGCCCTCGAAGATGCCGGGGCCTTCTCCGTCGTGCTCGAAGGGCTACCGCGCTCGCTTGCGGCGCGAATCACCGCGGCGCTTGGCATCCCGACGATCGGCATCGGAGCCGGGCCCGAGTGCGGCGGGCAGGTGCTCGTGCTCCACGATCTGCTCGGGCTCTGGGGCGGGCACCGGCCGAAGTTCGTAAAGCGGTACGCCGCCTGTGGCGACGAGGCGGGCCGCGCAGTGCGGCAATTCTGCGAAGAGGTACGGGGAGGACTGTTTCCTGATGAAGAACACAGCTTCGATTAAGGTCATCAAGAGCATCGCCGAGATGCGTCGTTTCAGCCTCGAGGCGCGCAAGCGGGGGGCGAAGATCGCCTTTGTGCCCACCATGGGCGCGCTCCACGATGGGCATCTTGCGCTCGTCAGCGCCGCGCGCAGCAAGGCGGACACGGTTGTCGTGAGCATTTTCGTCAACCCGCTCCAGTTCGGCCCGCGCGAGGACCTCTCGAACTACCCGCGTGACCTGGCCGGGGACATCGCGAAACTCCAGGGGCTCGGCGTCGCGGTCGCCTTCACCCCCGAGGCGACGGAGATCTATCCGCCGGGGCATCGCACCTATGTCGAGGTCGAAGACCTCTCGAGCCGGCTCTGCGGCCGCGCGCGCCCGACCCATTTCCGCGGCGTGGCGACGGTTGTCACCAAGCTCCTGGCCATCGTCCAACCGCATCAGGCCTGGTTCGGGCAGAAGGATTACCAGCAGCTGCTCATTGTCCGCAAGCTCGTCCGCGACCTGAATTTCTGGATCGATGTCTTTGACGTGCCCACTGTGCGTGAAGCCGACGGTCTGGCGCTCTCGTCCCGCAACGCCTACCTCACGCCCGAGCAGCGGCCTGCGGCATTGACCCTGCAGCAGGCGCTCCACGTGGCTGCTCGGATCATGGCCAAGGGGGAGCGTTCGGCGGCGAAGATCGTCTCGAACCTGCGCGAGGTGATCCGCGCGCAGCCTGGCGCGGAGATCGAGTACATCTCGATCTGTCATCCGGAGACGCTGCACGAACTGGACACCATCGAGGTGCGCACGCTTGTTGCGCTCGCGGTGCGCGTCGGTCGCGCCCGCCTCATCGACAATACCGTCTTCGACCTGCGCGAGCTGAGTTTGCGTGCCGATTTGAAGAAGCCGGCCAAGCCGCCGGCCGTTGCAAAGGCCGCACCGCCGCTGCCCGCGGAAAAACCGGCAACGAAACCCGCGGCCCGGCCGGCTGTGAAGCCTGCGGTGAAATCCGCGGTGACACCGACTGCCAAACCGGCTGCGAAGCCCGCAGCGAAACCGGCAGCCAGAACGATTGCGAAGCCCGCGGCGAAACCGGTTGTCAAGCCGGCGGTGAAAACGGCTGCGAAGCCTGCCGGCAAGCCCATCGTGAAGTCAAAGCCGGCAATCAGGAAGCAGGCCGCCCAGCGATGATGCGAGTGCTGCTCAAGGCGAAGATCCACCGCGCCACGGTCACCGACCGGAGCCTGGATTACGAAGGCTCCATCACGATCGATCAGGACCTCATGGACGCGGTGGGTCTGCTGCCCAACGAACAGGTCCAGGTTTACAACGTCACGAACGGACAACGTTTCGAAACCTACGCGATCACCGGCGCCCGCGGCACGGGCACCATCTGCGTGAACGGCGCTGCGGCCCACCTGGCGGAAAACGGCCACAAGATCATCATCGCGAATTACGGGCTGTTCACCGAGGCGGAGATTCCAGGGTTCGCGCCGCGCGTCGTGCTCGTCGATGCGCAGAACAGGATTACGAAGCTCACATGACGCTCGATTGAAGGGGCCAAATTGCGGCAGCGTCTTGTATCTTGACCTGATTGAGCCTCTCCGTCTCGTGAACTGAAATAACCGACTGCGATATTCCCCGCTATTTCCCGATGCTGAGCGCCAGTGTCGTGAATAGTGCCCCACTTGTGCTATCTTGCAAAATAATGTATAAATATCAGCAAGTTGCAGAATCATTTTTTTTCTTGACACGCACTCGTCGCTGATCTAAACTCCGGCAAGTGGGAGATGGTGGGGATTAGTGGGATACCCGCCCAGCCCGGAGGAAGGCCATGTTCAAGGGACGCTACATTCACACGCTGGATGCCAAGGGACGATTGAGCGTTCCGTCCCGTTTCCGCGAGATCCTCGCGCAGCATCGCGAGGAGGTGCTGATCCTCACGAATTTCGACAACTGCCTCGTGGGCTTCCCCTCCGACGAGTGGGAGTTGATCGAGGAGAAGGTCCGCGGTTTCTCAATGCTCCAGAAGGACGTGCGCGCTTTCGTTCGCTATTTCTTCTCCGGTGCTCAGGAGTGTCCTGTCGACCGTCAGGGCCGCATCCTGATCCCGCCGACGCTGCGTGAGGATGCGGGACTGGAGAAGGACGTGGTCCTGCTCGGCGTGGCAAACCGGATCGAGGTCTGGAGCAAGGCGCGTTGGGACTCCTTCTACCGCGAGGCAACGGAGAACTTCGAGCCCATCGCGGCGAAGCTCTCCGACCTCGGATTGTAATGGCGCCCGTGGCCGCGGTGCACGACCCGGTCATGGTTGCCGAGGTGGTGAGTGCGCTGGGTTGCCGTCCCGGAGGTCTCTGGGTCGACGCGACCGTCGGCGCGGGCGGTCACGCGCAGGCCATTCTCGAGCAGACCGCGCCGGACGGCTTTGTGCTCGGTATCGACAGGGACCGCGAGATTCTGGAACTGGCAGCTGCGCATCTGGCGGCGCATGCAGGCAGATTCGAACTGGTGCATGGGAATTTCAGCGAGCTGGGGGCGATCCTGGTCCGCGCGGGGAAGGGGCAGGCGGACGGCGTGTTGATCGATCTTGGTCTTTCGTCCTTGCAGCTTGATCAGCCGGAGCGCGGTTTCTCCTTCCGCGCCGACGCTCCTCTCGACATGCGCATGGACCGCAGCGAGCCGGGCACCGCGTTCGACCTCGTCAGGTCGGCCAGCGAGGAGGAGCTTGCGCGGATCATCTTCGAGTACGGCGAGGAGCGCAAATCCCGCCGCATCGCGCGTGCCATCTGCCGGGAGCGCGACCAGGGCGGCTTAATGACCACGCGGCGGCTGGCGAGTGCGGTCGCCAGCGCGATCGGTGGCCGCGGGCCCCGGGGCGGGCAGATCCACCCGGCGACTCTGACCTTCCAGGCGTTGCGGATCGCGGTCAACGGTGAACTCGAGGCGCTCGCGGCGGCGCTCGCGGCGCTCCCAGAGGCGCTGGCCCCTGGCGGGCGCGCCTGCGTGATCGCCTACCACTCGCTCGAAGATCGATCTGTGAAGCGGGCGTTTCGCGCGCTCGCGCCCCTTGGCCGCTCGTCGAAGCCGCCGGCTTTCACGCTGATCACGAAAAAGCCTGAGCGCCCTGGCAGCGCAGAGCTCCGGCGCAACCCGCGCGCGCGCTCGGCCCGGTTGCGGGCCATCGCCCGCGCCGCCTAGGGGGATGCGATGCCGCAGGTGCTGCCACGCGAGTACTACGGGGGAGAGATCCGTAATTCCAGCGTCTGCCGCGAGAGGCCGCGACTCGGTCGGGGACCGCTGGTCATCTGGTTTTTCGCAATCCTGGTGCTGCTCGGATCGTTGCTGCTGTACGTGACGCAGGGAATCCAGGTGATCAGGATGGGGTACGAGATCGATCGTCTCCAGAACCGCTTCCGTGATGTCAAGGTCGAGCGGGAGCGTCTCGAGGTGGAGCTGGCGAGCCTCCAGGACCTGGCGACCGTGCAGCGCGAGGCTGTCGAGCGCCTCGGCATGGTGTTCCCCGAAGCGGGGCAGGTGGTGGTCGTGCGCGAGAGTGGGGGTGCACCGGTGGCCCGCGCGACGCCCGACGCGGTAGCTACCGCCCGGCGGGAGTAGGGAAGACGGGGATGGAACGGCAGTTGCGGCGTCAGGTGAGGAACCGGGTTCTCGGAATCACCGGATTTCTCGTCGTCATCGCCGTGGTCATCATCGGCCGCCTCTTCTCGCTGCAGGTGACGGGGCACCAGCGGCTCAGCGCCCGCGCGGCGGAGCAACTCACCGAGGAGATCCAGTTCCTCCCCAAGCGCGGCATCATCGCCGACCGGGCGGGGCGCCGCCTCGCCGTTGACGTCGAAGTCGACTCAATCTACGGCGTCCCCTCCCAGGTCGCGGACAAGGACGACGTGGCCCGGCGCCTCGCGAGCGTCACCGGCAGGGACGCTGCACGCTACTCGCGGGAGCTTGACAAGAAGCGGCCCTTTGTCTGGCTCGAGCGGCGGGTCTCCCCCGGGGTTTCGAGCCGGATCAACGCCATGGGCTGGAAGGGCGTCGGATTCATCAAGGAGAACCGCCGCTTCTACCCGCAGCGGGAGTTCGGGGCGCAGGTGGTGGGCATCGCCGGGATGGACAACCAGGGACTCTCCGGGCTTGAACAGGGTTACGACCGCGATCTTTGGCGCGATGCCGTGGTGGTCATGGCCGAGCAGGATGCCTTCGGCAAGGACATCCTCGTTTCCGGGCCTCCCCTGGAGGCGCTGCGCGAAGGCGATGAGTTGCGGCTGACGCTCGACGAGGTGATCCAGTTCATCGCCCAGGAGGAGCTCGGCCGCGGCGTCGAGTCCGCAGGGGCTGCCGGGGGCAGTATCGTCGTTCTCGATCCGCGCAACGGCGATGTGCTCGCGATGGCCAACGCCCCGTTCTTCAACCCGAACGATTCCGCCTCCTGCACCCCGGCCGCGCTGCGCAACCGCAGCATTGCCGACGCTCTTGAACCCGGGTCGATCATGAAGACGTTCCTCCTCTCCGCGGCGCTCGAGGAGCGGGTGGTGACCCGGGAGACGATGTTCAACTGCGAAAACGGCTCAATGCCTTTTCAGGGCGGCGTGCTCCACGATGTGCACCCCTACGGCACGCTTGCCGTGAACGACATCATCGGCAAGTCGAGCAACATCGGCTCGACGAAGATCGCGATGCGGCTCGGCGCGGAGAACTACCATCGCTATCTCAAGGCCTTCGGGTTCGGCGAGAAGACTGGCATCGACCTGCCCGGCGAGGCCCTCGGCATGCTGCGGCCGGTGGCCCGCTGGTCGGGTCGCTCGATCGCGTCGGTTGCCATCGGGCAGGAGGTGTCGGTGACCCCGCTCCAGATGGCGGCGGCATTTGCGGCAGCGATCAACGGCGGGGAGCTCTGGCGGCCCCGCGTCGCCAGCGAGCTGGTGAGCACGGAAGGGGTGGTGCTCAAGAGTTTCGAGGCACACAAAGTGCGGCAGGTGATCTCGAAGGAAACCAGCCGCCAGGTCGTCGAGACCCTCGTCCACGTCGTCGAGGAGGGCACCGGCAAGGCGGCCGCCGTCGAGGGCTACGCGATTGGCGGCAAGACCGGCACGGCCCAGAAGTACGACTCGCAGCTGCGGACCTACTCAGCCCACAAGTACCTCGCCTCGTTCGTCGGGATGGCCCCGGCGCGCGACCCGCGGCTGGTGGTCCTGGTCATGATCGACGAGCCGCAGGGCGCGATTTACGGCGGCAGCGTGGCAGCACCGGTGTTCAAGCGAGTCGTGCAGCGGACGCTGCGTTACCTCAACGTGCCCCCCGAGACGCGCGAGCAGGTGCTGCTCGTTCGGGCTTTCCCGGACGCCGGCGAATGAAGAGTCTCGGGGATCTCGTGGCGGCGGCCGGCGGCGCGGCGCGGATCGTCCGCGGCTCGCCGCAGGTCAGCGTCACCGGGATCGAAACCGATTCGCGGGCGGTGCGCGACGGTGCGCTCTTCGCTGCTCTGCCCGGGCGGCGCTCCGATGGGCACCGTTTTCTCGGGGCCGCGACCGCGGCGGGCGCGGCGGCGCTGCTCGTGGAGACGGGGCAAGGTGCCACGGCGCCGCCGGGCCCCGCGCTCGTCGAGGCGGATAACCTGCGCCGCGCGCTGGGGGCGATCGCTGACCGCTTTTTCGACCACCCTTCGGGAGACCTGGAGCTCGTCGGGGTCACGGGTACGAACGGCAAGACCACGGTTACCTGGATCCTGGAGGCGATCGTCCATGCCGCTGGCCGGGTGCCCGGGGTGATCGGGACCATCGCCTGCCGCTGGGGCGGCCGGGAGCTCCCTGCGGCAAACACTACCCCGGAAGCACCCCAACTGCAGCGACTGCTCCGCGAGATGGCCGACGCCGGGGTCCAGGTCGCGGCACTCGAGGCATCCTCCCATGCGCTCGAGCTCGACCGGCTTGTCGGCTGCCGGTTCGCGGTCGCCGTCTTCACGAACCTCGGGCGCGACCATCTCGACTTCCACCGCGACCTGACGGCCTACGGCGCCGCGAAGGCGAGGCTCTTCACGGAATTTTCGCCGGGGACAAGCGTGATCAATGCCGACGATCCGGCGGGCGCCGCTCTGATTGCGGCGGTTCGTGGCACCGTCGTCACCTATGGGTTGGGCGGGGCAGCCGCCATGCGCGCCGATGAGGTCGTCGCCGATGCCGATGGCGTGCGCTTCGGCATCGCCGCCGAAGGACGCCGAGTGCCGATCGTGTCGCCGTTGATCGGGGCGCACAATGTCGCCAATATCCTCGCGGCCGCAGCCGCGGCGCGGGCGCTCGGGCTGAGCTGGGACGCGGTGCAGACCGGCGTCGCTGCCTGTTCACTCGTGCCCGGCCGCTTCGAGCGCGTCGGTGTCGCCGGCGGGCCGCTCGTGCTCGTGGATTTCGCCCACACGCCGGAGGCGGTCGAGAACGCGCTGCGGGTGGCCCGCGGCCTGTGCCGTGGGAAGCTTGCGATCGTCCTCGGCTGCGGCGGCGACCGCGACCGCGGCAAGCGGCCGCTGATGGGGGCGGCCGCGACGCGCCTGGCGGACAGCGCCTTCTTCACCAGCGATAACCCGCGCAGCGAGGATCCCGCGGCGATCCTCGCGCAGATCCTCGAAGGGGCACGGGCGAGTGGTGGCGCGGCGGCGATCCACGTGATCGAAAGCCGCCGTGCGGCGATCCGCGCGGCGGTGGTCGCGGCGGGTGTCGGGGACGTGGTGCTCATTGCGGGCAAGGGCCACGAGGACTCGCAGACCGTCGGCGAGCGGACGTTGCCGTTCTCTGACCGTGAGGAAGCGCGCCGGGCGCTCGAGGAGGCGCGGTGTCCGGTGTGACGACACCAGCGGCGACGGCGCGGTTCGGCGTGCCGGAACTCCTCGCCGCCACGGGCGGCAGGCTGTGCGCCGGAGCGCCGGCTGCAGCTACGGGAGTGTCGACGGACAGCCGCACGCTCGTTCCCGGGGAGTTGTTCATCGCTCTCTCCGGCCCGAGAGAGCAGCCGGTGCGGATCGTGCTCGACGGGCACCGTTTTCTGGCCGACGCGCTGCGCCACGGTGCCTGGGGTGTGCTGGTTGAGGAACGGGCGCTGGGGCGCGAGGAGGTGGCACGCGAGCTGGCTTCCTGGCCGGATCGGGCGGTGATCGCGGTGCCGGATACCCTCCAGGCGCTCGGCGATCTGGCGGCGCACCACCGTCACCGCATGCACGCGCGCATCGTGGCGATCACGGGAAGCAACGGCAAGACGACGACCAAGGAGATGACGGCCGCGATCGCCGCGGCCCGCTGGCGGGTGCACCGGAGCGAGGGGAACATGAACAACCTCATCGGCCTGCCGCTGACGCTCCTCGGACTGGAGTCCAGGCACGAGGTCGCGGTCGTCGAGCTGGGCATGAGCCACGCCGGCGAGATCCGTCGGCTCGCCGCCATCGCCGCCCCGCAGGTCGGGGTTATCACGAACGTCGGGCCCGTGCATCTGGAGGGGGTCGGCGGGTTGGCGGGAGTCGTGGCGGCAAAGGCCGAAATCCTCGAGGGGATCGCGCCGGGCGGAACCGCGGTGCTCAACGTCGACGACCCGGCGACTCCCGGGCTTGCGGCAACCTGGACCGGGAAAATCATCGGCTTCGGGCTGGCTGCAGCGGCCGACGTCCGTGCCGAGAAGATCGAGTTCTCGCAGCAGGGTACGTCCTTCACGCTGGTGCTCGACGACGGCGAGCGCAGCCGGGTGCAGATACCCTGGCTCGGAGAGCACAACGTGCGAAACGCGCTGGCCGCGGCGGCGGCCGCACGCTGCCTGGGGGCTGACGGTGCGCAGATCTGCACGGCGCTGGCCGCCGCTCGCCCGGCGGCGATGCGTCTCGAGGTCACGACGGTCAAACCAGGCATCAGGGTTGTCAACGACGCCTACAACGCAAACCCGGCGTCGATGCGCGCGGCGCTCGCGGCACTTGCGCAGATAGACCGCACCGCCCGTCGCGCACTCGTGCTCGGCGACATGCTCGAACTCGGAGCGGCTGCGGTTGATGAACACCGCGACCTCGGTCGGGCCGCGGCCCAGTCCGCGCCGGCCCTGCTGCTGGCTGTCGGAGCCTTTGCCGCGCAGACGGCGGCGGGAGCCCGCGAGGCCGGACTTCCCGCCGCTGCGATCGCGACTGCGCCTGACGCAATAGCCGCAGCCGCCCTGCTTGCTTCCTGGCTGCGGCCTGGGGACCTGCTGTTGCTCAAGGGTTCCCGCGGGGTGCGCCTCGAGCGTGTCCTCGAGATGCTGCTTGCGGCGGGGGAGGGGCGCTGATGCTCTATCACCTCCTCTATCCGCTGCACCAGGATTACGCGGCATTCAACGTTTTCCGCTACATCACCTTCCGCGCCGCCTACGCCGCGCTCACGGCGCTGGCGATGAGCCTGCTGCTCGGCCCCTGGGTGATCCGCACGCTGGCAACCTGGCGCGTCGGCCAGCAGATCCGCGCGGAAGGTCCCGAGAGTCACCAGACGAAGGCCGGCACGCCGACGATGGGCGGTTTGCTGATCCTGTTCTGCGTCACGGTGCCGACCCTGCTCTGGGGGAGGCTCGACAATCTCTATCTCTGGCTGGTGCTGTTGACGACGCTCGCTTTCGGCGCCGTCGGCTTTGCCGACGACTGGCTCAAGCTCGCGCGCCGCCGCTCGCTCGGGCTGAGCGGCCGCTGGAAGATCGCTGCGCAGGTTCTGATTTCGGCACTGTTCGCGCTGGCGCTCTGGACGCTCCCCGCCCCGGCCTACGAGACGCGCGTCGGCATCCCCTTCTTCAAGAACGTGCTGCTGGACCTTGGCTGGCTCTACCTGCCGTTTGTCGTCCTCGTGCTCACGGGGGCATCCAACGCCGTGAACCTCACCGACGGGCTCGACGGGCTGGCCGTGGGCACGACGATCGTGGCCGCATCGTTCTACACGGTGGTGACCTACCTTGCCGGCAACGCGATCTTCGCCAGATACCTCCAGATCGTCCACGTCGAAGGCGCCGGGGAGCTCACCGTCTTTTGCGGTGCGTTGCTCGGGGCGGGGATGGGGTTTCTCTGGTTCAACGCCCACCCGGCCACGGTTTTCATGGGCGACACCGGTTCGCTGGCGCTCGGCGCGGCTCTCGGGTCGGTGGCGGTCATTTCCAAGCACGAGATCCTGCTCGTGCTGGTGGGGGGCGTCTTCGTGATCGAGGCGCTCTCGGTCATGATCCAGATCTTCTCGTTCCGCCTCACGGGCAAGCGGGTCTTCCTGATGGCACCGATCCACCACCACTTCGAGAAGCTCAACTGGGCAGAGTCCAAGATCATCGTGCGCTTCTGGATCGTCGCGATCATCTTCGCGCTGCTCAGCCTGAGCACACTCAAGCTGCGATAAATGACGACGTACGTCGGGAAAAAGGGAGCGGCGATGACGGCAGTGCACGGAACCGGGGTGCCGCGAGCGAATTGCGGGCGCCCGAAGAACGGGTCGGGTGCGGCAGCGACCGCCGGCTTCACGCGAGGCGAGCCGCTCGCTCTGGCCGGCCGGCGGGTGCTCGTTGTCGGGCTGGCGCGCACCGGACTGGACACCGCGAATTTCCTCGTGCGCCGCGGCGCGGCGGTGACCGTGACCGACCGCAAGGAGCCGGCGTCCCTCGCGGCCGCGCTCGCGCGTCTCGACCCGGGCGTGCGGCGCGAACTCGGCGGACACCGCACCGAGACATTCCTCGCACAGGACCTCGTGGTCCCCTCGCCGGGCATGGCCATGGACGACCCGCTGCTGACGGCGGCGCGCGCGGCGGGTGTGCGGATCGTCAGCGAGATCGAGCTGGCATACCGCTTCCTCCCGGTGCCGCTGCTCGCCGTGACCGGGACGAACGGCAAGAGCACGGTGACGACGGCGCTCGGCTTGACCCTCGAGACGGCCGGGATCCCGGCGCGCGTCGGCGGCAACATCGGTAACCCGCTGATCGGCGAGGTGGACACGCTCGGAGACGCCCGCTGGGTGGTGGCCGAGATCAGCAGTTTCCAGCTCGAGTGGATCGAGACTTTCCGCCCGCGCATCGGCGCGCTGCTGAACCTGAGCGAGGATCACCTCGACCGCTACCCCTCGTACGAGGAATACCTGCGCGCCAAGCTGCGGCTGTTCGAGCGCATGGAGTCCGGAGACGATCTGGTGCTCAACGCCGACGACCCGCTCGTCGTCGCGCGCGCCGCAGCGGCCAGGGCCCGCGCCGCCTGGTTCTCGATGCGGCGCATTCCCCGTCGCGGCGTCTACCTGTTCCGCGGCTGGATCTACTCGCGGCTCGGCGAGCGCCTTGGTCAGCGAGTGCTCCCGGTGTCGGAAATGCTCATCGCCGGCACGCACAACCAGGAGAATGCGCTCGCCGTGACGGCCCTGGCGCTTCTTGCCGGTTGTGCCCCCCGTCACGTCCGCGAGGTCTTCCGCTCGTTCCGCGGATTGCCGCATCGAACCGAGTTTGTCAGGGAAATTGCAGGTGTGCGTTGGTACGACGACTCGAAGGGGACGAACGTCGGCGCCACCGCACGAACGCTTGCCGGGATGCCCGGGAAGGTGGTCCTGATTCTCGGCGGCAAGGACAAGGGCGGCGGTTACGCGCCGCTTATCCCGCTCGTGCGCGAGCGCGTGCGAGCCCTCGTGCTCCTCGGCGAGGCGCGGGAGAAAATTGCCGCCGAGCTGGCGGGAGCCGCACCGATCGAAGTCGTCGAGGAGATGGGCGAGGCCGTCAGGCGCTCGGCCGCGCTGGCGCTGCCGGGCGATGCGGTGCTGCTCTCGCCGGCCTGCGCGAGCTTCGACCAGTACTCGGGCTACGCCGAGCGCGGACGCCACTTTCAGCAGGAGGTCAACGCGCTGTGAGACGGCCGGCAACGTCAGCAACTGTGCCGATGGCGGTGTCGGGGCGGTGCCGTGCGGTCGCCGGCAGCGCAGACGCACGACCGAAGGAAAGACCCCGTCGCCCCGCTCACGGGGACGGGAGGGAGGGCTGATGCCCAGAAAGGCCAACGCCGACATCTGGCTCGTGCTCCCGGTGACGCTGCTGGTCGTGCTCGGGATCGTCATGATCTACAGCGCCAGCGCGTTCGTCGCGGTGCGCGGTCACAAGCCGCAGTACTATTTTCTCGTGCGCCAGCTGGTTTGGGCGGCCATCGGCGCCGGGGCCCTCGTGCTGGCGTACCGGATCGACTACCGCACCTACCGCCGCTGGGCGCTGCCGGCAGCGATCGCCACCCTCGTGCTGCTGGTCGCCGTGCTCATTCCCCCCATCGGGCATTTCAAGGGGGGTGTCCGCCGGTGGATCGGCCTCGGACCGGTGGATTTCCAACCCTCCGAGCTGGCCAAGATCGGGCTCATGATCTTTCTCTCGTCGGTGCTTGCCGCCAAGCGCGGGCCCTTTCTGCGGGAAGGCTGGAAAGCCATCCTGCCGGAACTGCTCGCTGTCGGCGCCTGCCTCGGCCTGATCATGCTCGAGCCGGACCTCGGCACGACCATCACGCTCGCGGCCTCGCTCGGTGCGCTACTGTTCGTCGGCGGGCTGCGGCTGCGGCCGCTGCTGATCTGCGGGGGTGTCGGCGCGCTTGCGGTGAGCTGGTCGCTGTACCACAACGCCTATCAGCGTGCCCGAGTCATGACCTTCCTCGATCCCTGGAGCGCGGCTCGGGGCAAGGGCTACCAGACCGTGCAGGCATTCATCGCGCTGGGCCGCGGCGGTATCGCCGGCACCGGTCCGGCGGGCAGCCGCCAGAAGCTCTTTTTCCTCCCGGCGCCGCATACGGACTTCATCCTCGCGGTCATCGGCGAGGAACTCGGATTCATCGGACTGGTGCTCGTCGTCGCGCTCTTCGGCGTCATCCTCTGGCGCGGCATGCGCACAGCGCTGCGGGCGCCGGACATGTTCGGAACGTACCTCGGCTTCGGGCTGACGTTCTGCCTGTTTTTACAGGCCGTAATCAACATCATGGTCGTCGCCGGTCTGATGCCGACCAAAGGGCTGACGCTGCCGTTCCTGAGTTACGGCGGGACCTCGCTCGTGGCGAGCCTCGTCGCCGTCGGAATTCTGCTGAACATCTCGCAGCACGGCGTGTCGGCAAAGGCGGACTAGGAGATGCACGCGGAGCGGACCTTCGGCCTTGCGGTGGCCGGCGGCGGGACCGGTGGGCACATCTTCCCCGGGCTCGCCGTGGCGCGCGAGTTCCGACGTCGCGAACCCGGGACCCGGGTGCTGTACCTGGGCGCGGCCGGCCGGCTCGAGGAGCGGATCGTGCCACGTGAAGGCGCGGCGGTGCGTTTCCACGCCTTGCGGGTGCGCGGGCTCAAGGGGCAGGGGCCGCGCGGTGCCCTCGAGGCCCTGGCGCTGGCGGCCCGTGCCGTCGGCGAGTGCCGGCGCGAGATTGCCGCGTTCGGCGCCGACCTGCTGCTCGGCACCGGCGGTTACTCCTCCGGGCCGGCGGCGGTCGCGGCCTTCACGCTTGGCGTTCCCGTGGTCCTGCAGGAGCAGAACGCGGTACCAGGGCTCACGAACCGTCTCCTCGGCCGGATCGCCCGGCGGGTCTTCATTGCGTTCGAGCCCGCGCGGAGTCATTTTCCCGCCGGTCGGACCGTTCTCGCCGGCAACCCCGTCCGGGAGGAGGCGCTTGGCACGGGCGGGGAGGTCGGCCGCGACGATTGCCTGCGACTGCTCGTGCTGGGCGGCAGCCAGGGCGCCCGCGGCGTGAACCGGCTGGTCACCGAGTCGCTGCCGCTGCTCGCGGCAGCGGGATTAACGGTTTCCGTTGTGCACCAGAGTGGCGAGGGCGAGCGCGCGGCGGTGGCCGCCGCCTACGAGCGCGCGGGCGTGACCGCGGAGGTCGCCGCCTTCTTCGACGCGATGGGTGAGCGTTACGGCGCGGCCGACCTGGTGATCGCGCGGGCCGGTGCCGGGACGATCGCCGAGATCGCCGCCAACGGCCGCCCGGCGATCCTCGTGCCCTATCCGCACGCCGCCGGGGACCACCAGCGGGCCAACGCCCGCTGGCTCGCCGAGCGCGACGGCGCGGTCATCGTCGAGGAGCAGTCACCGGATGGGCCGGGCGAGCTGGCACGGGCGGTCGCGTCGCTGGCCGGCGACCGGGAGCGGCTGCGCGCAATGGCATCGGCCGGCACCGCCGTCGGGGTCCGCGACGCCGCGGCGCGAATCGTGGACGAATGCCGTCGGATGCTCGGCCGGGGTTAGAGGGATGTCGGGAATGTTCAACAGAAAGGTCAGGCGCATCCACTTCGTGGGCATCGGCGGGATCGGCATGAGCGGGATCGCCGAGGTGCTGTTGAACCTCGGCTACCACGTCAGCGGCTCGGATCTCGCGGCGAACCCGGTCACCGAGCGCCTGCGCGTGCTCGGCGGGCGCATCGCCGCCGGCCACGACTCCGCCAATGTCCAGGAGGCCCAGGTCGTCGTCATCTCCTCCGCGGTCCGCCCGGACAACCCCGAGGTGCTCGAGGCGCACCGCCTGCAGATCCCGGTGATACCGCGGGCGGAGATGCTCGCCGAGCTGATGCGCATGAAGTACGGGATCGCCATCGCCGGGGCGCATGGCAAGACAACGACAACCTCGCTGGTGGCGACGATTCTCGCCGCCGCCGACCTCGACCCGACCGCGGTCATCGGCGGACGCCTCGATGCCTTTGGTTCGAACGCGCGGCTGGGCCAGGGCGAATTCCTCGTGGCCGAAGCCGACGAGAGCGACGGGAGCTTTCTGTCGCTGAGCCCGACTTGGGCGGTGATCACGACGGTCGACCGCGAGCATCTCGACTACTGGCCGGACCTGGAGCGCATCCGCGAGGCCTTCGCGGCGTTCGCGAACAAGGTGCCTTTCTACGGTGCCGTATTCCTGGGCGTGGACGACCCGGGCGTGCGCGAGATCCTTCCGAAGGTGAGAAAGCGCGTGATCACCTACGGCCTCGGGGTCGCGGCCGACGTGCGCGGCAGCGACCCGGTCTACGAAGGTGCCGACTCGGCGTGCACGGTGCACGCGGCGGGCCGCGAACTGGGGCGCCTGCGGGTGCCGATCCCGGGCGCCCACAATCTTTCGAACGCGCTTGCCGCCGTAGCCGTGGCGCTCGAGCTCGATCTCTCCCCCGAGACGATCTTCAGCGCCCTTGCCACGTTCCGCAACGCCCACCGGCGCTTCGAACAGCGCGGCGAGCGTGGCGGCGTCCTCGTGGTCGACGACTACGCCCACCACCCGACGGAAATCCGCGCCACGCTGGCTGCCGCCCGACGCGGTTTCGCCCGGCGGATCGTGGTCGCCTTCCAGCCGCACCGCTACTCCCGCACTCGCGACCTGGAGGCGGAGTTCCTCGGGGCGTTCGACGACGCGGATCTCGTCTACGTGACCGGAATCTACGCCGCAGGGGAGGAGCCGATCCCCGGTGTCAGCGGCGAGCGCCTCGCGGGATTGCTCGGCGGGCGCGCCAAACCAAAAATACGCTTTGTCCCCGACAAGGGGCAGTTGCCGGCGGCGCTGGCGGTCGAGGTCCGTCCCGGCGATCTGGTCCTCACGCTCGGGGCCGGTGACGTCTGGAAAGCGGGCGACGGGCTGCTGAATATCCTGGGGGAGGCCGATGGCAACGGCGACTGAGCGGCTCGAGGGCCTCTTCCGCCCGGCGGTGCGAGGACGCCTGTTCCCGGGCGAGTCGCTGCGCGCCCATACCTCGTTCCGCGTTGGCGGGCTGGCCGACCTGCTCTTTTTCCCGGTGGACCCGAACGATCTGCGGGCCGGTCTGCGTCTTGCCGCCGCCCACGGCCTTCCTGTGCTTGTCATGGGACGTGGAACGAACCTGCTCGTGCGCGACGGCGGGGTCCGCGGGCTTGTCGTGAACCTCGGCGATCTCAACCGCATCGAGGGAGGGGAGATCCCCCACCAGGCGGCGGCGGGAACCCTGGTCGAGCTCACCGCGCTCGGAGGAACGCCGCTCTCGCGAGTCATCAACTTTGCGGTGCGGCCCGGGTTGTCGGGATTGGAGTGGGCCTCCGGCATCCCGGGGAGCGTCGGCGGCGCGATCGCGATGAACGCCGGTGCCCACGGACACAGCATGGGAGAGCGGGTTCGCTGGGTGGAGCTCGTGGACGCCGCGGGCGGCGAGGAACGGGTGCCGGCCTCGGAGATCGCTTTCGCCTATCGCAGCACGCGTTTTCCGCGGCCGGGCTTCGTGGTGGCAGCCGGGTTGGGACTTGTCGTCCGAACCGAGCAGGAGGTGCTTGCGGAGACCAAGCGCTGCCTCGAGGAGCACAAGCGCCGGTTGCCGTTCGGCTGGGCGAACGCTGGGTCGGTCTTCAAGAATCCACCGGGTGATTTCGCAGGGCGGCTGATCGAGGCGGCAGGGCTCAAGGGCGCGCGGGTCGGCGGAGCGGAAGTTTCGGTCAAGCATGCGAATGTCATCGTGAACCTCGGGCAGGCCACGGCGGCGGACATCCTCGGGTTGATGGACACGATCGTCGCCCGTGTGCAGCGGGAGTTCGGAGTGCAGCTCGAGCCGGAGATCCAGGTCGTCGGCGAGGACCAGTGAGAGGCAGGTGGGGGGATCGATGGGAGCTCGGGGTATGAAACAGCCGGTCGTGGGCGTGCTCATGGGCGGGCGTTCCGCCGAGCGTGAAGTCTCGTTGCGGACCGGGGCGGCGATCCTCGCCGCGCTGCGCCGACTCGGACACCAGGCGGCAGGCATCGATGCCGGGCATGACCTGCCGCAGGCCCTGGCCCACCACAAGGTGGGTGTGGCCTTCATCGCCCTGCACGGGCGGGGCGGGGAGGACGGCACGGTACAGGGGCTGCTGGAGTGCCTGGGAATTCCCTACACCGGTTCCGGCGTGCTCGCGAGCGCGCTGGCAATGGACAAGAAGCAGAGCAAGTTAATCTTCCGCGCGCACGGGTTGCCGACCCCGGACTTCGAGGTGCTCTGCAAGGGCGTTCGGGGAGCTTGGCCGCTCGAACGGCTCGAGCCCCCGCTCGTGATCAAGCCGATGTGCGAGGGATCGACGGTCGGGATGAGCGTCGTGCTCGAGCGCGGTGCGCTGGGGCGCGCTCTGAAGAAGGCCTTCCGCTACGACCCGGAGGCACTCGTCGAGGTCTTTGTCCCCGGGCGCGACCTGACCGTGGGCGTGATCGGCAGACAGGCGCTCGCCGTGGTGGAGATGAGGCCGCGCGGCGGTTTCTACAGCTACCGCGCCAAGTACAAGCAGGGAGAGACCGAATATCTCGTCCCGGCGCCGCTGACCTGCCGGCAGACAGCGCGCACGCGTGAGCTGGCGCTGGCTGCGCATCGCGCGCTCGGCTGCCGGGGCGCCAGCCGGGTCGACTTCCGGCTGGACGAGCGCGGGCGCCCGCTGCTGCTCGAGGTGAACACGATCCCGGGCATGACCGATACCAGCTTGCTGCCCAAGTCAGCCGGGGCGGCAGGCATCGGCTTCGACGAGCTCGTCGAGCGCATTCTGTCCGACGCGCGGCTCGACGTCTCGCGACAGTGTCCGGAGGCTGGGGGGAAGTCGTGAAAAGCTATTATCGCCCTGATTTCGCCGCGCACCAGGCGCCCTACCATCGCGCACAGCGGCGTCGCCGGCTTCTGGCCGTGGCGCGCCGAGGCGGCGCGATTGCCCTGCTTGCCGCGATGATCGGCCTCGGCACAGCTGGCTGGGTCGCACTCGGTCCCGGTTGGGTGCGCGCGCGCCTGTCCTCCCTGCGGTTGTTCCGCATCGAGACCCTGGAGGTCCGCGGTAACCAGGCCGTGTCGAACGCCGAGGTGCTCACGGCCGCGGGCCTGCGCACGGGGGAGAGCCTGCTCGGTCTGGATCTGGCCGCCGCGCGCGTCCGGCTCGTCTCTCACCCGCGGGTGCGTGATGCGAGTCTGCGCCTGCCGGGAACGATTATCGTCGAGGTCGCCGAGCGGGTGCCTTGCGTCATCGTGCGAACCGACCGTGACTATTTCGTCGATGCCGAAGGGGTGGTCGTCGCGCCAGCCGGGCCGGAATCCCGCGGCAACCTGCCGGTGCTCACGGGGGTCGAGGCAACGGCCGGCGCGGTCACGGAGCGCGGGGCGGCGAGCCTTGCAGCGGGGATCGAACTTGTCGTCGCGATCCGCGAGGTGGGTTTCCCGGCGCTCTCGGCCGTCGATCACATCGATCTCGCTGACCCGGACGACGCCGTGATCGTTCCGGTATCCGGCCGTCCACTGGTTCACGCCGGCAGGCGGGACGTGGTCGGCCGCCTGCGCCGCTGGCGAATGGTGGCGCCCGACATGGCGCAGCGATGGCCGGAACTGGAGTACGTCGACCTGCGCGCCGAGGGTCAGGTGGTGGCGCTGCCTGCTGCTCCAGCCGAAGTCCCGCCGACGGCTGCGGGCCGCGACGGCAAGGCGGGTGCGCGTTTGCCGGTTGCTCGCCCGCAGGGGCCGGGCACGGGTGGCGGAGCGGGCAGCGTCAAGGCGGGGGGTGGACATGCCTAAGAGCGAGAACCGCGTCGTCGGCCTGGACATCGGGACGACCAAGATCCTGGCGGTTGTCGGGGAGATAACCGACAAGGGCCTGGACATCGTCGGCATCGGGACGAGCCCCTCGCGCGGGATGCGCAAGGGCGTCGTCGCCGACATCGACTCGACCGTCGAGTCGATAAAAAAAGCCGTCGAGGAGGCCGAGCTGATGTCCGGCAGCGAGATCAACGCGGTCATCGCCGGCATCGCCGGGAGTCACATCAAGGGCTTCAACTCCCGCGGCGTCATCGCGATCAGGGACCGGGAGGTTTCCAACGGCGACATCGAGCGGGTGATCGACGCGGCCAAGGCCGTCGCGATCCCGATGGACCGCGAAGTGCTCCACGTGCTGCCGCAGCAGTTCGTGATCGACGAGCAGGACGGCATCAAGAAGCCGCTCGGAATGTCGGGCGTGCGTATGGAGGCGGAGGTGCACATCGTGACCGGGGCGGTGACCTCGGCCCAGAACATCATCAAGAGCTGCAACCGCGCCGGCCTCGAGGTTCGCGACCTCGTGCTGCAGCAGCTGGCCTCGTCGTACGCCGCGCTCACCGAGGAGGAAAAGAGCCTCGGCGTGGCGCTGATCGACATCGGCGGCGGCACCACGGACATCGCCGTGTTCCACCAGGGAAGCATCTGGCACTCGTCGGTCATCCCCCTCGGTGGCAACCACGTCACCAACGACATCTCCGTAGGCTTGCGGACGGCCCCGAACGAGGCCGAGAAGATCAAGCGCAAGTACGGCTGCGCGATGGCCTCGATGGTCCGGCCCGAGGAGAGCATCGAAGTGCCCTCGGTCGGCGGGCGCGAGCCGCGGACGCTTTCGCGCATGGTCCTCGCCGAAATCGTGCAGCCGCGGATCGAGGAGATCCTCGAGCTGGCCAAGCACGAGATCGAGAAGTCCGGGTTCCTCGAGATGATCCCCTCGGGGGTCGTCGTCACCGGGGGGTCGGTGATCCTGGACGGTCTGCCGGAGCTGGCGGACCAGATTTTCGACCTGCCGGTGCGCCGCGGCACGCCTCACAACGTCGGCGGGATGGTGACCGTCATCGACAGCCCGGTGTACACGACCGGCGTCGGGCTCGTCCTCTACGGCATGCACCACCAGGACAGCGCGCGCTTCGGGCCGCGCTCGGGCAGCAAGGGTGTCGCCGGCCGCCTCGCGCAGCGGGTGCGCGAGTGGTTCGGCGGTTATTTCTAGACGGTTTCTCGACGGGTCAACGACGGAGAGAGGGAGGACGGCGATGGGATTCGAGATTCTGGACGATGTCCGCGAAGGCGGGCGGATGCACTTCGAGATCGAGGAGGACATGATGCTGGGGGCGGACATCAGGGTCATCGGGGTCGGCGGCGGCGGCGGCAACGCGGTCAACTCGATGGTCAGCGCCGGTATCGAGGGGGTGAAGTTCATCGCTGCCAACACCGATCTGCAGGCCTTGGCGACCTCGCTCGCCACGAGCAAGCTCCAGATCGGCTCGAAGCTGACCAAGGGGCTGGGCGCCGGCGCCAATCCCGAAGTCGGGCGCAAGGCCGCCAACGAGGACTCCACGCGCATCGCCGAGGCGATCCAGGGAACCGACCTGCTGTTCATCACAGCCGGTCTCGGCGGCGGCACCGGCACCGGCGCCGCGCCGGTCATCGCGAACATCGCCAAGGAGATGGGGATCCTCACCGTCGGCGTCGTGACCAAGCCCTTCCCCTTCGAGGGGCCGCGGCGGATGCGGCAGGCCGAGGAGGGACTGCGCGAGCTGAAAGACAACGTCGACACGCTGATCACGATCCCGAACCAGCGCTTGCTGGGCGTCATCGACCGCAAGACCACGTTGCTGGAATCCTTCCGGATGGCCGACGACATCCTGCGCCAGGCCGTGGCCGGCATCTCCGACCTGGTCACGATCCCCGGGCTGGTCAACGTGGACTTTGCCGATGTGCGCACCATCATGTCGCGGATGGGCAGGGCCGTGATGGGCGTCGGCATGGCCCGGGGCGACAACCGCGCGGTCGAGGCGGCGCAGCGCGCGATCTCCTCCCCGCTGCTGGAGGACGGTTCCATCGACGGCGCGCAGGGTGTGCTGATCAACGTGACCTGCGGGCCGGACCTGGCGATGCAGGAGGTGAACGAGGCCGCGAACATCGTGCAGAAGGCCGTCGCCGAGGATGCGCAGGTCATCTGGGGCACGGTGATCAAGCCCGATCAGCAGGAGGACATCATGATCACCGTCATCGCCACGGGCTTCGAGCAGAAGGCAATGCCGCTACCGCGGCCGACGGTGCGGTCCGGGCGCACGGCGCCGGCTGCCACGAACTACGAGATACCGACGATCATCCGCCAGCAGGGCATGAAGAAAGCCGTCGGCATGGACTTCATGCACGACACTGACATCGACATGCCGGACCTCGACGTGCCGACGTTCCTGCGGAGGCAGGCTGACTAGACCAGCCCGCAGGCCGAGTGCCGGACAGCCCCGCGAGCGCGGTTGGCTGCCACCCCGCCACGGCGGCGAGGTCAGGGTTGCCCTCGCGTACCCCGGTCCCTACCGGGCGGGAATGTCGTCGCTCGGATTTCAAGCCGTGCTGCACGGTTTTGCCACGCTCCCCGGCGTCATCGCCGAACGAGCCTTTGTCGCCGACGGGGGCGGGTCACTGCAGGTGCTGGACGCCGGATTCGCCCCAGGCGAAGCCGACCTGCTCGCTTTCTCGATCTGTGGCGAGAACGACTACGAGAATCTGCTGCGTGCGCTCACGCTCGCCGGATTGCCGTTGCGGGCCGACGACCGCGGGCCGGGATCCCCGCTCGTTGTCGCCGGCGGCATCGCCCCGACGCTGAATCCCGAGCCGATCGCTCCGTTCGTCGACGTCGTGGCGATCGGCGAGGGGGAGGAGCTGCTGGCGCCGCTTGTCGACGCCGTGCGTGGACGCCCGGAGCGCGGGGAGTCGCTCGAACGCCTGGCCGGCGCACCCGGCATCTACATCCCTTCCCGCTACGAGCCGCGCTACGCCTCGGACGGGACCCTCGCCGCATTCGAACCGAAAGGGTGCGCCCCCGCGCGCGTCGCGCGCGCCGCGGTCCGCGACCTGGACGCCTGGCCGACGTTCGGCCGCACCGTCGCACCCGGCAGCGAATTCGAAAAGCTCTGCCTCGTCGAAGTCTCACGCGGCTGCGGGCGCGGTTGCCGCTTCTGCGCCGCCGGGCACGTCGTGCGGCCGCTGCGCCACCGCTCCCTCGACGCGCTGCGCCGCGCCATCGCCGCGACGTCCGGCCTGCAGCGACGTGTCGGGCTGCTCGGTGCCGCGGTCGCCGACCACCCCGACCTCACCGTCCTCGGCCGCGAGTTGCTTGCCGCCGGCCGCGGCTTCTCGCTGTCGTCGCTGCGACTCGACCGCGTCGACGCAGAACTGCTCGACCTGCTCGCCGCCGGCGGCACGCGTACCGCGACATTTGCCCCGGAGACCGGCAGCGAGCGGCTGCGTCGTGTCGCGGGCAAGCGAATCACCGACGAGCAGATCCTCGAAGCGTCGGGACGCGCGGCAGCGGCCGGACTGCGGCAGATCAAGCTCTATTTCATGCTCGGGCTGCCAACCGAGACAGCGGGCGATCGCGCGGCGATTCCCGACCTGGTGCGGCGCATCCGCGAGCGCACGCTTGCGGGCCGGCGCGAGAAATGCGACCTGGTCCGCATCTCGGTCACGCTCGGCGGCTTCGTGCCCAAGGCCTGGACACCATTCCAATGGCATCCGTTCGCCGGTATCCGCGCGCTCAAGGAGGCCCAGTCCGGGGTCGTCCGTGAGTTGCGCAGGATTCCGAACGTCACCGTGACGCACGACGTGCCGAAATGGTCCTACATTCAGGCGTTGCTTTCTCTGGGTGACCGGCGCGTCGCCGATATTCTCGAGGCTGCCGTTGTCGCTGGAGACTGGCAAAAGACGCTGCGCGAGGCGGCGGTCGACCCGGACTTCTTCGTGCTGCGCGAAAAGGGACGAGACGAACTGCTGCCCTGGGATTTCATCGACACGGGCTTGAGCAGATCCGGGCTGCGGGCACAATACGAAAAGGCGCTCGAGGGTGTGATCCCTGCGCCTGCGAGCGGGGGCGCATGAGCGCGGGCACTGTCACTGAACACCGTCACGGCCCCCTGGCCTGGCTCGCAGCCGACCTGCTCGAGCGCCGCGGCATCCGCCACGGCTTCACGCTGCGCACGGGCGGGGCGAGCCGGAGCGCGTTCTCGAGCCTCAACTTCTCGTCGCGCGAGGGCGACACAACAGAGCGGGTGCTTGAGAACTGGCGGCGTCTGGAGAAGGCGGCGGCGCTCCCTGCGCGAGGGTGGGCGCTGCTCTCGCAGGTGCACGGCGCGCGCGTCGAGCGCATCGCCGCCGGGGATGCGTGCTGCCACCACCGGCGCAACCATCCCGAGGCGGACGGCATGGCGACGAACAGGAAAGGCCTGGTCCTGGGCGTTCTGACCGCCGACTGCCTTCCCGTCGTTCTGGCGGTACCGGGAAGCCGGGCCGTCGCCATCGCGCACGCCGGCTGGCGCGGCACGCTCGAGGGAGTCGTCCAGATGACAGTGCGGGAATTGTGCTCGATCTCGGGCGCGCAACCGCGGGACGTTTCCGCTGCGATCGGCCCGTCGATCGGCCGCTGCTGCTATCAGGTCGGGGCCGAGGTGCGCGATGCTTTCCTCGTGCGCTGGGGCGCGGCGTACACCCGCCGTATCCTCGAGAAGGCCGACCCGTGGCGGCTCGATCTCCAGAGCGCCAACCTGATTCAGCTGCGCGAGTCCGGCGTGCCCTCGAGCAACGTAGCGACCGTCCACCTCTGCACCAACTGCCGCAAGGACCTCTTCTTCAGTTACCGGCGCGACGCTCGCACCGGCCGGATGCTGAACTTCGTCGTGGCGTGACTGCCGGTCCGGGGGCGGGCTCACTGGCAGAAGACTTCTCGTCACCGTGGGGCTGGGGGTCCTGACGTGGCGGTGGGTATCCGCGCGCTAGGCAGGCTAGCCGCAGGGGATCAACATCGTTCGGCTGCGTTTTCCTGTCGGGGCTGGATGCTGGATGCTCTTCGTTCTTGCCGAAAACGGGCGCTCAGGAGTAGTCTCAAGGCGTTCTCGGCCAGGTGCACTTGCCACTCCGCGGCGCCCGGAGTACCCGCGAGGAGATGAAGCGATCAACATCCTCCAAGCCGGCTTCGTGGATTACGAAAGGCATTGAAGCATGGATTGAGGTGAATCGTGAACAACTCCACCACCATTCAGGCAAGAAGCGCGAGATACCATGCGCTACGGATATCGGGTGGCCTGCAGAACGCCTCCCTTGTTGCGCACTCACTGGGGATTGGGCACTTTTTCACCGGGTGGGTTGTTGCCCCCTGTGTTGCACCGATGGCACGCTCATGGAACGCACGCCTCCACAGTTTGCTGGGAATCCCCCCGGGAAATATAATTCGTGGCGCCTTGGCGCTTGGGTATCCGATACCGAAGTATAGGAATTGGGCAAACAGGAAACCAGCACAGGTCCAGTGGGTATGAAATAGCTGCGACATTCGACAGCCAGTGCGAAAGGGCCGATCATGACAGCGACAACGGGCAACCGGGCTGAGGCGTCGGGGGGGAAGTGACTGCCACGGTCATCGAGGCCCTCCAGGGCGATATCACCGAGTGCGCAATCGACGCGATCGTCAACGCTGCGAACACGTCGCTGCTCGGCGGCGGCGGCGTCGACGGGGCGATTCACCGCGCCGCGGGGCCGGGACTGCTCGAGGAGTGTCGTCGCCTCGGCGGCTGCAGGACCGGGCAGGCGAAGCTGACGCGCGGGCATCGGCTCCCCGCGAAGTACGTGATTCACACCGTCGGGCCAGTCTGGCACGGCGGGCATGCCGGGGAACCGGACCTGCTGGCCTCCTGCTACCGGGAGAGCTTGCGGCTCGCCTTCGAAAACGGCGTTCGCACCATCGCGTTCCCGGCCATCAGCTGCGGGGTTTACGGCTACCCGTTCGCGGCGGCCGCGGCGATTGCCGTGGGCACCATTCGCCGCGAGTGCTCCAGGCGACCCGGGATCGAGCGGGTGTTGTTGGTGTGTCACGCGGCGCGCGACCTTGAGATCGTCCAGTCGGCTCTCGAGTCGGCGCGCACAGGCGCTGATCCCCGCACCCGCCCGGACTGATGGGTCGCGCCCGGTCAGGCTGCTGCCGCTCCACACGGATGACGCCCGATGCCGTGGCTCGCGTTCACAGCTTCCCGCCCGTCGCCGACGGCGACGCCACGATCCTCATCCTCGGCAGCATGCCCGGGGTGGCTTCGCTGCGCGCCGGCCAATACTATGCACACCCGCAGAACCATTTCTGGCGCATCCTCGGCGAACTGGTTGGCGCCAGGCCGGCGCTGCCCTATGCCGAGCGGATCATGCGTCTCACTGCGGCACGGATCGCTCTCTGGGACGTGCTTGCGTCCTGCACGCGCCCGGGCAGCCTGGATGCGGCCATCGACAAGGACTCGGTCATGCCGAACGACTTCGCGACGTTTTTCGCCCGACACCCGCAGGTGCGGCGGGTCTATTTCAACGGAGCGACGGCCGAGCTGTGCTATCGGCGCCGGGTGCTGCCGCTGTTGCCGGACGGGCCGCGGCTGTATCAGCGGCTTCCATCGACCAGCCCCGCGCACGCGGGGAGGTCTTACGAGGAGAAGCTCGCCGCCTGGCGGGTCATCACGCAAGGCGTCGGGAGGGCGCGGCAGCCCGCCTCAAGGCCGTGCCGGGGCTGACGTTCCGGCTCCGCGTGCCGGGCCCGTGCCCCACCTTCCCCTGCGGGTCGGTCGTACGAGTGCCTCCTCGAGGGCGGTGAGAAAGCGCTCCCGCGGCCACTCGCGCGCGCCGAAACGCTCGAGATGCTCCGTGGACACCTGACAGTCGACCAGGGCGATCCCCCAGCCCTCCATCTGTCGCACCAGCGTGACGAACGCCGCCTTCGAGGCGTCGGCTTCGAGCGCGAACATCGACTCGCCGAAAAACGCGCCGCCGAGCGAAACGCCGTAGAGACCTCCCGCGAGGCGGCTGCCGATCCAGGCCTCCGCGGAGTGCGCATAGCCCAGGCGGTGCAGCCGCTTGTAGGCGCGCTGCATCTCCCCGGTGATCCAGGTGCCCCGCTGCCCGGGACGCGCCGCCGCCGCGCAGGCATCGACGACGCGGCCGAACGCCGCGTCGAAGGTGATCCCGAAGGTCCCGCGCCGCAGCGTGCGCTCGAGACTGCGCGGGACATGCAGTTCGGCGGCGGTCAGTACCATCCGCGGGTCGGGCGAGTGCCAGAGGATCGGCTCTCCCTCGTCGTACCAGGGGAAGATCCCCATCGCGTACGCCAGCAGCAGCCGATCGGGCGAAAGGTCGCCGCCGACGGCGAGCAGGCCGTCCTCGGCGAGCTCGGGTGGCGGGAAAACCAGCCGCTTGTCAAGGCGGAAGACCGGCACGGGCGAGGGATCTCAGGCCCCGGCGGGGGCAACCGGCGTGGCCGGCTCGACCGCAAAGGTCAGCCGCTCGCCGTCGAAGCCGATCGTCACGACGCCACCGTGCTCCAGCCCGCCGAAGAGGATCTGGTCGGTGAGCGGATCGCGCACCTCGGTCTGGATCAGCCGCGACAGCGGCCGGGCCCCGTAGGCCGGGTCGTATCCGACGCGGGCAAGGTGTGCCGACGCCCCCGGATCGAGCCGGATGGCCACCCGTTTCTCGGCCAGCTGCGACTCCAGCTCGCGGATGAGCTTGCCGACGATCGACTCCATGACCGCGGGGCCCAGCGGGTCGAACGTCACGGTCGCGTCGAGGCGATTGCGGAACTCCGGCGAAAAGAGACGCTCGACAGCCTGCTTCGCGCGCGCCGCGCCCTCCTTGAAGGCATCGGTGCCGAAACCGATGGCCCCGGCGGCGGCCTCGCGCGAGCCGGCGTTCGAGGTCATGATCAGGACGACCTGCCGGAAGTCGGCCTTGCGCCCCGTGTTGTCGGTGAGCGTCGCGTGGTCCATCACCTGCAGCAGGATGTCGAAGAGGTCCGGGTGCGCCTTCTCGATCTCGTCGAGCAGCACGACGCTCGCGGGCCGGCGGCGCACGGCGTCCACCAGCAGGCCGCCCTGTTCGAAACCGACATAGCCCGGCGGGGCGCCGATGAGCCGTGCCACCGCGTGCTTCTCCATGAACTCGCTCATGTCGAAGCGGTGGAACTCGCTACCGAGCCGAAGGGCGAGCTGCCGCGCCAGCTCCGTCTTTCCGACGCCCGTGGGCCCGGTGAACAGGAAGCACCCCGCAGGGTGGTCCGGGTGCCCGAGGCCGGCGCGCGAGCGCTTGATGGCGCGAACGACGGTGCGCACGGCTTCTCCCTGGCCGAAGACGGCGTCACCCAGGGACTTCTCGAGGCCGCGCAGGCGCTCCTTCTCAGGAGTCGTCACCTGCTGCTCCGGGATGCGCGCCATGTGGGCGATCACGCGCTCGATCTCGAGGATGCCGACGACCGGCGTCGTCCCGGGCGCGGCGGCGAGGCGCAGCGCCGCCCCGGCCTCGTCGATGACGTCGACCGCACTGTCGGGGAGCCTCTGCTCGCGCAGGTGGCGTCCGGCCAGACGCACGGCGGTCTCGAAGGCCCCGTCCGCGTAGGTCACGCCGTGGTGCTTCTCGTAGCGCGAGCGCAGACCCTCGAGGATCTGCACGCACTCCGCCGCGGCAGGCTCGTCGACGGTGATCTTCTGCAGGCGCCGATGCAGCGCGCGGTCTTTCTCGATCTGCTTGAACTCGTCGAACGTGGTCGATCCCACGAGGCGCACCCTTCCCTGGGTGAGCACCGGTTTGAGCAGGTTGGCCAGGTCCATGGTGCCGCCGCTGGTGGCGCCGGCCCCGACCATCGTGTGCAGCTCGTCGACGAAGAGGATCGGCTTCTGGTGTCGCTCGAGGGCCGCGACGAGCGCCTTGAAGCGTTCCTCGAAATCGCCCCGGAAGCGGGTACCGGCCAGCAGCGCCCCGGCGTCGAGCGCAAAGATCTCCGCGCCGTCCAGGGCCTCGGGAGGAGCGTCGGCGACCAGGCGCTGGGCGAGGCCCTCGACGAGCGCGGTCTTGCCGACGCCGGCCTCGCCGACGAAGACGGGGTTGTTCTTGCGCCGTCGGCAGAGCACCTGGAGCGCGCGCTCGATTTCTGACCGGCGCCCGACGAGCGGATCAAGACCTCCAGACCGTGCGAGTTCCGTGAGATTGGTGGTGAAGGCGGCCACCGGTTCGGCGGCCGGCCGGGGCGGTTCGTGATCGCCGGCGCGGTGCGGTCGATCCGGCCGGGGCACCGGTTCGGCGCGGGGCGCCTTCGTGATCCCGTGCGAGATGTAGTTGAGCACGTCGAGGCGGGTCACGCCCTGGGCGTCGAGCGCCTGCGCCGCGAAGGTCTTCGGCTGCGCCAGCAGCGCGGCGATGACGTCTCCCACACCGGCCTCGTCGCGCCCGGCGCCGGCCAGGTGCAAAATCGTCTGTTCGAGCACGCGGCGGAAGGCCACGGTCTGCGCCGGTTCGGGCTCCGTGCCCTTCGGGAGCCGTTCGATCGCGCTCTCGAGGTGGCGGGCCAGGTCGGAGCGCAGCCGCTCGAGGTCAGTTCCGCAGGCTCGCAGTATCTCCTCGCCGGCAGGGTGGTGGGCCGCCGCGAAGAGCAGGTGCTCGAGCGTGAGGTGCCCGTGCCGGCGGTGGACCGCCTCGCGGTGCGCGAGGACGAGGACCATTTCAAGCGCCGCGCTGATCATCGTGTCCCCCGATCACTCCTCTTCCATGCTGGCGCGCAGCGGATAGCCGTGCTCAAGGGCACGCTCGTGGACGAGCGCAACCTTGGTCTCGGCGATCTCGAAGGGATATGCCCCGCAGATGCCCAACCCGTTCTGGTGCACGTGCATCATGATGCGGAAGGCCTCGGCCGGCGACTTGGCAAAGACACCTTCGAGCACTCCGATCACGAATTCCATCGTCGTATAGTCGTCGTTGTGCAGCAGCACCTTGTAGAGCCGGGGCAGGCCCGTCCCGGTCTCCTGGAGCTCGCGAACCGCGCTTCCCGGATTCCCGCCGGAGGATTCAGTCATGCCGTAGTCCACCCTTCGCCCTGCCGACGCTTGGCATACTCGGCGGGGGAACCGCTCCTGTCAACCCCCGAAGACCGAGCGCGACCAGGAGACCAGGCCCGACAGATCCATCGCACCCGACTGACGCCCGACCTCTCGTCCGCCGCGGATCGCGACGAGGGTCGGGATGGCGCGGATGCCGAAACGGGCCGCCAGCGCCGGCTCGGCCTCGGTGTTCACCTTGGCGAGGCGCACGCGGGGCTCGAGTTGGGCGGCGGCGCGCTCGAAGGCCGGGGCCATCATCTTGCAGGGGCCGCACCACGGGGCCCAGAAATCCACGAGCACGGGGAGGTCGGTGCGTCCGGTCTGGGTGTCAAATGTCTGGGAATTGAGCTCCACCGGATGCTTCTGGAAAAGGGCGGCACGGCACTTCCCGCAGGTCGGTGCTCCGCCGAGCCGGTCTGCGGGCACGCGGTTGACGCCCGAACAGACGGGGCACACGACATGCACGGACTCACTCATCATCACAACCCTCAAAAATATCTAAAAAATCCACCTGCCTCCTATTGATGCAGTCGCTGCTTTGGCGATGCGCTTTCGCGGTGTTATCATCAGCCGACCGCTGAAAAGCTTGAAACGGGCAGGCTGCTCGTCAAGGTCCTGGCGCAAGGCGTCGCGAAAGCCGAGGAATGAAGCGTGCCGGCAGGCGCGCCGCAGCAGATGATTTTTCAGGAGCCTGATCAAACATGGAGCGGGTGGCGTGCGGTGAGCAGGGTGGGGATATCGTCGCGCGTCTCGCAGAGGTCCGGCAGCGGATCGCCGCCGCGACTTTCCGTTCGGGCCGGCTCCCCGCCGCGGTCACGCTGGTGGCGGTCTCCAAGACCGTTCCCGCATCGGTCGTCGCCGCCGCTGCCGCGGCCGGACAGCGGGTCTTCGGCGAGAACCGGGTGCAGGAGGCTCTCGGCAAGGCCGAGGACTGCGGCCCGGGCATCGTCTGGCACCTGATCGGGCATCTGCAGCGCAACAAGACCAAGCCGGCGGTGCGTCTCTTCGAGGTCATCGAGTCGCTCGACTCCCATGACCTGGCCATTGATCTCGACCGGCGCGCCGGCGAGGTGGGCCGCCGCCAGCGGGTGTTCGTGCAGGTCAAGGTGGCCGAGGAGGCTGCAAAGAGCGGCATCGCGCCACCGGAGGCGCCCTTTCTGATCGATGCCGTGGGGCGCCTGCCGCATCTCGAACTCGCGGGTCTCATGACGATCCCGCCACCGCCGGAACTGCCGGAGGACTCGCGCCGATGGTTCGCGCGACTGAGGAGCCTCCGCGACCGCTGGGACGGCGAGTGCTGCCCGCGCGGCACCTTGCGCGAACTTTCGATGGGGATGAGCGCCGACTATGAGGTGGCGATTGAAGAGGGCGCGACGATCGTGCGAGTCGGGTCCGTGATCTTCGGCGACCGGTCCTGATCGAAAACGCTTCCGGCGCGACTCGGCAGGGTGGCCGCCGCCGGGCTTGGCCCCGGCATCCGGCTAGCGCACGGCGAGACTGAAATTCTTGCCCCGGTTGTCGGTCAGTTGCGGCGCCTGGCCCGCTTCGTGCCCGGTGCTGCGGGGGGCGGCGTACTCGAATGCCTGCTGGGCCGAGATCGTCTTCTTGCCGGGATTGGCCGCCCCGCGCAGACCCTCGACGAAATAGTGAGTGAAAACTCCATTTCGCAACTGGCTGCTCTCGACAGGCGCCACGCCGTTTTGCGCGGCGGTGATGAAGACGTAGCCAGGCCGTGCCAGATCGTGGCTCATGCCGTCGACGCTCCGCGGCGAAACGGCGCCGCCGTTTCCGTCCCGAACGATGCACTTCTCCCGGTCGGAGGCGGCGCCGGCACGCGAGCCTGCGCCGGCGTAGCCTGCGTCGAGGATGACCAGCACGTTGTTTGTCGGCAGCGCCGACAAGAGGGCCTCGATCTCGTCGTCACTCACGTCCCGCGAGGAGGAATTCGCCTGGGCATCGAAGGGCACGAGGTACTCATCGAGACCATCCGCTTCGTCGAAGGGAGGCTGGTCGGGGCCGTAGCTGCCGCGACCCGAGAAGTAGAACACCACCTGGTCGTCTGCGCTGACGCGCTTGGCAAGTCCCGCAATGGCCGACTTGATGGCATCCTTGGTGGCCGAACCGTTCGTGAGCAGGGTGATGCCGTCAGTTTCCCACCCCTTGCTGCTGCGCAGGGCGTCGTAAACGTCGAGGGCGTCCTCGTCGGCCCACTTCAAGTTGAGCGTGGCGGACTGGT
Organism: uncultured bacterium; assembly: GCA_964513745.1. Lineage (GTDB taxonomy): Bacteria > JAUVQV01 > JAUVQV01 > JAUVQV01 > DATDCY01 > DATDCY01. Next base: position 33,307 of record CAZEOK010000007.1, read on the forward strand.
AGCTCGAGATCCCGACGACGACCGCCCAGTTCTTCCTGTCGGATTCGTCGTCGCCGGTGAACAGATCGCCACACCCGGCGAGCAAAAAAGCACCTGCAAGCGCGATAAAAGCCGCCGGGCGCACCATAAACCTGGTCGCGAATGTACGCATGCCTGGTAGGGATTGTACGGGTACGAGCCGGGGCAGGTCAAGACCGGAATCCTCCGCCGTATTGCCAGCCGAGCGGTGGCTCGGCTAGGATGAGGCCGCGAAGATCCGCGTTGGCCACACCGGGAGGGGGGCGGCATGTACGATTTCTACAGGGAACTCGTCGCGAAGAACGACTCGAAGATCGTGCTGCTGGTCATGGATGGCATCGGCGGGATCCCCCGCGAGGCGGGCGGCAAGACCGAGTTGGCGACCGCGCGGACGCCGAACCTCGACCGTCTGGCGGCGATCTCTTCCTGCGGGCTGTTCGAGCCGGTGCTCCCCGGCGTCACTCCGGGCAGCGGGCCGTCGCATCTGGCGCTCTTCGGCTACGACCCGCTGCAGTTCAGGATCGGTCGCGGCGTCATGGAGGCGCTCGGTGTGAATTTCCCGGTCGAGCGCGGCGATCTCTGCGTGCGGCTGAATTTCGCGACCGCCGATGCGCAGGGGATTCTCGTCGATCGCCGGGCCGGACGACCGAGGGACGAGGAGACAGTGCGGCTTGCGGCGAAGCTGCAGGCGTCGGTTGCCGTTCCCGGCTACGAGATTTTCTTCCGGCCGGTGAAGGAGCACCGCGCGGCGCTCGTCGTGCGTGGTCCCGGGCTGGCCGAGGGAATTCGCGATACCGACCCGCAGGTGACGGGCAAGCCGCCGCTGCCGGTGATCGGCGTTAACCCGGAGCAGACCAAAAAGACCGTCGCGGTGCTGACCGCGATCGTCGCGCAGGCCGAGCGGGCGCTCGCGGACGAGCCGAAGGCCAACCGCATGCTGCTGCGCGGAATCTCGTTCTTCCACCCGTTGCCGACCCTGGAGGAGCGCTTCGGCCTGCGCGCGTGCGGCATCGCCGCGTACCCGATGTACAAGGGCCTCGCGCGCCTCGCCGGCATGGCGGTTGACGAGCGGCCGAAGACCCCCGCGGACCTGGTCGCCGTGCTCAAGGATCGCTGGGCGGATTTCGATTATTTTTTCGTGCACTACAAGTACACCGACTCCTCGGGCGAGGATGGCGATTTCGAGCGCAAGGTGAGCATGATCGAGCAGGCCGACGCGCTCGTCCCGGCGATCGAGGCGTTGCGGCCCGAGGTGCTCGCGGTCACCGGCGATCACTCGACGCCCGCGGTCATGAAAGGACACAGCTGGCACCCGGTGCCGGCGCTGCTGCACTCACGCTATTGCCTGGCCGACGGCCTGCCCGGCTTCGACGAGGTCAACTGCGCGCGCGGCACGCTCGGGCAGCGCCCGACCCTGCACCTGATGGCCCTGCTCATGGCGCACGCCCTTCGCCTGTCGAAATTCGGCGCCTAGCAGGGATTGAAACGGATCCACCTGCCCGGCAGGCGACGGTCCTCCGGGATGCCCGGGTTAATCCTTGAGACTGGTGCCGATCACGTTCGCCATGCCGAGGAAGGCGAAGATCACCATGGTGTGAATGAGCATCCAGGGTGTCTCGTCGGAAGGTTTTAAAAAGAAGAAGCCGAAGCAGGCCGCGATCAGCGCAAGATAGGTAACCGCCCCGGCGACGTGATTGTCGAACAGTCGCGAGCGCAGCTGCCAGAGCTGGTAGGGGAGGCCGACCACCGGCAGCAGCGCAACGAGCAGCGCCGTTGGGGCCGAGCCGCTGGCGCGGAAGGACCAGAGGGTCAGCAAACCCTGCAGCGCGACGAACGCCGAAAGGAAGATCGGCAGGTGCAGCTCCGGGCTCATCCCACAGTCTCCAGAACCCGGAAGCCGGCGCGGCGCAGACTCGCGGTGATCGGGACGGTGTCGCAGCTCTTCAGGCGGAAGTGGTGGACACACGGCGTGCTGCCGCGGCCTGGCGACATGCCGACGCTGATGATTTTGCCATGATGCCGCCGGATAATCGTGCTCGTGCGCTCAAGGGCGTGCGGATCGCGGCCGAGAGCGATGTCGATGCGTGAACTGGATTCGAGCAGGCCCATGATCTCGGTGAAGACCCCGAGGATGTCGGTCTCGGTGATGATGCCGACAACGCGGCCGCGGTCCACCACCGGCAGACAACCGATCTTGTGCGTGATCAACAGGCGAGCTGCTGCTTCGATGTCGGTGTCGGGGGAGACGACGACCGGGTCCGGCGTCATCGCCTCGTCGACCCGGACCCCCGGCGGTAGGAAATAGGCCTTGCCGGCTTTCAAGCCGCACGCGGCGCGTCGCTGCTGCACCATGATCCCGAGAACGTCGCGCTCGGAGAGAATGCCGACGAGCTGCCGCCCGGCGAGGACGGGGACGTGGCGGATGGCGTTGATCGTCATCAGCGTCTGGGCGCGATCCACGCTCTCGTCCCGCTGGATCGTCACCACCCGTGACCTCATGCGCCGCGCGACCCTCCTCGTGGACCCACCCGCCCGCTGCTCCGCTGTCCCGGCGTTCCCAAAGCCATTGACCCGCCGAAGAGTATACCGGCGGCCGCGCGGGAGGGTCAAGGAAGTACCCGCCACGGTGCCGCGCCCGCCTCACGCACGGCGGTATCACGGATTGACGGGTGCTGGGGGTGCCGGTAAGATGCCGTCTGCACAGGCAAATTCGGCCAAAAGGCCGCGGGGGGGATCGATGCCGGAACACCCGGGCGGTACACGCAGGATCTGGACAGTCTCGGAGCTCAACCGCGCCGCGGGCGAGCTACTGGAAGAGGCTTTTCCGCGCGTCTGGGTCGAGGGGGAGATTTCCAACTGGAAGGTCTATGGCTCCGGGCACGCCTACTTCACGCTCAAGGACGACGGGGGGCAGATCTCGGCGGTCCTCTTTCGAGCCGCGGCGAAGAGCTTTCGCTTCGAGCCGCGTGACGGTCTCGCTGCGTTGGCCGCCGGACGCGTCAGTCTCTACGGCCAGCGGGGGCAGTACCAGCTCATTGTCGACGAGCTCGAGCCCCGGGGCAAGGGGGCTTTGCAGCTGGCCTTCGAGCAGCTCAAGGAGAAGCTGCAGAGGGAGGGGCTCTTCGAGGCGAGACGCAAGCGACCGCTGCCCGTGCTGCCACGCACCGTCGGTGTTGTTACCAGCCCGACCGGCGCGGTGATCCGCGACATCCTCACGGTCCTCGGAAGGCGCTTCGCCAATGTGCGGGTTCTCCTCAACCCGGTGCGCGTGCAGGGCGAAGGGGCGGGCGCGGAGATCGCCGCGGCGATCGGGGAGCTCAACCGCCGGGGAGACGTCGATGTGCTGATCGTCGGTCGCGGCGGCGGCTCGATGGAAGACCTCTGGGCTTTCAACGAGGAGGTGGTCGCGCGCGCGATCGTGGCCTCCGCGGTTCCGGTGATCTCCGCGGTCGGGCACGAGACCGACTTCACGATCGCGGATTTCGTGGCCGACCTGCGCGCGCCGACCCCCTCGGCCGCAGCGGAGCTGGTTGTCCAGAGCAAGGACGCCCTCGAGGCCCGGATTGCGACGCTTGCCCGGCAGATGCGCACCGCTCTCCAGGGGCGCTTTCAGCGCGCACGCCACCGCCTCGACGCGCTTGCGGTGCGCCGGATGATCAGCGACGGGCGCCGGCGCCTGCGCGACCTGGCACAGGAGGTCGACGGGCTCGAAGGCGCGCTGCACCGGGCCGGATCAGACCGGATCGCAGCACGGCGGCGGTCGCTCGAGCGGCTCGGCGGCGCCCTTTCGCACCTGTCGCCGCGGGCGCGCTGGGCGGTGCTCGGCGCGCGGCTCGGGAATGCCGGCGTGCGCCTGGAAGCCGCGGCGGTGCGCTCGGTCGCGGCGCGGCACAATCGAGTGGCGGCGCTCTCGGGCACCCTTGACGCGCTCAGCCCGCTTGGGGTCCTGGGGCGCGGCTACAGCATTTGCCGCCGCGTACCGGAGCTTGATATCGTCAAGGACGCCTCCGCGGTGAGCGCGGGCGGCGAGGTCGAAATCGTCCTGCACCGGGGGGCATTGCGGTGCACGGTTCGGGAGATCCGGCCGCCTCTGCTTGAAACGGGAGGGCCCTCTGTGGGGTGGACCCCTGACAGGGCACAGGAATGACCATGTACCTGGCATACAGTTGTCCGGGGACTCACCTTTTTAAAGCACATACTGGGCGTAGGGGTGGCGCGGAGGGGAGGTCTCCAGCGGCGGACCGCGGAGAACGCGCTGGAGGTCCGCAGCGTCAGAACCCCGCCGCCGACACGGGAATGGAGTGCTTCCCAACGACGGGATCCGCCACCGGTCAGTTTCAGGCGAACTGCCAGGAGGAGTGACGACATGGCGAAGAAGAAGTCCGCCGGCACCGAGGTGCCGACATTCGAGGAGGCTCTCGCGCGACTCGAAAAAATCGTGCACGAGTTGGAGGAAACAGACTTGCCCCTCGAGCGATCGCTCGCCGTCTTCGAGGAAGGGGTGCGGCTCTCGCGCCTGCTTCACGAGCGGCTCAACGAGGCGGAGCGCAAGGTCGAGATCCTGATGAAGAGCGAGGACGGTGGCAAGGTCGCGATGCCGTTTGCGGCCGCGGACGAGGTCACCCGGGGCGTGGCGACGGAAAGCGAAGACACTGAGGAGGGCGAAGCCGAGGACGATGCCGGGGACGGCGCCGTAAAGGGCGGGAGTCGGGGTGGACATGGGCAGAGCGCCCTTCCCTTCTAGCCCGCGCGGCAACCGCGCGGAGATCGATGCGGAGGCCTATCTACGGGAGTCGGCAGTCCTCGTCGAGGCCTTCCTCGATCGGGTGCTCCCGCAGGTCGGCGGGCACCTGCCGAGGCTGGCCGAGGCAGTCCGCTACAGCGCCCTCGGGGGAGGCAAGCGCCTGCGCCCGGCGCTGGCCTTCGCCGCGGCGGAAGGCTGTGGCCGCGACCGCGAGCTGGCATTGCCGGTGGCGGCGGCCGTCGAGATGATCCACACGTATTCGCTGATCCACGACGACCTGCCGGCGATGGACGACGACGACGTCCGCCGCGGCCGTCCGACGTCGCACAAGGTCTTCGGCGAAGCCCTCGCAATCCTCGCCGGCGACGCGTTGCTCACCCAGGCCTTCGAAGTGCTGGCCGCCGCGCAGGCGATCGCCCCCGGCTTGCGGGTCGAGATCGTGCGCGAGGTTGCCGCGGCCGGTGGGGCTCTCGGCCTCGTCGGCGGGCAGGTGGCCGACCTCGAAGGCGAGGGGCGCGAGCTCACGCTCCCCGACCTGGAATTCATCCATGCCCGCAAGACCGGCGCCCTGATTCTCGCGAGCGTGCGCGCCGGCGCGCTTGCCGCGGGGGCCGAGTCGAGGCAGCTCGCCGCGCTTTCCGAGTACGCGCGCCGGATCGGCCTGGGTTTTCAGATCATCGACGACCTGCTCGATATCGAAGGCGATCCCGTGGCCACCGGCAAGGGCACCGGGCGGGACTCGACTCATCGGAAGGCGACGTTTCCGGCGATCTTCGGCGTCGAGGCTTCGCGCCAGCGCGCAGCGGAACTGATCGACGAGGCGCTCTGCGCGATTGTCGGCTTCGGTCCCGAAGCCGGTCCGCTGCGCTCGCTCGCCCGCTTTGTCGGGCGCAGGAGCCGCTGATGACGACGCCGCTGCTGGCGCGGATCGATGCGGGCACCCCGGTCGCCGCGCTGACGCACGAGGAGCAGGAGCGTCTCGCCGCGGAGATCCGCGAGACCATCATCACGACGGTCGCCCGCACCGGCGGTCACCTCGCGCCCAGCCTCGGGGTCGTCGAGCTCACGATCGCGCTTCAGGCGGTTTTCCCGACCCCGCACGATCGGATCGTCTGGGACGTCGGCCACCAGTGCTACGCGCACAAATTGCTGACTGGTCGCCTCGGGCGGTTTTGCACGCTGCGCCAGGGGGGCGGGATCTCGGGCTTCCCCCGCCGCTCGGAGAGCTGCCACGACGTCTTCGGCACGGGGCACAGCGGCACAAGCATCTCGGCGGCCGCCGGGCTGGCGGCGGCGCGCGACGCGCTCGGGGCGGACCACAAGGTCGTCGCGGTCATCGGCGACGGCTCGATGACCTCCGGCGAGGCTTTCGAGGCGCTCAACCACGTCGGGCACCTCAAGCAGGACCTGGTCGTCGTGCTCAACGACAACGAGATGTCGATCTCCCAGAACGTCGGTGCGCTCTCCTCGTACCTGAACCGCGTGCTTACCGGACACCTGCCGACGCGGATGCGCGACGAGTTCGTCAAGTTTCTGCGCTCGCTTCCGGGCGTCGGCGAGCAGGCGGCCAAGGTTGCCAAGCGCGTCGAGGAGTCGGTCAAGGCGCTCATCGTGCCGGGGCTGCTCTTCGAGGAGCTCGGGTTCCGCTATGTCGGGCCGATCCCCGGTCACGAGCTCAAGCACCTCATCGAGACCTTCCGCAACGTGCGCGAGCAATTCAAAAAGCCGGTACTGGTCCACGTGATCACGAAAAAGGGGAAGGGATACGCGCCGGCGGAACGGGATCCGGCGCGCTACCACGGCGTCGGACCGTTCGATCCGGCGACCGGCGCGCTGATCACGCGGCCGTCGCCGCCTTCGTATACAGCGGTTTTCGGCCAGGCATTGCTGCGCGAGGCGGCCCGCGAGCCGCGTCTGGTGGCGATAACCGCTGCGATGGCCGACGGGACGGGTCTCGCCCCCTTCGCCGCGGCGCACCCGGGCCGCTTCTTCGACGTCGGCATCGCCGAGCAGCACGCGGTGACGTTCGCCGCCGGTCAGGCCTGCGAGGGTATGCGGCCCGTGGTGGCCGTCTACTCGACGTTCCTGCAGCGCGCCTATGACCAGGTGCTCCACGACGTCTGCCTCCAGGGCCTGCCGGTGACGTTCGCGCTCGACCGCGGCGGGCTCGTCGGGGACGACGGCGCAACGCACCACGGCCTGTTCGACCTCTCCTACCTGCGGCAGATTCCGAACCTCATCGTCGCGGCGCCGCGGGACGAGGCCGAACTCGCACGGCTGCTGCGCACCGCCCTCGTGCACCCGGGGCCGATGGCGCTTCGCTACCCGCGCGGCGCCGGGGCAGGCGTCCCGGTCCCGGAGGATCCCGAGCCGCTGCCCATCGGCTCCTGGGAGACGCTGAGGCCCGGCGGCGACATGGCGATCCTGGCCGTGGGCGCCTGCGTCGGTCCTGCGCTGGAGGCCTCGCAGCAGCTCGAAGCCGAGGGGTGGCGCGTCGGGGTCGTGAACGCCCGCTTCGTCAAGCCGCTGGACGTCGGGCTCCTTGAGGCGACGGCTCGCGGGAACGGCCTGCTGCTCACCGCGGAGGAGAATGTGCTCGCGGGCGGCTTCGGCGCCGCGGTGCTCGAGCACCTCTCGAGACAGGGGCCGGCGGGCGTGCGCGTCGAGCTGGCGGGGATTCCGGACGAGTTCGTCGAGCACGGCACGCAGCAGGACTTGCGCGCCAGATATGGCCTCGATGCCGCCGGCCTCGCGGCGCGGGCGCGACGGCTGCTTGGTAATAAACGCGGCGGCAGCTGATATGGAACTCGCGCGCCTTGAAAAACGGGCCGGGCGCCGGGGTGGCGCGGCGGGGAGGTCGCCAGCGGCGGCGCGAAGCGAGCACGCTGGCGGTCCGCCGCGGCAGGACACCGCAGCCCACACGCCAACAGTCGCTTGCACATGAAAGCCACGCGGCGGCTGGACCTCGTTCTCGTCGAGCGCGGGCTCGCCCCGAGCCGCGAGCAGGCGCGGGCGCTGGTGCTCGGGGGCCGCGTGCAGGTGGCGGGGCTCAGGGTGGACAAGGCCGGTGCGGCGGTCGACCCGGCGGCGGCGATCGAGGTCGAAGGCAGGCTGCCCTTTGTCGGCCGCGGCGGGCTCAAGCTTGCCGGGGCGCTCGATCGCTTCGGGATCGGGGTGCGGGGAATCGTCGCCGTGGACGTCGGTGCCTCGACGGGCGGGTTCACCGACTGCCTGCTCCAGAGGGGGGCGGCGCGCGTGTACGCGATCGATGTCGGCTACGGGCAGCTGGCCTGGAAGCTGCAGTCCGACCCGCGCGTGGTGCGGCTCGACCGCGTGAACGTCCGGACAGCGGCGCCGGGCCTGCTGCCGGAGGCGTGCGATCTGGCGGTGGTCGATGTCTCGTTCATTTCGCTCCGTCTCGTTCTGGAGCCGGTGTTCTCGCTGCTGAAAGAAGGCGGGCTGGCGGTGACCCTGGTCAAGCCGCAGTTCGAAGTGGGTCGGGGGCGGGTCGGCAAGGGAGGGGTCGTGCGCGATCCCGACCTGTGGCGCGAAGTGCTCGCGGGGCTTGTCGACCACGTCGCCGCGGCGGGACACGCCGTCCTGGACTGGTGCGAGTCGCCGATCTGCGGAGCGGACGGAAATCGCGAATTCTTTCTTCACCTTTGCAAAGGAGGGGCAGGTGACCGCAGCGCGTCAATTCGCGGCTCCATCGACGCCTGGCAGCCGGCCGGTGCTTGAGCCACCGCGGCGGGTCGGCATCGTCGGCAAGGCGCACCACCCGCAGATCCGGCCGGTGGTCGAGCACCTGGTGCGGCGCTTCGGCGCGCTCGGCGTGGGATTGGTGATCGAGGAGCGCACGGCGATCTGGGACGATCCCGCGATCCCGCGGGTGGCCAGCCTGCTCGATGCGGGACTCGACCTGATCGTCGTGCTCGGCGGCGACGGCACGCTGCTCTCCGTGGCCCGCACCGCGCAGGCTGAGGGGATCCCGCTGCTCGGCGTGAACCTCGGCTCCCTCGGTTTCCTGACGGAGACTGCGCTCGACCGGCTCGACCCGATGATCGACGCGGTGAGCTCGGGGAGTTGCACCGTCGAGGAGCGCATCATGCTCGAGGTACACGTGCTGCACGGCGAGCGCACGCACGGGCCGTTCGTCGTGCTCAACGACGCGGTCATCAACAACAAGGCGGCGCTGGCCCGCATGATCGAGATGGAGGCCTCGGTGGACGGGGCCTACCTGACGACGTACCGGGCCGACGGACTGATCGTCGCCACGCCGACCGGGAGCACCGCGTACTCGCTCGCAGCCGGCGGCCCGATCGTCTATCCGGACATGGAGGCAGTGGTCATCACGCCGATCTGTCCGCACACGCTCACGAACCGCTCGCTGGTCGTCCCCGGCCGGATGACGGTCGACGTTGCGATCAACTCGGGCGGCCAGGAGATCCACCTGACGCTCGACGGCCAGCTGGGCGTCGAGCTGGCGTCGGCCGACCGCGTCCGGATCCGCAGGAGCGCGGCGCGCACCCGGCTCGTGCACTGTCCCGACCGCGAGTGGTTCAGCGTGCTCCGACAGAAACTCAGATGGGGGGAGCGGTAGCGGTGCTGCGAGAGCTGCGGCTGCGCAACGTCGCGATCGTCGACCGCCTCGACCTGGAGTTTCCCGGCGGGCTGATAGCGCTCACCGGGGAGACGGGGGCCGGCAAGTCGATCATCGTCGGGGCGCTCGGGCTGGCCCTTGGTGAAAAGGCGCGGCCCGAGCACCAGCGGGTCCCCGGAGAGGAGACCGTCGTCGAAGCGGTGTTCTCCGGACCCGTCCCGCACGGGGCCCAGGCACGACTTGAGGCGGCCGGCATCCCCGTTGCTGACGATCTGCTGCTGCGGCGCGTCGTGAGTGCCGGCGGGCGCAGCCGCGCATACGCGAACGACACGGCGGTCGCGCTGCCGACGCTCGAGGAGATCGGGCGCGAGCTCGTGGACATCCACGGCCAGCACCAGCATCAGTCGCTCCTGCGCGCCGAGACCCACCTGGATTTCCTCGACGGCTTCGCGCGGCTCCTCGGGGTGCGCGAGAGCTACCGCGAGGCCTGGGCGCGCCTCGACGAGCTGGGCCGCGAGCGCGCACGGCTCGAGCGGGAGGAGGGGGAGCGGGAGCGCCGCCTGGAGTACCTGCGCTTCCAGCGCGAGGAGCTCGAGCGTGCGGCGCTTCTTCCGGGAGAGGAGGAATTGCTGCGGTCCGAGCGCGACGTGCTGCGCAACGTGGACCGACTGGCGGGAGCTGTCGGCGAGGCCGAGGCTCTGGTGTACTCCGGAGAGACCTCGGCATCGGGCGTGACCGGGGCCGCGGTGCGCCGGCTCGCCGAGGCGGCGGCCGTCGACCAATCGCTGGCGACGCTGGTCGAAACGCTCGCCGGGGCGCAGGCGACGTTGGAGGACACGGGGAGGGAGCTGCAGGCCCGTCTCTCGGGCCTCGAGGCCGACCCCGGGCGCCTCGAGCAGATCGAGGACCGGCTGGCGCTCATCACGCGCCTCAAGAAGAAGTACGGCCCGACCGTGGAGGCGATCCTCGCCGAGTCCGCAGCCGTGCAGGAGGAGATCGCGCGCTGGGAGCAGAAGGCGGTGCGGCTCGAGGGGCTGGATCGGGAGCTCGCGGCGGCATCGCTCGCGGCGGCCGAGCTCGCCGGGGAACTCTCCCGCCGGCGCGAGCTCGCGCGGGTCAAGCTCGAGAAGCGCATCCTCGAGGAGCTCGGGGCGCTCGCCATGGGGGGGAGCCGCTTCGAAGTCCGTTTGCAGCGGGAGCAGGACCCTGCGGGCGCGTTGATCGTCGATGGCCGACGCTGGCGTGCCGACGAGCGCGGGATTGAGCGGGCGGAGTTTCTGCTCTCGGCGAACACGGGCGTCGAGCCGCGACCGCTGGCGCGCGTTGCCTCGGGGGGCGAGCTCTCGCGGGTGATGCTCGCGCTCAAGACGGCGCTCGCGGCTGTCGACCGCGTGCCGACGCTGGTCTTTGACGAGGTGGACATCGGCATCGGCGGGCGCACGGCGCGCACCGTCGGCGAGCGGTTGCGGGCCGTCGCCAGCGGGCGCCAGGTCTTCTGCGTCACCCATCTGCCGCAGATTGCCAGTTTGGCGCACGTGCAGTACACTGTCGGCAAGCATGTTGTTTCAGGCAGGACCCGCGTGCGCGTCCAGCGACTCGAGGGTCCGGAACGCGTGGCGGAGGTTGCCCGCATGCTCGGCGGGCACGGGGTGACCGAGGCCACGCTTCGCCATGCGGCGGAGTTGCTGCGTGGCGACGAGCCGGCGTGAGGGCCGAGGAGGCTAGCAAATGGATTGTCGTTCCTGCGGTGTGGTGAATGCGCCGGGGCGCCGGTACTGCCGCGAGTGCGGGGCGCGCCTGGGGCAGCCCTGCCAGGTCTGTCACTTCTTCAACGCCGCCGGGGACAAGCACTGCGGCGGCTGCGGGCGCCGGCTCAAGACCGGAGCCGGGCCGCTCACGACCGATGCCCCGACGCCAGCGTATGCCCCTGCGATCACCGACGACATGGAGTTCGGTGCGGCGGAAGGTGGTCTTGGCCCAGTGGCGCCGGCGGACGCCGGCATCGCCGGACAGGGTGTCTCGCAGTCCGAGATCGACGGCCTGTTCGAGAACATCCTCGACGAGGAGCCCGGGGAATCGGGGGAGGAGGGATCGTGAAGGCGGCTGCGGCTGCGACGGTCAGCATTCGCAAGGCGATCATCGGGGATGTCGGGCGCATCCAGTCCCTCGTCAATCACTATGCGTCCAAGGAAACCATGCTCGGCCTCTCGCTCTCGGAAATCTACGACCAGATCCGGGACTTCACGGTTGCCGAGGGACCACGACGCTCGCTCATCGGCGTCTGTGCGCTCCACGTCATCTGGGACGATCTCGCCGAGATCCGCTCGCTGGCGGTCGACCCGAAGATCCGCCGCAGGGGAGTCGGTCGTTCCCTCGTCGAGCACTGCCTCGAGGAGGCGCGCAGCCTGCAAATCCCCAAGGTTTTCGCGCTGACCTACCAGGCGGAATTTTTCCGCCGGATCGGTTTCGAGCGGGTCGACAAGGCCGAGCTGCCGCACAAGGTCTGGCGCGACTGCCTCAAGTGCACGAAATTCCCGCACTGCGACGAGACAGCGGTGTTGAAGATTCTCTAGGTCCGATGGCAGTACCGGTAGTCCCCCTTTCCGGAAAGCTCGAGCAACACCCGGTGCCCGCGGTGCTGCGGGCGCTGCTGCGCGAGCAGCGCGACGGCTGCTTGAGCGTCATCCGCGGGGAGACCGCCAACCGTCTTTACCTGCGCGGCGGCATGATCATCTACGCCAGCTCCACGGAGCGCGAGAACCGGCTCGGGGAGATCCTGGTCACGCAGGGGAAACTCTCGGAGGCCGACCACGAGAAATACTGGGAGCAGAGCAAGGCCGGCAACCGTCTGCTCGGCCTGACCCTGCTGATCAACGACTGCATTACGCCGAGCGATCTGTACCAGGGTGTGACCGCACAAGTCGTGACAATCCTTGAGCGGCTTCAGAAGTGGCGCAAAGGCACCTACGAATTCGAGGAGGGTCGTGAACCAGCCGCGGGGACCGTCCTGTTGTGCATTCCACTTGCGCTCTTTCTGAGGACTGATTCCACGAAGAAGTCAGCGGCGAAAAATAACGCGACGGTGCCAACCGCGGCACAGCCGGCTGCGGACGCTCTTCCGCCGCCCACCTCTCCCGCCACCGGGGCGTATTCGCTCATGAAAATCGCCGAGCCCACGCCGATGGGCA
>CAZEOK010000008.1:0-44820 GCA_964513745.1 uncultured bacterium
ACGACCTCGACCCGAAGAAGACCGTGCTCGAGACGCTCGAGGCCGCCGCCCCGGCCGGGCTGCAGCAGGGGCTGCGCCGGCTGCTCGGCTGCTTCCTCTTCACCGGCGACGACGTCTTCAAACGAGTTGCCGTGCTCTCCGGCGGCGAGAAGAGCCGGCTGGCCCTGGCCAAGATGCTGCTGGTGCCCGCGAACCTGCTGATCCTCGACGAGCCGACCAACCACCTCGACGTCAAGTCCAAGGGCGTCCTGCAGGAAGCCCTGCGGCGCTTCTCCGGGGCCTACTGCATCGTCTCGCACGACCGCGACTTCCTCGAGCCGCTGGCCTCAAAGGTCGCCGAGTTCCGCGACGGCCGCGTCACGATGTTCCTCGGCGGCGTCAGCGACTGGCTCGAAAAGCAGCGGCGCGAACGCGAGGCAGCCGCGGCGGCGGCGAAAAAATCGGCGAAGAATCCCGCACCGTCACCAGCCCAGCCAAAGCCCGCGGCGGCAAAACCGGCGCCTGCGGTCACGGCCGGGGCTGGGACGAAACCAGGAGCGTCGACGCGCGACAGGACACCCCCACCTCACGACAAGGACCGCAAACGCAAGGAAGCGGAACGGCGCCAGGAGCGCTCGCGGCGCCTGCGGCCGCTCCAGTCCGCGCTCGAAAAGCTCGAGAAGAAGATCGCGGACCAGGAGGCGCGCAAGAAGCAGATCGAGGCCAGCCTCGGCGACCCCGTCGTCTGCCAGAGCCCGGAGCGGGTCAGCGCCCTCTCGGTCGAGTACCGCGAGCTTACGACCAACCTCGCCTACAGCTACGACGAGTGGGCGAAGCTCGAAAGCGACGTCGAGAAGGCCGACCGGGAGACTGCGGACCTCCCCTCCGCGCCACTCCTCCGCCCAGCGCGTGCTTTTCAAAAGTAGGCACTGTTGAAGCGCATACCTCTCGAGGTCGCCCCCCCTTTCGCGGGGTGGCGCCTCGATCTCTACCTGAAGCAGAAGAGCCACCGGCGCTGCCGGGAACAGATCCAGCTGCTCATCGCGACCCGTCTCGAGCACGAGGGCGCCGGCAAGCTCAAGCCGGCGACGCGGGTTGCGGCGGGCATGCGGTTCGTGCTCCTCAACGACGCGGAGCCCGAGCCGGAGACGCCGCTGACCTTCGGCGTGGTCTTCGAAGACACGGAATTATTGATCGTCGACAAGCCGGCCGGCCTGCCGGTGCACCCGAACGCACGCTACGTGGACCACACGCTCACGGCGCTCGTTCGCGCCGCCTACCCCGACCGGAAGGTGGACCCGGCCCACCGGCTCGACCGCGAGACCTCGGGGCTGCTGGCCTGCGGCTGCACGCCGTGGATCACCCGCGCGCTCAAGGCCGACTTCGCCCGTGGCCGCGTGGCGAAATCCTACCTCGCGCTCGCGCTCGGTGCGCCGCCGGCAGACCGCTTCACCGTGGAGGCGCCGCTGAAGCTCACCAGGTCCAGCGGCGTAAAGATCAGGATGCACGCCGCTGCGGGCGGCTTGCCTGCGCGCACCGACTTCGAGGTGCTCGAAAGGCGGCAGGCCCCGGACGGCGCGCCGATCGTCCTTGTCGCCTGCCACCCCCGCACCGGGAGGCAGCACCAGATACGCGCTCACCTGCACAACGCCGGGATGCACCTCGTCGGCGACAAAATCTACGGGCCCGACGAGATGATCTTCGACCGTTTCACCAGGGGCGAGATGACCGCGGCCGACCGCGCGACCCTGCGGCTGCCGCGTCAGGCGCTCCACGCCTGGAGGCTCTCCCTGACCAACCCGGCAAACGGAAAGCTGCTGGAGCTCGAAGCGCCCCTGGCCGCCGACCTGCAGGCGTTCTGGGCCGGCTGCTCGCGCAGTTCGGTCCCGCCACCGCCAGAGGTCATCAACCTCTGACGCGAACTCCTCCACGGTGCGCTGCGATCGCTGTGGTACCCTGATCGCGATGCTTTCGGTGCGGTGTACCGTGAGGGGATGCGGCGCGACGATTCCCGCCGTTGCGGCGTCGAGACGCACGGAGGCGGGAGGCGGGCGCGCCACGGCTCTCCGCGGACCCTGCGGGCACTCCTTCGACATCGCGCGCAGCGGCTACATCAACCTGCTGCAACCGCAGGACCGCCGCTCGCGGCAGCCTGGGGACACTGCCGAGGCGGTCGCGGCGCGGCGCCGCCTGCGCGCCGCCGGCGCCGGGGATGCCCTGATCGATTCTCTGGCCGCATCGATCACCGACCTTGACCTGCCGCCCGGGGCACGGACGCTCGACATCGGCTCGGGGGAGGGATCGATCCTCGGGGCTCTCGCCAGGCGCTTCGGTCTCGAAGCCGCCGGAATCGAGCTGTCGGCACGAGCGGCCGATCTCGCCGCCCGGCGCCAGCCCGGCGTGCTCTGGCTGGTTGCCAACGCCGACCGCGGGCTGCCGCTGGCCGACGGATCGATCGATATCATTCTCTCGATCACCGCACGGCGCAGCCCGACCGAGTGCGCGCGCGTACTCGCCCCCTGCGGACACCTCGTGGTCGCCGTCCCCGCCCCAGACGATCTGGCCGAGCTGCGCGAGCAGGTGCTCGGCAGTGCAACCCGCGAGGATCGGGTGCAGAAGCTCGTCGAGGCGCACCAGGATTGCTTCGAGCTTGTCGGGCGTCGCGTCGCCCGGGAAAAGAAATATTTCAGCGTGGCTCAGCTTGTTGACCTCCTGGCGTCGACGTACCGCGGTGGCCGTGCCGGGCGTCTCGAGCGCCTGGGGGGACTCGACGGGCTCGCGGTCACCATGAGCCACGAAATCGTCGTCCTGGCCAGGCGGTCACTCTGTCCGAACGACGTCGCCCATCCCTGCCCCACTGTCCAAGGAGAAACAGAAGCTGTCGGTGTACCCCGGGCGTCACATTGACCGGAGGGGTCTGTGCTGCTACACATTGCCCGACGGGCGCGTGCCCGGGGGGGAGCAGTTTCGCCGGATCTGCTTGGTCACCCGTGCCTGCCGGCGCAATCGCCGCAACCGAGAGGGGGATTCATTATGAGAAAGCATCTCGCAATCGCGTGCACGCTGGGAGGTCTGCTGGTCACGTCGTTCCTGGGGGTCGCTCCGGCCGGGGCCGATGATGCGCTTCTCAAACCCTACATCCTGGCCAAGGAGGTCGCCGGTTCCTGGGCGGATCGTTTCGACGCCGTCAAGAAAGCCCTGTTCGCGGACGGGTTCGAGGTCGTCGGGGAGTACAAGATCCGCGAGGGCGCTACCGTCCTCGTCGTCACCAACGGGACGCTGAAGCGAGCCGCGGCGACAACCGACCTCGGCGGGTACGGCGCCGCACAGCGGGTATCGGTGACCGACATCGAAGGCAGCGTGCAGGTTGCGTACACCAATCCCGCGTGGATGGCCGGCGTCTACCGCATGGGCTCCGATCTCGCGGACGTCGCCGCCGCCCTGAACACGACCCTTGGCGGCGCGACCGCGTTTGGCGCAAAGGACGGATTCACCGCGGCGCAACTGCGTTCCTATCACTACATGGCGCTGATGCCCTACTTCACCGACCAGGAGGTGCTCGCGCAGCACGGCTCTTACGCCGAGGCCCTCGACCAGGTCGAAAAGGGCCTGGCGCAGTCCAAGGGTGTGCGACGCATCAGCCGCATCGACATCCCCGGCAAGGAGCAGAGCCTGTTTTCCGTGGCGATCCTCGACGGCGCCGGCAGCGACGCGACCGTCATGGACGCGACGGACAAGGGGAAGCTGCGGCACACCGCCCACCTGCCTTATGAATTTCTCGTCTCCGGCAACAAGGTTCTGATGCTGCCCGGCAAGTTCCGCATCGCCCAGAGCTTCCCGGACCTGTCGATGGGGACATTCATGAAAATCTCCGCGGCGCCCGGCGCGATCGAGAAGGCTCTCAAGGCCGTGGTGCGCTAGGCGCCGCGGCCTGCGCCCGTCCTGCGCTCCCGGGAACCATTCCGGTTGAGCGGTTTCCAATTGACGGGTACCGTGGCGTCCGGGAGATGATACCCTCATGAAAAAAACCATAATTGTCCTTGCCTTGATCGGTATCGTCGCTGGTGGGGCGTGGTACTGGAACGCCCGGAGCGCCAAGAATACCGCGGCCGCGCCGACCCCCACGGCGAAGGTCGAACGCGGGCCGGTGCGCCAGTCCGTGAGCTCCACCGGCAAGGTCGTCTCGAACCTCGACGTCGAGATCAAGTGCAAGGCCAGCGGCGAGATCGTCAAGCTCCCCTTCGACATCAGCCAGACCGTGACAAAGGGCGACCTGCTGCTGGAGCTCGACCCGCGCGACGAACAGCAGCGGGTCCGCCAGGCCGAGGCCACCGTGCGCGCCTCGCAAGCCCGTCTCATCAACGCGCGCGAGAGTCTCGCCCTCGCCGACGAGACGCTGAAGACCGACCGGCAGCGCGCCGACGCCGTCCTGACCGCGGCCCGGGCCCGCGCGCAGGACGCCCGCGCCAAGGCGGACCGGACACGCGAGCTGCTGGGCAAGAGGCTTGCAAGCCCCGAGGAAGCTGAGACCGCCGAGACCTCGGCCGCACAGGCCGCCGCAGACGCCGAGGCCGCGGCCACCCGCATCGAGGAGCTGAAGAACCAGGCGCGCACGCTGGAGCAGGCGCGCCAGCAGATACGCATCGCCGAGGCCCAGGTCGACAACGACCAGGTCAGCCTCGATCTGGCGCGGCAGCGCCTCGCCGAGACCCGGGTCGTCGCTCCGGTCGACGGGGTGGTCACGCAGCGCGCCGTGCAGATCGGACAGATCATCTCCTCGGGAATCAGCAACGTCGGGGGCGGGACCACGGCGCTCGTGGTTTCTGACCTCTCGCGCATCTTCGTTCTCGCGGCGGTCGACGAAAGCGACATCGGCCAGGTGCGCCCCGGCCAGCGCGTGAAGGTCACCGTCGATGCCCACCGCAATCGCGAATTCTCCGGGGAGGTGACACGGATTTCCCCGCGCGGCGTGAACGTCTCCAACGTCGTCACGTTCGAGGTCAAGATCGAGGTCACCGCCCGGGACAAGGAACTGCTGCGCCCGGAGATGACCGCCACCGTGGAGATCCTGATCGACGAGCGGCAGGAGGCGCTGCTTGCCCCCTCGGACGCGATCTTCCGGCGCGGCGGCAAGAACTGGGTCACGTTGCAGACCGCGGACGGAATCCGAACCGACCGCGAGGTGAGCGCGGGGATCAGCGACGGGCGGCGCACCGAAGTCCTGTCGGGACTCGCCGCCGGCGACACGGTGCTGGTCCAGGCCTCCGACAGCAAGTGGAACGGCCAGGGGCAGCGCCCGGGCGGCCCGCCGATGATGCGCCTGCACTGATGGACATCATCGCCACGGAAAAGATCTGCAAGCGCTACGAGCTCGGCGGGGAAACCCTCACGGCGCTCGACGGTGTCGATTTGACCATCGGCGAGGGCGAGATGGTTTCGATCACCGGGCCCTCCGGGAGCGGCAAAAGCACCCTGATGCACATCATCGGCTGTCTCGACCGGCCCGACGAGGGGACCTACCGCCTCGCCGGGGAGGACGTCTCGCACATGTCGCGCGACCGCCTCGCCGAGGTGCGCAACCGCCGCATCGGCTTCATCTTCCAGACCTTCAACCTGCTGCCGCGCATGAGCTCGCTTGAAAACGTTGAGCTGCCCCTGCTCTACGGCGGCCAGGCGAATTCGCGCTCGAAAGCCGCCGACGCGCTCGGGCGCGTCGGCCTCGCCGACCGCATGGGCCACGAGCCGAACCAGCTCTCCGGCGGGCAGCGGCAGCGCGTGGCGATCGCGCGGGCGCTCGTGATGAACCCGGCGCTGCTGCTGGCCGACGAGCCCACCGGCAACCTCGACAGCCGCACGGGGCAGGAGATCCTGGGGCTCTTCCGGACGCTGCACCGCGAGGGGCACACGATCGTGATCGTCACTCATGATCCGAGCGTGGCCTCCTGCTGCGGGCGCCAGGTGCGCCTGCGCGACGGCCGCATCGTCGAGGACATCCCCGCGCCCGTCGCGGTCTGAGCGGACGGCGACGACAATGCTCTTCTGGACGGTCTTCAAGGTCGGCATCAAGAGCCTGCTCGCAAGCAAGCTGCGTTCGATCCTCGCGATGCTCGGGATCATCATCGGCGTCGGCGCCGTGATCGCGATGCTCGCCATCGGCAGCGGCGCGCAAAAGCAGGTCATGGACCGCTTCAACGCCATGGGCACCAACCTGCTGATCGTGCAGCCGGGGCAGCGCGGCACCGGAGGGGTCATCTCCGGTCTCCAGCAGAACCTCACCCTGGAGGAGGCCCAGGCCATCGCGCGCGAGGTCCCCGGGATTGCGATGATCGCCCCCATCGTCCAGGGCAACGCGCAGATCAAGTACGCCAACCGCAACGCTCGGACCACGGTCGTCGGCACCGCGACGACCTACCTGCGTCTGCGCGACATCCAGCTCGACCGCGGGCGTCCCTTCACCGAGGGGGAGGTCGACCGGATGGCGCGCGTGGCGATCATCGGCCCCGTCGCCGCCAGGAACATCTTCGGGGCGAGCGATGCGCTCGGCGAGACCATCAAGGTCAACGGCATCAACTTCCAGGTGATCGGGGTGACCAGGCCCAAGGGCGAGGGGTGGATGAGCCCCGACGACCGCATCACCGTGCCCTACACGGTCGCGATGCAGCTGCTCTTCGGCGTGACAAGATTGCGTCAGATCGAAATCCAGGCCGCGGCGGGGGTGGAGCTGGCCGCGGTGCAGGAGAGCGTGACCCGCCTGCTGCGCCGCGAGCACCGCATCGCTCCGGGCGCCGACAACGATTTCCAGGTCACCAACATGGCGGACATCCGCGAGAGCGCCAACGAGGTCACGAGCGTTTTCAAGTACCTGCTCGGCGGGATCGCCGCCATCTCGCTGCTCGTCGGCGGCATCGGGATCATGAACATCATGCTGGTGACGGTCACCGAGCGCACCCGGGAGATCGGCATCCGCAAGGCCATCGGCGCGCGCGACGCGCACATCCTGCTCCAGTTCCTCGTCGAGTCCGTGATCATGAGCGGACTCGGCGGGGTCATCGGCCTCGGCGTCGGCTCGGGGGCTGCGCTGCTTATCGCCAAATACAGCCCGCTGAGCACCGTGCTCGACCTCTCGAGCGCGATGATGTCGATGGGGGTCGCGGCGGCCGTCGGCATCTTCTTCGGTTTTTACCCGGCCTGGCGGGCCTCGCGCCTCGACCCGATACAAGCCCTGCGCTATGAATGAACTCGCGCTGCGGTATCGGCCTGCGACTGCGGTGCGCACCAGTACACCTCGGCATTCGCTTCGTCGCGCGCCTTGTCTCGGCTCGATCCTGCAGTGCTCCCTTACCATGACTGCGGGGTAACATTGATGAGAATGGCGTGGACCGTTCTGATATTCATTCTGCTCTGCGCACCAGATCTCGGCGTGACGGCACTTGTCGCCGAGCCGCTGCCCGGCCCGCCGCTGTCCCTGAGCGTCGCCGAGGCGGTGGTTGAGAGCCTTGCCAACAACCGCAGCCTCGCGGTGCAGCGCATCGCACCGGAGATCACGCGCCTCGGCGAGATCACGGCCGAGGCGACCTTCGACACCACCGTCGACGGCACGCTCTCCGGCTCGTTCAGCCGCAGCCCTCAGGGCACCGACGGCACGCTGAGCGACGGCGACTCCCAGCAGCTCTCGCTCGGCGCCAGGCGCCTGCTGGCCACGGGGACAACCCTCGGAATCGGCATCGACGCCTCGCGCTCCGGCTCCGCCGACAGCGCCACCACGCGCCTCGAGGCGAGCATCACCCAGGCCCTGCTCCAGGGGCGAGGAACCGACGTCAACCTCGCCGCGGTGCGGCAGGCCAGGCTCGACACCGCGCTCTCGCGCTTCGAGTTGCAGGGATTCACCGAGAGCCTCGTCGCCCAGGTCGAACAGGCCTGCTGGGACTACCTGCTCGCCGACCGCCGCGTCGCCATCGTCGAGCGCTCCCTCGGGATCGCCGAGACCCAGCTCACCGAGGTACGCGAGCGGATCGCCGTCGGGCGGCTAGCGGAGATCGAGCAGGCGGCCGCCGAAGCCGAGGTCGCCTTGCGACGCGAGGCCCTGATCAACGCAAGAAGCGCGCGCGACGCCGGCCGGCTCAAGCTGCTGCGGCTCGTCAATCCTCCCGGGGCCGACGCGCTCGCGCGCGCGGTCTCGGTCACCGACGTTCCGGCGCTGCCGGCAGACGATCCGGCCCCTGTCGCCGACCACGTCACCCTGGCCCTGCGCCGGCGCCCGGACCTTGCCCAGGCGCGCCTGCAACTGGAGCGCGGCGACCTGGATCTCGTGCAGACGCGTAACGGGCTGTTGCCGCGGCTCGATTTCTTCATCACCCTCGGCGCCACCGGCTATGCAGGTTCTTTCGGCGGCAGCCTCGCACCGGACGATGGGCGCGACCTTTCGGCGGGGCTGACCTTGAGCCTGCCTCTTGGCAACCGCGCCGCCATCGCCGCCGACCGCCGTGTCGCCCTCACGCACCGGCAGACGGAGATCTCCCTCGAGAACCTCGCCCAGCTCGTTGAAGTCGACGTACGCGGCGCCTGGATCGAGGCCGGCCGGCTGCGCGCCCAGGTCGCCGCGACCGCCGCCACGCGCCGACTCCAGGCGGAGAAGCTGCGCGCCGAGACCGAGAAGTTCCGGGTCGGCAAATCCACGGCGTTTCTCGTCGCGCAGGCACAGCGCGACCTGCTCCAGGCCGAGAACGACTCGGAAACCGCCGTCGCCGGTCTGCTCAAGGCTCTCGTCGAGTGCTACCGGCTCGAGGGAACGCTGCTCGAGCGCCGCGGCATCGCCATCGCAGACCGCTGAGACAGCAGGACGGGGAGGTCAGGCTTGAGGGCTGGGGGTAATTGCTGCATAATCGCGCGACGAACGGCATCGACCACCCGATCGATCAGGAGTCAGGGGAGGGAGAAATGAGCAAAACCAGCGCACACCTCAAGGAAGCGTTTGCCGGGGAGTCGCAGGCAAACCGGAAATACCTGGCTTTCGCCGCCCAGGCGGAAAAAGACGGGCACCCGGCCGTCGCCCGGCTCTTTCGCGCCGCGGCGCAGGCCGAAACCGTGCACGCACATGCCCACCTGCGCGTTCTCGGCGGGATCAAGGACACGGCCGCCAACCTCGGCGAGGCTATCAGCGGCGAGACTCACGAGTTCGAAAAGATGTATCCCGGGATGATCGCGGCTGCCGAGGCCGAGGGGAACGCCGCGGCGGCGCGCTCCTTCCGGTTCGCCAACGCCGTCGAGAAAATCCACGCGGAACTCTATCGGAAGGCCTTGTCCAACCTCGGCAAGAACGCCGACACCGCGTACTGGGTCTGCGATGTCTGCGGCAACACCGTCGAGGGCGAGCCGCCCGAAACCTGCCCGATCTGCGGGGCGAAGCGCGCGTCATTCAAAAAGGTCGATTGAGCGCTTCCTCGACAGGCATCTGACGGGGGGCGGCTGTGCGCCTCCGACTGCTGACCTACAACGTCCACAAGGGGATCGGCGGGCTCGACCGGCGCTACCGGCCCGAGCGCGTCACCGCCGTGCTCGGACATTATTCCCCCGACCTCCTGCTGCTCCAGGAAGTCGACGACGGCGCCCGCCGCTCGCAGCGCGACCGCCAGGCCGAGCTGTTCGGCGAATCCCTCGGGATGCCGCACCGGGCGTTTTTCCCGAACGTCCGGGTGCGAGGCGGCGGGGCCTACGGCAACGCCGTGCTCAGCCGCCATCCGATCGCCGCGGCGCGGAACATCGACCTGACCTATCCGGGGCGCAAGCGTCGCAGCGCCGTGTATGCCGCGCTCAGCGTGCCGGGGGTCCACGGCGGGCGGCCGCGCACACTGCATGTCTTCAACCTGCATCTCGGGCTGGCAGGATTCGAGCGCATCTGGCAACTCGAGCGTTTTTTTGACGACCACCCCTTCGCCGGGCTCGCGGATCGCTCGCCGGTCATCGTTGGCGGGGACTTCAACGATGTCTGGGGGCGGCTCGGACGGACATTCTTCGAACCGGCGGGATTTCATGTCCCGCAGCGCCCCGCCCCCACTTTCCCGGCCTGGGCGCCGGTGCGGGCGCTCGACGCGCTCTACGTGCGGGGCAACCTGCGGGTGCACCACCTCTTTCGCTCGCACCTGCGCGAGGCGCGCTTCGCCTCGGACCACCTGCCTCTTTACGCCGAGTTGGAGTTCATATAGCCCGATTCGCTCTTCGGATCATACGAGCCTTGTCTGCAGCCCCATCGTCTTTGCCGCGGCAATCTGGCGATAATCCGCGTAGGCAAACAGATCGGCCTCCAACTCCGGCAGCACGCCGAAGGCAATGCGGTCTCCGAGCGTGTAGTTCGCCGGCCGGCCATACGCGGCATCAGCCCCCAGGCGAAACACCATCACCAGGTCCGGTGCGCCTTTGCCGCCCCGGTCGTCGAGCTTCCCCGGGTTGCATACCACTACAAGGTCAGGTTTGACGACCGTGCTCGGAGATTCATCTGATTCGCCCGGCGCCGGGAGACGCACATCGAAGGGGGAGGTGTAGACCTTGCAGCTTTTCCCACGGAGATGGTTGCCGACCTGCAGGTGTAACTCCCCGACGATCGCCTGATGCGTGCGCGACGGGGCTGGGATCATGTTATACGCAACGCCATCGATCAACTCCCAGCGCTCATCCTCGGACCATCGGAGGCAGTCAGCTTAGGTGTATCTGGACCTTGATGGCACGAGCTTTCGGCAACCTCTCGGGCTTGTCAACATAAAACAGTGACGTCAGCGCCGAACTCAGCGGCGGCCGGCGAGCAGCGCTTCGGCGCGCGAGGTCACCACGCCGGAGAGCCTGCCGTCGCGCGCCAGCTCCTCAAGGTCCTGAATGAGCAACAGGTGCAGCAACCCGAGCGTGATCCCGGTCGGCGTCCCGGGATTGTGAGCGAGCGCGAGCCGGACGCGGTGACTGCTGCTCCAGCGCGGATGCCGGGCGATCGCCGTAAGCACCTCCTCGCGGACCGGCGAGCGAGCCGCCATGCGCACGACCTCCAGTTCGGTGATCCGCGGGTTGTTCAGCAGGTTCGCGAGGACCTCCGGGTCGGGGTCCCCGAGGAGGCGTTCGATCAGGCCGATGTCGTTGCGGCGCGCCAGCGAGCGCCGCATGCCGAGGGGCACCTTCGCCATTGCCCGCGGCAGCGGCGGCGGCGCCGGCTCGAGGCGCGCGTCCATGGGCGGCAGGTCGAGAAACATCCCGGCCAGGTCGAAGCGGCCATCGCGGCGGGCGTGAGCCACGACCTGGAGGGCGAGGCCTTCGTCCCAGACGAACCGCAGCCCGGGAGAGATCATCGCCTTGACGAGCAGGTCGGCACCCGGACGGTGCCGATCCGCCGCATCGAGAATTTGAGCGAGCACCGCGGCGATCAGCTCGGGCTCGTACGCGGCCAGCAGGCCGCCGAGCGCACGTGCCCGCTGCTCCTGGTCACGAACCGCCGCAAGACGGCGACAGAGGCCCGCCGCGATCCCGGCCGGGGCCGGCACCTGACCACCGTGGGGCATGATTGCGAATCATGAACCACGCGCACAGCGCGGTCAACCGACCGCTTGCAGCCCCTCCGGTACCGTTGGCGACACCTCCCGCGCAAGTCCGCGGCCATCTTTGACACGGCAACAGCCGGGGCGCTAGAATTCCAATCCAGCATGGCTCGCGCACGAAATTCCCAGCCCTTCTGGGCCCCGGAGCTGGAGACGCTCGACCGCGCGGAACTCGAGCGCCTGCAGGTGACGCGACTGCAGAAGACACTGGCCCGCGCTTGTCGCTCGCCGCACTACCGCCGGGTGTTCCGGGCGATCGGATTCAATCCGGCGAGTTTCACTTCCCTCGCCGACCTCCAGAGCCTGCCCTTCACCGTGAAGGACGACCTGCGCTCGGACGAGAACTTCCCGTACGGCTTCCTGACCGTCCGCAAGGACCGCCTCGTGCGGTTGCACTCCTCGTCGGGGACGACGGGCCGCCCGACCGCGGTCTTCCACACCCGCCGCGATCTCGCGGCGTGGACCGACCTGGTCGCGCGCTCGCTCTGGATGATCGGCACGCGCCCCGGCGATGTCTTCCAGAACATGATGGGCTACGGCCTGTTCACCGGCGGGCTCGGCCTGCACTACGGCTCCGAGCGGCTCGGCGCACTGACGATCCCGGCGGGCGCCGGCAACAGCCGCCGGCAGATCGCGCTGATGAAGGACTTCGGCACTACGGTGCTGCACATCATCCCCTCCTACGCGCTGCGGCTGATCGACACCTTCCACGAGGTCGGCGAGGACCCCCGCGGCATGGGGCTGCGGCTCGCGGTGCTCGGCGCCGAGCCGCACTCGGATGCCGCGCGCAAGCGCATCGAGGAGCTCTTCGGCATCCGCGCCTACAACTGCTACGGCCTCTCCGAGCTCAACGGCCCCGCGGTGGCGTTCGAGTGCCCCGAGCAGGACGGTCTGCACCTCTGGGAGGACGCCTACCTGGCGGAGGTCGTCGACCCGGAGAGCGGGCGCCCGCTGCCCGAGGGCCAGCGCGGCGAGCTGGTGCTGACGAACCTGACGCGCGAGGGGATGCCGCTGCTGCGCTACCGCACCCGCGACGTCACGAGCCTGCGCGCGGAGCCCTGCGCCTGCGGGCGCACGCACCGGAGGATCGAGCGGATCACCGGGCGCACCGACGACATGCTGATCGTCAAGGGCGTCAACATCTACCCGGTGCAGGTCGAGCGCGTGCTGATGCGCTTCGCGGAGCTCGGGAGCGACTTCCTGATCGTGCTGGCGACGATCAACCACCTCGAGCAGTTCACGGTGCGCGCCGAACTCAAGCCCGACGCCTTCCGCGGCGACCTGCACGCGCTCGAGGCGCTGCGCAAGCACATCGCGGACGAGCTGCGCGGCGAGATCCTCGTCAGCGCCCGTGTCGAGCTCTTGGAGCACGGCAGCCTGCCCAGGCCCGAGGGCAAGGCCGTCCGCGTCGAGGACCGGCGGGAAAAGTAGCGGCGCGGCCGCTGGAGGAGAGTCATGGCGCACCAGATCGCGGTCTTTGCGGAAAACCGGCCCGGACGCATCGAGCGGGCCTCGCGCATCCTCGGCGAGGCCGGGGTCAACATCCGGGCGATCACGATCGCCACGGCCGACGGCTTCGGGGTTATCAAGCTGCTCGTCGACGACCCCGAGAAAGCCTACGCCGCACTCGCGGCCGGCGGCGTCTCGGTGTTCAAGCGCGAGATCGTCGCCGTCGTGATGGACGACAGCCCCGGGGGGCTGCTCGCCGCGACGCAGGCGCTGAGCAAGGCGGGGATCAACATCGAGGACGCCTACGGCTTCGTGGTCGAGGACAAGCGGCGCGCCGTGCTTGTCGTTGAGGTCGAGAAGATCCCCGAGGCCGTCGACGTCCTGCGCGAGCAAGGGATCCGCACCCTCTCGGACGATGAGATCTACACCCTGTAGCCGGCCCATAGCATGCACGCCGTCGGGACAGTGAAGGCGGGGTGGCGCGAAGCGGGGGACCCCGACGGCGCGCAGCGACAGGATCCCGCAGCCCGCACGGGGCCGTGGTGAATCCACCGCGCTTCACGACCCTGCTGCTCGATCTCGACGGCACGCTCCTCGACGTCGACATGCGCGGCTTCCTGGATGCCTATTTCCCGCTCGCGGCAGCACGTTTCGGGGGTCCGGGCGAGACGCGCCGGATCTCGCAGGCGATGGCCGATGCCGCACGCTCGATGATGGCGGCGACCGACGGAGCGCGCACGCTCGATCTGGTCTTTCTCGAAGCCTTCGCTCCCGCCGTCGGGCGCACCGCCCGTCAGGTCCGTGAACTCCTCGCCGCCTTTCACCGCGAGGAGTTCGAGCGCATGCATCGGCTCGTGCGCCCGATCCCCGGGACTCTCTCCCTCGTGGAGCGGGCGCTCGGCCGCGGGTACGAGCTGGTCATCGCGACGAATCCCGTTTTCTTTCTCGATGCGATCCACGCCCGGCTGCGCTGGGCGGGCCTCGGCGACGTCTCCTTCGCGCTGGTGACGGGCGCGGAGTCGATGAACTGGACCAAGCCCCACACCGGGTACTTCCGGCAGACCCTCGCGATGACCGGCCGCCGCGCAGAGCAGTGCCTGATGGTCGGCGACAATCCGCTGATGGACATGGCCGCGAAGACCGTGGGAATCGCCACCTGGCTCGCCGAGCGCCCGGGCACGGCGCCGCGGGAGTCGCCCCTCGCTGATCGCCGGGGAACGCTGGAGCAGCTCGCGGACTGGCTCTGACCCGGCGCGGCACTGACAGGGCGAAGGGGTGGCGCGAAGGGGAGGCCCGCAGCGTCAGGACCCAGCAGCCCGCACGGGAACATCAAGCACTCCGACGGGATTTGATCCTGGCGATCACGCTGCCACTACAATAACCATTTCCCGTCGCTCAGGATCTGCTTCAGCTTCCCGCCAGGCAGCTCCGCCGTCAGCGATGCCTTGAAGACCACGTAATCCTGGTGGAACGGCGTCGACACCTTGCCGCCGAAACCATGGTTGTCCCCGAACGCCACGTGGATCGTGCCGAGGATCTTCTCGGACTCCAGGATATTGTCCGGCCGCTTCGCGCCAGGGTTGGTGCCTACGCCCAGCTCCGCGACGTTCGCGTTGAGCGGGCTCGCGCGGACCTTCTTCCTCAGCAGGTCCGCCGCCGGCCCCTCCCCCTCGACCTGGTACAGCAGTCCGTCGCGCACCCAGAGCGTCATCGGCTTCTTGAGCCGGTCCGTCTGCGACCACTCCGCGACGAGGACACCCTGCGTTGTCCCCTCGAGCGGCGCGAGAAACGCTTCTCCCGCCGGAAGATTGCCGTACTTGCCCGGCGTGTGCAGCAAACCGTCGTCCGGGTGGCAGACCCGATCGCCGAGATCCATCCTGAGGTAGGTGCCGTTGGCGCCGCGGACCACGACGCGCTCGGCTTTATTGAGCACGGCCGCGCAAGCGCGGGTCTTGCGCGCCACGTCCTGCCAGTCCACCGCCATGGGCCCCGCGAACATCAGCGGGTCGAAGATCGGCATGCTCGCGTAACGCGCCCGCGCCAACCCGGTGGCGAAGCCACGAAACCGCGTGTGGGTCGTGGAGTAGCGCGAGAGCCCGACGACCACCTGCGGGGCTGTGCCGACGCCGGGGCGAAGGATCTTCTCGGCCGCGGCCAGATCGCGCCGGCTCGCCCGCTTTGCGAGTATCCGCGCGAGCAGTCCGGCACGCTCGAGCGCGCCAACCGCCTCCGCGCCGAAGAACTCGGCCCAGAGCCCGGCAGGCGGTTCGGCGCCGTGCGTCCCCGTCGGGGCGTACTCGACGAGCGTGGCCTCGCCCGCCAACTCGGCGGCCACCTCCGCCGCTTCGCGCGCGCAGCGGTGCTGGCGCACCCACCCCGGAACCTGCTTGTCCGGAAGATCGGCGAAGACGAGCACGCGCTCGGACTTCCTGAGGCGGAAATTCTCCCGGAACAGCTTGAGCAGACCCTCACGATAGCGCACGACGCCTCCCTTCATCAGGCCATTGAAACAGGCCCATCCCGATCATTCGTTTTCCCTGGCGAACGAGACGGAACGCACCGCGCTCGCGCCGGCCTCCACCGTCACTTCGTCGACGACCTTCTCGATCCCTTTCCAGCGGGCGCGAATCCGATAGGAGCCCGGGGCCAGCTCGAGACGAGCCGGGAAGCTGCAGGAGCTGCCCGCCGGCCGGGTATCCTCGCCGTCTTCCGCGAAAACATCGATGCCCCAGGCGCAGCGGAAACCGGTGCTGTCGCCGACGATCTCGACCCCGGCGGCATCGAGCGCCTGCAGGTACAGTTCTCCCGTCGCGAAGACGACGCTCACTTCGGCGCGCTCCCCGGGCGACACGGCGACGGCGGCGGTGCGCTCCTGCCCGCCGTACCTGGCCTTGACGACGTGAACGCCTCCGGGGACGGCGAACGCCGCGGGGAAGAGCTCGGACTCCTGCGTCTGCGCCCCGTCGCCAGTGCCGCGGTCGACGCTCAGCGTGACACCCCACCCAGCCTCACCCCCCGGAGAGATCCCTTTGACCTCCTGCCCCGTGTAATGGAACGCCTTGACCACCACCGCGGACTCCAGCCGGGCGGCGATGCGACGCAAGGCCGCCTCCAACTCGGCAGGCGTCGAGACTGCCGCGAGCGTGCCGCCGCTGCGCTCCGCAAGGCAGCGGTACGGTGCAGCCCAGACCGGTTCGAACACCGGCGGCGGAGTCCCGGCGGAACCGGCCTCGGGCATCCCGGCTTCGGTGTCTGGCCCGGGGCGGAGAGCGAGCAGCAGCACGTAAATGCGCTGCGCCGGGCCGCCGGGGGGCGGGAGCGAGCCGCAGAGGTCGGAATTGCACCCCGCCTCACCACCGGCGAGGACAACGATGGCTCGTTCTCCGGGCACGCCCTTGAGGTCTTCCGCGGCGGCTTCAACGGCCTTGGCGGGATTGCGCGGCCCGAGACCCAGCCCGGAGAAGGCATCATCTGCGGTTGAAAGCTCGCCGGCTCCCCACGCCCCGGGATCGCTGACGACATCGGTGACGGCGCATTCGCCAGCGGACCCGGCCAGCGCACGCATCCCGATCCGCAAGCCGGCCGGTGGCCGGGAGAGAAAGGCCGCAAGCCCGCTCCCCAGCGACGGGGCTTGGCCCTGGGAAGTCTGCGCAAGTGCCGGCAGATCCGCGACGATCACCATGCCGGCGGGTTCCAGCGGCGAGCGGGTCAGCCGTATCCCTTCGCCAAGAGGCTCGCTGCCCGTTTCCCGTGGCGCGACCGGCACCTCGGGTGCAGGTTCGGCAGGCTGGAGCGAAGGGATTCCCTTCGATCTCCCGGGATCTGCCAGAGGACGCGGCGCGGTCAACCTCTCCAGCTCGGCTTCGAGGGAGGGATGTCTGCCGAAGAAATAGGTCGTAAAAAAAACTGCCGTCGCCGCCGCGGCAAGCGCGGCAACATAGAGGATCGACCTGCGCATCAGCACGCCGAGGGAACCGTTTTCACGCTGGTTATTCCTCGACAGCAGCGGGGACTTCGGGACGAACCCGAACCGTTGCCGACTCCCCGAGGATCACCTTCCCCGGGAGGCCGCCTTTTACTTTGCGCACGTTCTTTCTCCTCGTGTAGGCAACATCGACCAACCGCTCCGTGCGGGCGCCGCTGTGCCAGGCCGCGACCGAGGCGGCCGCCCGGATCGCCTCCTCCGGCGGCCGGGCTCCCGCACCCTTGAGCACCACGTGCGCGCCGGGATAGTCCCGGACATGGAACCAGTAATCGTCCGGCGCGGCAATACGCCCCGTGAGATGGTCATTGCCGGCGGCACTCTTGCCGACAAGGATACGCCACCCGTCCGGGGAACGGTACTCCCTGATGCCGGCCGGTGCCTTCGCCGGCGCCGAGGCAGCCGGCTTCGCCGAGGAGGCGGCCTCGGCCGGCTGACGTTCGGCAAGAGCCTCCGGCGGCAGTGTCGCCACGAGGGCCAGCTCATCCTCGAGGAAGCGGCGGCGCGCGATGATCGCCGGCAGTTTCTGCGCCGCGAGTGCGGCACGGCGACGGATCTTGCGAGAGCGGCGAAACAGCGCTTCGGCGTTCTGCCGTGGCCCGAGCGCCGGGTCGAGGGGAATCTCCCTGCGATTGCCGGTAACCGGATCAGCGAACAGGTACACGCGCGCACCCTTCGGCACTGAGGCTGCCGCGGCCGCGAGGCCAGCGGCAGCCCCCTGGAGAAAGCTCACCTCCCCTTCTGCTCCGGCCTCTTCGCACCTCAGCGTCTCCTCGGCCGCCAGCCGTTTGAGTTCCCGCCGCAGCCCGCGGCTCAGCTCGTCCCGGCGCTTGTCGGTAACGCGCCGGTCGATCCGGCGCTCGTAAAACGCCGCCGCCGCCTCGTTCATGGTCGGCGACCTGACCTGGGACTCGGATTCCCATCCGGGCACGGGCAGCGGCAGCAGCACCCCGCGCTCGGGGTAGAACACCGGCTGGTAGGCGCCGCAGTCAACGCGCGCAGCGCACTCCCCGAGCGCGGCGTACACCGCCGTCCCGAGGTCGGCGGCAAATCCCGGCTTCAGGCACGCGTGCCCCCGGGCCAGCGCCAGCACGCCGGGACCGAGGCCGAGCACGCGGCGGAAGAGAGCCTCGGGACTTCCTCCGGTCTCGCGCCAGATCGACGCAAATGCAGCCGCATCGAGGGCGTCGAGGGGAATCCGCCCCGAGGCCGGCGGCGGCGCGTAGGGAAGGCCGGGCAACACGGTGCGCACACGACTCATCGGCGGGGCGACGTGCTGGAGCGAGTCGACGACCAGCCCGGTCGCGGCGTCCAGCAGGATCAGGTTGCTGTGTTTGCCCATCAGCTCGGCGACCAGCAGCAAGTCGGTGGTTGCGCCACGCGGCGCCGCAAACGCCAGCGTGACCGAGCGCTCGACGCCGGGGCATTCGGCGCGGACCAGCACCCGGCCCTCCAGCCTTTTCCGCAGGAGCCGGCAAAAAGCCGTCGGCGCCGGGAGGGCCGCAGGACGCGCGGCGAGCAGGTGCAGGCGCGGGGCCTCCGGGTCGATCGAGATGAGCAGCAGGCGCTCGGTAGCGCCCCGCACCAGGAGCACGAGCTCCCGCGGCGAGGGCTGCTGGATGGCCTGAACGCGCGCCGGCAGTTCCTTTGCCAGCTCGCGCGCCACGGCCTTGAGGACGATGGCTTCCATGGCTGCGCTTGTCTGTTCGCCGCATGGTAGGGGATGCGCCGGATCGAGTCAAACGCAGGCGTAATATCGGTTGACATTCAAGCGCGCCGCTCCTAGGATTCGTTGTGACACCGGAGGTGGTCATGGCGGAAAGCATGACTGGCTACGGTCGCGGGGAGTACCGCAGCGAGCGGTACCAGGTCGGGGTCGAGATCAAGAGCGTCAATCACCGGTTTCTCGAGGTTAAGCTCCGCATCCCCCGCGAACTGAATGCCTGGGAACACGAATTGCGCACGGCGCTGCGGAACCGTTTCGGCCGCGGGGCGGTAGACGCCAGCGTTCTGCTCGAGCGGCAGGAAGGGGCGGCGCGACGGTTTGTGGTCGACGAGGGCCTGCTCGCGCAGGCTGCTGCGGGTTTTGCCGCAGCAGCCGCGAGGCTCGGGGTGGAGAACCGCTTCGACCTCGCCACCCTCTCGCAGTTCCGCGAGATCTTCCGCTTCGAGGCTGCGCCGGACGACCTCGAGGAGCTGCGCGCGGGGATGATGACCGCCTTCGCCGCCGCCTGCGACCAGCTTGCGCTGGCGCGCCGGCGCGAGGGCGCGGCGCTGGCGGCGGTTCTCGGGGCTTCGCTCGAGGAGTTGCGCGCGGTTCACGCGCAGATGCTCGCGCTCGCCCCGGCGGTCGCCCGCCAGCTCAAGGAGGCGATCGCGATCCGCGCGACCGAACTCTTCGGCCCGGGGCGGCTGGCCCCCGAGCGCCTCGAGCAGGAGGCGGCGCTGCTGGCGATGAAAAGCGATGTCACCGAGGAGTTGACGCGCTTCGGCGGTCACCTCGAGACCTGCGCCGCAACGCTCGCGGGAGTCGGCCCCGCGGGGAGACAGATGGACTTCCTGCTTCAGGAGATGAACCGGGAGTTGAACACGGCAGCGGCGAAGGCGAACACCGGCGCGCTTGCCCAGCTGGCGATCCGGGGCAAGCTCGAATTGGAAAAGGTCCGGGAGCAGGTCCAGAACCTGGAGTAACAATGCCGCGTCACGGGCGACGCGCAAGGAGGAACGTAATGGGCAGGAAACCGAAGGCGGCCGCGGCACCCAAACAGGCGGAGCCCAAGAAGCGCGCCGAGATCACCGTCCTCGTCGTCGACGACGAGATGAACCTCACCCTCGCGATGCGCCGGCTGCTCTCTGCCGAAGGCTACCGCACCGAGACGGCGAATTCCGGCGAGGAGGCTCTGCGCAAGGCGAAGGAGTCGCACTACGACGTCATATTCCTCGACGTGAACATGCCCGGGATGAACGGGCTCGAGACCTTCGTCAAGCTCGGCGAAGCCGCACCGAGCAGCGCGGTGGTCATGATCACCGGGTACGGCAAGACGCTCAAGGCGGTCATCGAGGAGGCCCGCTCGCTCGGTGTGCGCTCCGTCATCGACAAGCCTTTCAAGATCAACCAGATCACCGAGGCGATCCGCGAGATCATCCCCCACGCGGACTGAGGCCCGACGCCCGTGGCGATCACGCTCGTCAACATCGGCTTCGGCAACGTCGTCGCGGCCGCCCGCGTCGTGGCGGTGGTCCACCCCGGATCCTCGCCGGCAAGGCGCCTCAAGGACGACGCAAGCGAGGCCGGCCGGCTCGTGGACGCGACCCAGGGGCGGCGAACGCGCTCGATCATCGTCACGGACTCGAATCACGTGATCCTCTCGGCGGTCCAGGGCGAGACCATCTCGCAGCGCCTGTCGGCGCATCCCGTCAAAGGCGAGTCCGAGTAATCGTTTAAAACCTCCCCTCCGCGCCACCCCTCCGCCCAGCTCATACACGACTGCAGCGAGTCTCCCGGGAGAAGCACGGCGAATTGCCGGTTTGAACTGATCAAGCGTATAATTCAAAAATGCTCGCGAATCGTACTGTCCTGCTCGGTGTCACCGGGGGAATCGCCGCCTACAAGGCGGTCGAGTTGCTGCGCCTGCTGAAGAAGGACGGCGCCGACGTCACGGTCGTCATGACCGAAAACGCCAAGCGCTTCGTCGGTCCGGCCACCTTCCAGGCGCTCTCGGGCCGTCCGGTTGCCGACGACCTCTGGGCCTGTCACCCGGGAAGCCCGATCGAGCACCTCGCTCTTGCTCACGACGCCGAGTTGATCATCGTGGCCCCGGCCACGGCGAACGTGCTGGCGAAGATGGCCGCCGGGATCGCCGACGATCTGCTCGGGACGCTCCTGCTCGCCGCGACCTGTCCTGTGCTGGTCGCCCCGGCAATGAACACCCGGATGATCCTGCACCCTGCCACACAGGCGAACCTTGCAACCCTTGCCGCCCGCGGCGTGCACACGGTCCCTGCCGAGAGCGGCGCCCTTGCCGCTGAGGATGCCGGCTACGGCCGCCTTGCCGCAGTCGAAACGATCCACGCGCAGGCGCGCACGTTGCTCCTCGGGCCGCGGGAGCTCGCCGGCCGGCGGGTGCTGGTCACCGCGGGGCCGACGCGCGAGCAGCTTGACCCCGTGCGCTTTTTTTCAAACCGCTCCTCCGGCAAGATGGGCCTCGCCGTGGCCGCCGCGGCCCGCAATCGGGGGGCGGCGGTGACGCTCGTCACCGGCCCGATTTCACTGCCCAGCCCCGCCGGCGTCGACATCGTCCCCGTCGTCACCGCCGAACAGATGCGCGAGGCGGTTCTTGCGCGCCTGGATGGCGCCGACGTGGTCGTCATGGCTGCGGCCGTGGCAGACTATCGCCCCAGCAGCCCCCGGGCGGAGAAAATCAAGAAGGCCGCATGTGGGAACCTCGTCGTGGAACTCGAGCCGACGCCGGACATTCTTGCCGAGATCGGCGCCCGCCGCGGGCAGCGGATACTCGTCGGCTTCGCGGCCGAGACGGGTGACCCGACAGCGGCGGCGCGGCAGAAGCTCGCAGGGAAAAACCTCGATCTCGTGGTCGCCAACGATGTCACGCTGCCGGGCGCGGGCTTCGACACCGACACCAACCAGGTCGAGATCTTCACCCGCGACGGGCGCCACGTCGCCGTGCCGCTCTCCCCGAAGACCCTGGTTGCGGAGCGGATCATCGACGAGGTTGTCGCCCTGCTCGGGCGGCGCGACTCCCGCACCGGGAACCCCGTACCGAAATCGCCGATATCGCCCGTCAGGCGCGCGACCTGCTCGGGCGAGTGCGCGAGAGCCGCTGGCCTGGCTTCGAGCCGTCGCCGACGCATTCGGCGGCACCCCCCGGACAATCGACGACCCGCCTCGCGCAATCGCCGGAGCGGCAGCGCCAGACCAACGCAGCCCTGCAACCGACTGCTCCAGCCCCGGCGGCGGTGTCGACGCCGCGGCACCTGGATGAGCCGCTCCCCTGGGTTTCGCTCGAGCAGATCGCCCAGGCGATCGGCTCCTGCACAAAATGTCCCCTGCACGCCACGCGGACGCTCACCGTCCCCGGCGAGGGCAACCCGAAGGCCCGTCTCCTGTTTGTCGGCGAGGCGCCCGGGGAGGACGAGGACCGGCAGGGCCGCCCGTTCGTCGGGAAAGCAGGCAAGCTGCTCGACCAGATGATCGTGGCGATGGGGCTCGCGCGCAACGAGGTATTTATTGCGAACACCCTCAAGTGCCGCCCTCCCGGGAACCGGGACCCGCTCGAGCACGAGGTTGCGGCCTGTCTCCCCTACCTGCGCGCACAGATCGCCCTGATCCGCCCGGAGATCATCTGCTCGCTCGGCAGACACGCGACGCACGCCTTGCTGTCGCGCCATGATTCCCTCGGGAAGCTGCGCGGGCAGTTCTTCGAGTACCTGGGAATCCCTCTGCTGCCGACCTTCCACCCCTCCTACCTGCTTCGCACCCCGGCCGACAAGAAGCACGCCTGGGGCGATTTGAAGCGGATCATGGGGCGTCTCGGCCTTCCCCTGCCCGACACCCCTCACGCCCGGGGGAACGAAGGATGAGACTTTTCCTGCGCCTCTGCACCCTGACGGCGCTCATGGCCCTCGCGACGGGCGCAGTGCGTCCGGATGCCGCATGGGGCGGCGGGACCCAGCCGCTGCGGCTGACGATCGCCTTCACCGGGGACGTCAGCGGCTACCTTGAACCCTGCGGCTGACACTCCAATCTCCTGGGCGGTCTGCCCAGGCGGGCGACCTGGGTGGAGCGCGAGCGCGCGACGAAGACGCCGCTGCTGCTCCTCGACACCGGCGGCACGTTCCTCAAGCACTTCGAGGACGCCCGCAACGCTCCACTGGTCGATCTGACGAGCAGAGCCATGATCGCAGGCCTCGGGGACATCGGCTATGACGCTCTCAACCTCGGTAGTGCGGACCTGGCGCTTCCTCCGGCGCTGCTGCGCGCGCTCGCGGCCGGCGCCCCCTTTCCGCTGCTCTCGGCGAATATCGTCGATGGCTCCGGCAAGGCCCCCTTCAAGGGGTCGATGGTCAAGGATGTTGGAGGCCTGCGGGTCGGCATCTTCGGGCTCTCGGGGAATCAGCAGCTGGGCACCACTCCCCTGCCCGGACGCGACCTGAAGATTGACGACCCCGTCGCCGCCGCCCGCGCGGCAGTCGCCGAACTGCGGCGCGGCTCGCAGCTCGTGATCGCCCTCTCCCAGCTCGGGATGCAGGAAGATGTGCGCCTGGCCCGCGAGGTGGCGGGAATCGACATCATTCTCGGCGGTTTCAACCGTCTGGCCACGGCGACGCCGCGCTTCGAGGGTGCGACGATGATTCTCCAGTCCGGAGCCAAGGGAATGCAACTCGGCCGGCTCGAGGTCCAAATCGTCCCAGGGGGTGAAGGCGGTTGGACCGCTCGCGCGGCCGCTCACGGAGGCGAGGCCCGCGTCTACGACTGGAAGCTCGTGCCTCTCAACGCCGCCCTGCCGGATCACCCCGCGCTGAGCGCGCTTCTGGAGCGCCACCGCGAACAGCTGCGCGCGCGCAACATCGTCGAGGATCCGGCAACGCCTCCGCCTGCGCCGCCGCAGTCCCCCGCACGGCCTGCCTATGTCGGCGCGGCAGCCTGTGGCTCGTGCCACCCCGCGCAGCTGCGCCAGTGGGCAGAGAGCAAGCACGCCCGCGCACTGGCCGCACTCGAGCGCAAGCGGCAGGAGTCGAATCCGGAGTGCGTCCGCTGCCACGTCACGGCCTACGGCGAGACCGGCGGCTACCTGATCGGCTCGAAGACGGGCGTCGAGCTGGCCAACGTCCAATGCGAGGCCTGCCACGGTTTCGGGCGCGAGCACCGCGGCAAGGGGAAGATCCGCAGCCGTGTCGCCGAGACCATCTGCCGGCGCTGCCACAGCGCCGAGAACAGCCCGACGTTCAAGTACGAGCCGTACCTGAAGAAGCTCGGTGGGCATGCCGCGCGATACTTCACCCGGCACCATGGACCGGCGATCCCCGCGCCGCAGCGCTGACGAGCGCTTCGTCGCCCTGCTCACCGATTTCGGGTGTGCGGGTCACCATGCGGGAGTGATGCGCGGGATTGTGCTCGGCATCAATCCCGGGGCACGCCTCGTCGACCTGTGCAACGGGATCCCGCCGTGCGACGTCGTGGGCGGGGCGTGGGCGCTGCGCTGGAGCTGGCGGCACTTCCCGCCCGGGACCATCCACCTCGCGATCGTCGATCCCGGCGTCGGAACGCCACGGCGGGCGCTTGCGGCTGCGGCCGGCGGCCAGTTCTTCGTCGGACCCGACAACGGACTGCTCTCGTACGCCATCCACGACGCGGGAGACGCGCAGGTTGTGTCGCTGCCCCTGCCGAAGGCGGCGGGCGCGCTGTCCCCAACGTTTCACGGCCGCGACCTGTTTGCACCCGTTGCGGCGCGGCTCTCGCTCGGCGAGCCGCTCGCACGCCGGGGCAGACGGGTCACCGATTGGGTGCGCCTGCCCGAGCCCGTCATGCGACGCACTGGTCCCGGCAGGCTCGAAGGCGAGGTGATCGCGATCGATCACTGGGGAAACCTCGTGACCAGCCTGACGGATCGCGACCTGGAGCGCGAGCGTGTGGGTACAGGGGCGACCGTGCGGGTCGGCCGCCGCGTGATCCGCGGCATCCGGCGCACCTACGCCGACGCGAAACCCGGGACTCTGCTCGCGCTCATCAACAGCAACGGCCATCTGGAGATCGCGGCACACGAGGGTCGGGCGGGGATTGCGCTCGGCACGCCCCGCGGTGCCGTCGTCCGCGTGTCAGCCTGACGGCCGGCGCCGCGGACCGGCCCGGTCAACGCCCCCGGCTAGAAATGATGGGGGCGTTTCGCGACTTGCGTTGACGCCGCCGCCACATTCTCCCGGACAAGCCTGTCATGCGCGGCGTCCTCCTCCGGGTTGTTCTCGTGAAAGGAGTAGACCTGGTAGCGCGGCGGCAGACGGTTGAGCGTGATCGCCGCCGTGTCGAGGATGCAGTCCCGGCAGCGGCAGACCGCCGGATTCGCGGCAAGGAACTCCTCCAGGGCCGCCCAGACCTTCTCCTCGTTGCGGTTCTTCAGCTCATCGATGTCGTGATAGTCGATCAAGGCCATCGCTTTCTCCGTGGTGAAATCCGGGCACCTCTGATTTTACCCTCCTGCGCGTCGGGGCGGGAGGGCACCGTGTTCTCGCCAAACAGCAGCCGGAAAGTCGGGAGCAGGATCTCGAAGCACTCGGTGACCGCCCGCGGGCTGCCCGGCATGTTCACAATCAGGCAATCGCCGTGGAAGCCGATGATCGCCCGCGAGACCATCGCGAAGGGGGTGGTGCGGTAGCTCCCCCAACGCATCGCCAGCGCCATCCCGGGAAGCGCCCGTTCGATGAGCGGGGCGGTTGCCTCCGGTGTCACGTCGCGCGGAGTCACCCCGGTGCCGCCGGTGGTGAGTATCAGCTTCACCGCAGGGTTCCTCGCCAGGGCCCGCAGAGCGCCGCGGATCTCGCGGACCGTGTCCGGCACGACCCGTAGGGCCTCGAGCCGCGCCGGGATGCGATCGAGCAGGGCAGCTAGCGCCGGACCGCTGGCGTCCGCCCGTTCGCCGCGCGAGGAACGGTCGCTCGCCGTGATCACCGCCGCACCCACCATCCCCTGATCCTCCCTCGTGGCTCGGTTCCTTATACACCGGGCCGCAGGGTTCCATCAATCGCCCGGGCGCCGCCGGCCCCTCAACGCCGGGCGGCCCTGCGGTCGGGCCGCGCGCCCTTGGCACGCGCCCGCTCGTGACAGTTCTCGCAGGGGTCCCCCCCCGCAAGGTGCTCCGGCCTCGGCGCCCCGAACTGGAACTTGTGATCGTGGATGCTGTAGCCGGTCCGGCCTTCATTGAGCAGCGGCACGTGGCAGTCAACGCAGCCGGCGACCGCGGGCTCGTGGTCGGCGTGGGACCGCTGGTTCTTCCCGATCTCGCGGTGGCAGGTGCCGCACATCTCGTCGGGAGTCAGGCGGTACTCCGGGTTCTTGCCTTCCATGTCGGACGCGGCGCGCCGGTCGGCCGAGCAGACGTCGCACGTGACGCCGACGAGAACATTCACCCGCGAGGCCCAGAAGAGGAACTGCCGGTGGCGGTCCTCATAGGTGTTGTCGCCCGTGTAATTCGAGGTGTCCTGGCCCGGCTTCGGGACCAGGCCGCGGTAGTGGCGCTGCAAGTCATCGCCAGGGCGATAGCCGACGGGGTAGCGGAAGTTGCCACTGCGATCGTGACCGGCGGTGTGGCAGGCCTCGCAGACCATGGCCCGACGGCTCTCGATGAGAATGGCCGGATTGACGATCTCGGACTGATCAGAACTCTCGGCGTGCCTGCGCCCCGGCCCATGGCAGCCTTCACAGCCGGTGCCCATCTCGAAGTAGCTGCCGTCGAAGGGGTTGAGCGCGGTCACGTGGCAGCCGGCGCAGTACTTGAGCCAGGGCCTGTTGAACGAACCCTCCTTCATCCAGGCCCCCGCCTGGATCGACCAGGTGTCCGGGACGACCATCAGCTCCTTCTTGCCCTGGACAACGTAGCGTTGCGTCCAGTGCTCGCCGACGGTGCGCCGGATATCGGCCTTCGGCAGCGGCTCGTCGCCCGTGAACACCCCGCGGATCGCCGCCGGGTCGCGCGTCGCGTCGCGGTAGTTCCTGGCGTGCAGCGTGAACCGCCACTGGCGCCAGATCGCCTCGTGGCACTCCTTGCACCGCTCCGATCCAATGTACTCCGGGAAGCCCTGCTCCCCCGAGGGCCGGGTCTCCCCGTCGGCAGTCAGGACCCCGCCCGGGTGGCAGGCGGCGCATAGTTCACCAGCCGGATTCGGCCGGCGCAGAAAGGCGGTCCGAAAACGCCGCTCGCGGCCGAGGAACGCCCGCAACCGCTCCCAGGAGGTCTGCGGCGTGTAGGGCCGGTCGGACTCAGGGGGCCCGTGCGCGTCGTGACACGTGGCGCAGGTGATGGTGTAGGAGCCATCCAGATGCAGATCTTCCGGCACGGCGGCGCCCGGCCGGATCTCGACCGGGTGTTCCTCGCGCAGGTGCTCGCCGGGGTGGCAGCCGACGCAGAGGTTCACGATCGAGTCCTTGAAGGTGACCGAGAGAAAGTCGTCCTTGTCCCACTGCGGCGTCGCCTCGTGGCACTGGGGGCACCTCAAGGGGTCGCTCATGAAGGCGTGCGGGTTCTCCCGGCCCGCCGCCGCGTCGGCGAGGGCGCCGCAGGCGAGCAGGGTCAGCAGGGCGGCCGCGGCCCGGGCGCGCTCAGCCTTCGAACCAGCCGGAGGTGCGGGTGAGATCCTTGGACAGCGCATCGAGCTGGGCGGCAATGGCCCGAAGGTCCTTGAGCGTGACCTCCGTGGTCCCTGCGGACCGGTAGTTGAGTTCGAGGGATATTTTCTGGATGTCCCGCGAGATGCGCTGGACCTCCTGCACCCGGGCACGCAGGGGTTCGAGGACGATCGCGACCTCGTCCTCGGCACCCCGGGGCTTCGCGGCAGGATCGGACAGGGGAATCCGGCCCGCCGCCAGTTCGCGCAGCAGGGCGTCGATCCGCCGCAACGGTTCGAGGAGCCGGCGCGAGTGACTCCAGACGCTGAAGGCGCTGCCGGCGCCGACCAGCAGAAAACCGACACCGGCGGACACGGCGAGCGCCGGGACGACGAGTTGCCAGGTCGCCTTGACGGTACGATGGGCGGAGAAGTAGTCCTTCGCGAGCTGCGGCGACATGACGAGATAGGCCACGCCGGCCGCGCAGCCCCAGCCGATCGCCTGGAAGACCAGCAGAGCACTGATCGAGCGCCAGTAGAGGCCCCGCTGCCGGAGATAGCCCGGCTCCCGCTGATTCGCCTGATCCGCCATGGTGTGCGCAGGATTGTAGTGCGCCGACGCGCGTTGCGCAACCACCACCGGCGCACCGTCTACAAACCTTGACTTCCATCGCCTCGAAGCCCACGACCGAAGCGCCACAATTCTTGCTGCCCTGTCTCCAGATGTTGTTGCTCGCCGCGTCTTACGCGCGGATTTGGGGCGCACCTGTGCTATCGTGAATCCGGTAACCGCACCGGAGGGCACGAGAGACCGTGTCGAGAGGCACCATCCTGATCGTCGAGAAGGACGCTTTCTATGCTTCCTTCTATGAAAAGCTCCTGACCCGTGAGGGCTACCGGGTGGTGCACGCCGAGAGCGTCGAGGAGGGCCTGCGTGTGTACCGGGAACAGCCCTGCGAGGTCGTGATCTCCGACATGGTCCTCGGGGCCGAGGACGGGCTGATCTTCCTGGATGCCGTGAAGGCCGCCAACCCCCGCCAGGACATCGTGATGATCACGAGCATGCAGTCGCTGCGCAAGGCCGTGGAGGCGCTCAAGCGCGGCGCCGCGGACTACCTCACCAAACCGGTGGACGGCGACGAACTGCTCCTGCTGCTGCGCACACTCATCGAGCGGCAGACGATCACCCAGGAGCACTCCCGCCTGGTCGGCGAAAACGTCCTGTTCTACGAGCAACTGCGGGTGCACAAGCGCGGGCTGGAGCTGCTGGCGAAACTCGACACCGACCGGATCATCGACCACTTTCTCGACCTGTTGCTCGCCGAAACCGCCGCGGTCTGGGCCGCGCTCTTTTTCTACCACGAGGAAGACGACACGTTCGCGTTCGCCGCGCGGCGCGGCATCCATGACGTGCGCCTCGAACGGCCCGGGACGACCTTTCAGACGGCGACCCTGCGCGACCAGTTCTTCCGCGGGCGCGCCCTGCTGGAGGACCGCGAGGGCGGGCAGCGCGCCGAGAGCGACGCGCAGGGTGGGTATCGCTTCCGTCTGCCGCTGCTCGTGCGCGGCTCGGTGAAGGGCCAGGTCGTCGTCGGGCCGCGCCGCGACGACGCTCCGCACCGGGATTATCAGGTGAACATCGCGCGCGTCATCGCCGAGAGCGGCGCCATCGCCCTGGAGAATGCGCGCTGCTATGCGCAGGAGGCCTCGCGCGACGTCCACGACCCGCTCACCGGCACCTACTCGCCCGTCTATTTCCACCAGGCGGGGGCCAAGGAAGTCAACATCGCCCACCGCTACGGACGCAGCATGTCGGCCGTTGTCGTCCAGCTCGACACCTATCCGGTGGTCAAGGCTACGCTCAAGGAGGCGCAGGCGCGCCAGCTGCTCAGGGAGTTCGCCGCCAAGATCCTCGAGATCGCCCGCGAGACCGACGTCGTGGCCATGCTCGAGGAGGGCGTCTTCGGGATCATCGTGCCGGAGACCGACTACTATGGGGCGCTGATGTTGATCAAACGACTGCGCGGCGCGCTGCGCGGCATGGTCTTCTCCGTCGACCTGAGCAGGGAGATC
The DNA here is from genome assembly GCA_964513745.1 of uncultured bacterium. GTDB lineage: Bacteria > JAUVQV01 > JAUVQV01 > JAUVQV01 > DATDCY01 > DATDCY01. Next base: position 29,392 of record CAZEOK010000008.1, read on the forward strand.
AAACCCCAGTCTTCGATGGGCGCGGCGAGCTACCCGCGCGACGGCGAGCAGCTGGTGACCATCCTGCGCCGCGCCCGCGAGCGGCTGGCGCAGGACCGCGCGAGCGTCGTGCGCACCCTCGGGCTGGGCGAGCGCTCTTTCTGGAATGCGTTCGCCTTCCTCCACGGTCTCGAGCAAGCCCCCGGTCCCTCGCCGGTCGGCGACTTCATTTCCCTCACGACCGCCGAGATCGACCGGTTGCGCAACCTGTTTCTCGAGGAGGTCGGCCGCCTCGGGGGCACGCGCGGGCTCCTCTATATCGGCGCCCAGACCGTTGAATCCGGCGGGTTCTCCTACACCGGCTTCTCGCGGCTGGCTGGCTCGAGAACCTCGGTCTTCTGCCTCGGCGCCCGCGGCGTCGGCGGCTGGACCCACCCCGAGATCACTCCGGTCTACCTCGCCGATGAGCAGATCGTGGCGAACCGTTTTCTGCTGTGCGTCACCGAGTACAGCTACTACACCTGCCTGTGCCGGCCGGATGGCCCGGACCGCTGGCGCGTCTTTCACTGCGCCGATCCGTTCCTGGCCCAGGAACTCGTCAGCAAGCTGCAGGAGCGCTACCTGCTCCAGCAGAGGATCAGCTGATGCCTGCCGGGGCGTCCCACATCCTGATCGTCGACAGCGACCTCACGGTCCTGCGCGACATCGAGGCGATCCTGCGCCGCGCCGGCCACGAGGTTGCCGTGGCCACCGACGGGGCGCTGGCGATCAACAAGGCTCTGGCAACGACACCGCACCTGATCGTCACCGCGACCGAAATGCCGCTTCTCGACGGCTTCAAGCTCTGCCAGTTGCTGCGCACCAACCCGGTCACCCGTGATGTGCCGTTCGTCTTCCTGACAAGCAACGAGACGACCACGGCCGACCTGGGCAAGTACCTGCGGCCGACGGACGAGTTTCTGCGCAAGCCGGTCAAGGAGGAGGAGTTCCTCGCGCGCGTCAGCGCCATCCTCTCGCGCGGGCGTGCGGTGCGGCCGACGCCCGACGACCAGCAGAAGCTTCTCGGCACGCTCACCGAGATCAGCCTCATGGACCTGCTCCAGGTCCTGCGGATGAACCGTCGCTCCGGGCTGCTCGAACTCGAGATGGAGGGACGCCGGGGCACGCTCTTCCTGAGCGAGGGCGAGGTCGTCGACGCCGAGGTCGGTCGCTTCCGCAGCGAGAAAGCCTTTTATCGCACGCTCGAGTGGGAGGGAGGCAAGTTCGAGTTCCGCCCGCAGCCGGTGCAGGTGCGCCCGCTGATCAACCGTCCCGGGGAGAACCTGATCCTCGAGGGACTGCGTCAGCTCGATGAGGTCAACAAGCTCCGCGCCGTGCTCGCCCCCCCCGGGACGCGCCTGGAACTCGTCCGGCGCTTCGAGGGCCCGCCCGAGCGGCTCAAGCCGGTGACCCGGGAGATTCTCAAGCTGCTGGAGTACTTCACGAGCCTCGACGACGTCCTGAATCAGAGCACCTTGCTCGACCTTGAGCTGTGCACGGCGATCCACCGGCTCATCGAGCACAAGATCGTGGCCGTCGTCACCGTTCACGACGAGCAGGGGGGCGCGACCGCGACACAACCCCTGCTCTCGCTCGAGGAGGCGCTCAAGCTCAGCTACCAACTCGGCGTCGGCCGGGAGGAGGGACCGCGCGTCTGGAGCGGGAAGGTCTTGCTCGTCGCCGAGACCGGCGGGCTGTTGCGGCGTTTCCTCGAGAGCCTCTCCCGGCTCAAGGAGTTCCGCATCGACGCCTCGATCGTGCTCGGGCAGCAGGGCGATGCCATGGTGCTCGGGCCCGTGGGCACGATTCAGGTGCTCGAGGGGACCGAGCTGGTCCTCTACGCGCTCCCCGGAGAGGCGGCCTTCCGCCCGATCTGGGAAGCGCTCGCGAACGGCGCGGTCGGCGGGATCGTCCTCGCAAGCGCCTTCCCGCCCTTCCCGCCGTACGCGCGCACCAGCGACGCCGTGCTGCGCCTGCCGTTTCTCGTCGCCGGCCCGGGATTGCGGGCGCCGACCGAGGGGGCACCGCTCGAGTGGACGCCCGCCGTGCGCTGGGCTGTGGCGGGGTACGGCGAAGGCGACGAGGCGGGACACCTCGCCACGTTCCGCTCGTTCTTCTCGCTGATCCTGGAAACGTAACAGCCAGCGGTTCTTGCCATCAGGCGCCGCCGGCAAGCAGTCCCTTGAGTTGGCGCGCGTTCGTCACCGCCTTGGCCTCGTAGTGGTTGTTCATGAAAACGAGCGTGCGCGCGGCCGTGGCGTCGAGCTTCCGCAGGAGCGGCACCCACGCCGCGAGCTCCGCGAGCCCGTAGAGATAGTCGTAGCGCTCGTGCGGCTGTTCGTGATCGAACCACGCGGCAGCGTTGCGTCCGTGAAAACGTACGTACGCGGTGTCCGCGGTGGCAACGGCAAGGGGGGGCAGCAGTCCGGGGATCGCAGGCTCGTCGACGCAGCAGAAGCCGACACCCTCGGAGCGCAACAGCCTGAAGGTCTCCTCGCAAACCCAGGAGCGGTGGCGAAACTCCACCACGAGAGGGAACGGCCGCAGCCCCGACACCAGTCCCCGGAGACGCCGGTTCGCCGCAGCCGACGGGCGGAAGGACCCCGGGAACTGGAGCAGGACCGCGCCAAGCACGTTGCGTTCGGCAAGAGGCGCAAGCGCGACCGTGAAGGCGGCACGTTCCGCCGCCGTGGCCTCGCCGGTGTGCGTCATCCCCTGCCAGGCCTTCACGGCGAACATCACCTGGTCGTCGCAGCGCGCGGACATCGCCGCCAGCTGTCCCGGCGCGGGGAGGCGGTAGTAGGTGAAGTTGATCTCGAGCGCATCGAAGTGCCGCGCGTACCAGGGCAGCATCGCCGACGGGCGTGTCCCGGCCGGGTAGAAGGGGCCAACCCAGTCGGCGTACGAGAACCCGCTCGTGCCGACCCTGATCATCCCGGCGGCGGCGCCGACTCCGGCTGGGCCGCCGCCGGCTGCCAGCCGCAGACGCGCTTGTACTCGCCGATCACGGCGTCGCGGATGGCCCGGCGCGCCTCGCGGGTCAGCGGCACGACCAGTTCCACGAGCCTCTCGCGGCGCACACGCTGGGCGGGATAACCGACGAAGAGCCCGCGGCTGCCCGTCTCCATGACGCGCAGGCCGCGCACGAGCAGCCCGCCGTCGATCTCGATCTCGGCGTAGGCGACGGTCCGCCCGCCGGCCTCACGGGTCTCGAAAAGGAAGATGCGCACCGCGGTGACGTTCACCGGGGCACCGCCGCTTCGTGCCGATCAGATCCCTGCCCGTCGGGAGATGGTGCGTCGGTGATCTCGTGACGGGCCACGGCCCGGTTGCGCCCGCCCTTCTTCGCCGCGTAGAGGGCCTCATCGGCGCGGCGCACAAGCTCCTCGCGGTTCGCCGCGTCGTCCGGGCAGGTCGCCGTCCCGATGCTCAGCGTGAAGGTGAAGACTCCCTCCCCGTGCGTGACGCGCAGATCGCGCACGGCCTTGAGCACGCGCTTGGCGCCGGTGCGGCAGCCGCGCCGGTCGGTGTTGACGAGGATGACCGCGAACTCCTCGCCCCCGTAGCGCGCCACGAAATCCACGCGCCGCGCCAGCCGCCCGAGTTCGGCGGCAAGCGTCTTGAGGACCCGGTCGCCGAAGGGGTGGCCGTAGGTGTCGTTGATCTTCTTGAAGTGATCGATGTCGAGCAACAGCAGCGAGAGCGGTTCCTTGTGGCGATCACCGCGCTCCAGTTCGCTCTGCAGCCGTTCCTGGAACGTGCGGTGGTTGTAGAGACCGGTGAGACCGTCCGTGACGGACAGGCGCTCCACGGTCTCGTGCAGGACGGCGTTGGAGATCAGCGTCGCGGCCTGGTCGGCGACGACGCTGAGGATGTCGATGTGCTCATCGTCGAAGCTGTCCGGCGTCTCCGCGACCAAGACCCAGACCCCGACGAGTCCCTCCGGGTTCCGCAGCGGCAGCCCGAGGAAGGAGCGGATGCGCTCCTGGCCCCTGGAACCCGGAACGATCTCGATCTCGAGGCCGCGCTCGGCCAGATCGGAGAAGTGCACCCTCCGGAGCTCCGTCGCCACGAAACCCGCGAGCCCGTGGTCGAAGGAGATCCGGCACTCGTCGGCCCCCTCGGGGAGGAAGCCCCGCTGCGAGCGCAGCGTCAGGGAGCCGGCGCCGCAGTCCGCGATGAACAGCGCGCAACGGTCGTAGGGGACGATTTCGCAGGTGTGGTCGAGCATCTTCTCGAGCATCTCGTCGACCTTGATCGTCGAGGAGAGCTCACGGCTGATCGCGGCGAGCGTCTCGAACTTGTCGCCGATCCGCGCGCGGCCCGCGGCGGCCCGCGCCTCGTCGAGAAGCTTCCCGACCTCGCTGGCGAATCCCTCGAGCAACCGCTCCTGCTCGCGGTCGAAAGCGCCGGGTGCGGCCGCGTCCGCGAGCAGCACGCCGCGAGGGCCGTCGGCGTCAAAGACCGGCACCGCGGTGAGCGACGGGACGGGAGTCGCATCTGCGTAGAGCGGGGGGCGCAGGCTCTCGGGCGCAAGGTTCGTGAAGAGCGCCGGCCGGTTGGTCTTCGCGACATGCCCGACCACGCCTTCGCCGATCACGAGCGCGGCCTCCCGGTCGATGGTCGTCCCCGCTCCCTCCACCGCGCGCCGCAGCGTGAGGTGCTTGCCGTCGCCGGCGAGCAAAAAGAGCGCGACGCTGCGCGCGCCGACCGCGAGGGCCGCGAGGTTGAGGACGCGGTCGAGGCTTCGATCCATCTCGACGACCGCGCTCAGCGTGCTGGCCCGCCGCCCCTCCGGCGTCAGGTTGCGCACTTTCGGCTTGCGGCGGTCGACCCCGCGGGCGCGCAACTTCTCGGCTTCGTTGCTGAGGCGCCGGTGCTCCTCGATGGTATTCAGCGACTTCGACAGCTCCAGATGTTTCTGGGCGAACGCCGCGGTGGCGGCGAGCGCCAGCAGCCCCTGGAACGCGACGGCAGTCGCTGCGCCGGCGAGTGCCGCGGCAGTCGCCGGAGAGGCGAACGCCAGGGTGACCGACTCGAGCAGCGCGCCGACGCCGGCGAGCGCGAACGCCGGCCACCGCCCACGGAGGCGCGCGGCGGCGGCGAGGATCGCAAGCCCGCACGCGCCGTGACGGAACGCGGGGGCGACCGCGGCGACCACGGCGCCCCCACCGACCGCGGCCGTCGCGAAAGCCGCCAGCGCATGGACCGCGGCGACGGTGAGTGTCAGCAGACGCCAGTCGCGCCCGGGGCCCCCATCGGACTCCGCCTCGCGTCGCACCAGCGCGACCAGGGCGATCGCGCCGCCCGCGCCGAACCAGACCAGCGCCGCGGCCGCGAGCGCCGCCGCACGGATGGCTCCCGCAAGCCCACCGAGCTTCGGGATGGCAGGCGCGGTGGCGAGCAGCAGCGCCAGGAGCAGATCGGGCCAGAGGCGGGCGGGCCGGGCCCCGCGACGCGGTCTCTCGGGGCGCGGGCTCATGCCCCGTGCAGGCTCACGCCCCAGCGCCGGCGAGCAGGCGCGCGATCGAGCGACGGTACGGCGGCGAGAGGACCCCTCGCTCGGTGACGATCCCGGTCACGTACTTCGCCGGCGTCACGTCGAATGCCGGGTTGAGCGCCGGGACTCCCGCCGGGGTCAGGCGCCTGCCCCCCGGGTGGGTCACTTCGACGGCGTCTCGCTCCTCTATCGGGATCAGGTCCCCGCTGGCGAGCGTCGCATCGAAGGTGCTCGCGGGCGCGGCGACGTAGAACGGGACGCGGTTGACGTGGGCGAGCACCGCGACCTGGTAGGTGCCGATCTTGTTCGCGACATCGCCGTTCGCGGCGATGCGGTCGGCGCCGACGACGACCTTCTGCACAGCCCCCTTGCGCAGGAAGTGGCCGGCTGCCGTGTCGGCGATGACGGTCACCGGGATGCGGTCGCGCGCGAGCTCCCACGCCGTGAGCTTGGCGCCCTGGCAGCGCGGGCGGGTCTCGTCGGCGAGCACGGAAATCCGCTTGCCCGCCTCCCAGGCGGCGCGGATCACCCCGAGAGCGGTGCCGAAGCCGGCAGTTGCCAGCGCGCCGGCGTTGCAATGGGTGAGCACGACATCGCCATCGTCGATCAGCGCCGCGCCATGGCGCCCCATCGCGCGGTTGATAGCGATGTCCTCGGCGAGGATACGCACGGCCTCGGCCTCCAGCAGCGCGGCGATCTCCCGGGGAGTGCGCTCGCCTTCGGCTTCGATGATCCGTCGCATCCGCGCGAGGGCCCAGAACAGGTTGACCGCGGTCGGCCGGGACCCGGCGAGCAGCCGCTCGCCCTTGACGAGTTCTCGGCGAAAGGCGGCGGCACCGAGCCGGGCGGCATTGCGGGCAGCGAGCGCCATGCCGAAGGCGGCGGTGACGCCGATGGCGGGAGCCCCGCGCACGAGCATGTGGCGAATGGCATCGGTCACCTCCCGCGCGGTGCGCAGCGGGCGGTAGACCACCTTCTCCGGTAGCAAGGTCTGATCCAGCAGATCCAGGCGTCCCTTCGTCCAGCGCAGCGTCTCGACCATCGTTCCTCCAAAAGTGTGTACGGGTGCGAAGTATACACCATGGCTCCGCGCGCAAAGCCGCAGATCGCCCCTTTTCAGCGGCCCTCCCCAAAGCGTTCGAGCCACTCGGCGACCTCGGACTCGCTCGGCGCCTCGGGCTTTTCGGCGGTCGGCTCCTCGGCAAGGGCCCGGGAGATCTCCTCGAGAAACGCCGGGCTGCGGACGCCTTTGGCACCCAGGCTCGCTATGGCACGCAGCACGTCCTGGTCCGACGTGACCACCTCGATCTCCCGTGGCCGGGTCGCGCCGCGGACCTTGCGCACGATGACGGCGTCCGCCGACTCGCCGAGCGCCCACTCCACCCCGATCCCCAGCTGCGAGTGGCGGCGCGGCCCCGTCGCGAGCCTGCCATAGTGGCTGTCGAAGACGACGAGCATCGTCTGGCGACTGCGGCGGCGGGAACGGAAGGCGCTGAGCAGCCGCAGGAGACGGATCTCCTTGTCGTCCTGGCAGAGCGCGAGCCCGAAACCGCCAGCCGCGCCGATGACATTGTAGCCGTCGATGATGCGCACGCCGGCACCCTCTCTCTCGTCCGGGATTATCCACGCGGGCAGAAGGCCGTGCAAGCCGGCAGGACCTGTCAAATCGCGAGGCGTGCGGGTATAGTGGGAAAATGGCTTCCGGATCCGACAAGCTCCGCGCCGAAGTGCTAGCGCTGTTGCGCTCGAAGGCTGCCCACCCCGTGAGCCTGCGCGACCTCCAGCATCTGCTCGGCGTCCCCCCCGGCGGCAAGCGCGGGCTCCAGGCGCTGCTGCGCGGGCTATGCGAGTCCGGCGAGTTGGTCCGCACCCGCGGCAAGCGTTTCGGCGTCAGCGCCGAGATGAACCTCGCGCCCGGGCGGCTCCAGGTGCATCCCGACGGCTACGGTTTCGTAGTGCTCGACGAGAAGGCGACCGGTGACGTGTTCGTCAAACCGCGCGAGCTCGCCGGCGCGATGCACGGCGACCGGGTGCTGGTGCGCATCGAGCAGGAGATCCCCGGCGGCCGCGGTCCCGAGGGCAGCATCGTTCGCGTGCTGGCGCGGGCGCGCGCCAGCGTCGTCGGACGCATCGAGCGCACCGGGGAATACGCCTACCTGACGCCCTCCGACCCGCGCCTGACCCAGGACATCTTCATCCCGGACGGCCACGTCGGCGAAGCCCAAACCGGGCAGATGGTCGTTGCCGAAATCACCGCCTGGCCGGCTGCGCGCCGCCCCGCCGAGGCGACCGTCGTCGAGGTCCTCGGCGCAGATGGCGCCCCCGGCGTTGCCGAAGAGGTGATCATCCGGCAGTTCGAGCTGCCGCATCGCTTCCCACGCCGCGTCCTGCTCGACGCCGAGACCGTCCCCGCGGAGGTGGGTGTCCCGGAGCGCTCGGGGCGTGCCGACCTGCGCGGCCTGCTCACGGTGACCATCGACGGCGAGACCGCCCGGGATTTCGACGACGCGATCTCGCTCGAGCTGACGCCCAAGGGGACCTGGCTGCTGCGCGTGCATATCGCGGACGTCTCGCACTACGTCCCCGAGGGGGGGGTGATGGACCGCGAAGCCTTCGCGCGCGGCACGAGCGTCTACTTCCCCGGCCGCGTGCTGCCGATGTTGCCCGAGCGGCTCTCGAACGGCATCTGCAGCCTCAACCCCGGCGTCGATCGCCTGGCCTTCACGGCGGTGCTCGAGTTGTCTCCCCAGGGCAGGGTCCTCGGTCACGATTTTCTCGAGACGGTGATCCACTCCGACGCGCGGCTGACCTACACCCAGGTGGCCCGTGCGCTCGAGGGCGGCGACAGCACCGGCACGCTGCCCGACGTCGCCGGCCTGCGGGAGATGCTCCGGCAGGCGCGCGACCTGGCCGAGGCGATTCGCGCGCAGCGGGCGCGTCGCGGGAGCATCGACTTCGACCTGCCCGAGGAGCAGATCCTTCTCGATCTGCAGGGCAGCATCACGACCATTGTGCGGTCCGAGCGCAACGTGGCGCATCGCATCATCGAGGAGTTCATGATCGCGGCCAACGAGGCCGTGGCCGGCTACTTCGGCTGGATGAAGATCCCCGGGATCTACCGCGTGCACGAGCCCCCGGCGCAGGAGAAGCTCGTCGCCTTCGCGGAGTTCGCCGCGGGCTTCGGCCACAAGATCCGGCTCCCCCTCGAACCGTCGTCGCGCTTCCTCGCGGATTTCATCGAGACCCTGCGCGGGAGGCCCGAGGAACGCGTGCTGAGCGAGGTGTTGCTACGCAGCATGAAGCAGGCTGTCTACGCGGCGGACAACATCGGGCACTTCGGGCTGGCGAGCGCGGCCTACACGCACTTCACCTCGCCGATCCGGCGCTATCCCGACCTGGTGGCGCACCGGCTGCTGCGGGATCTGGTGCGCCGCGGCCGCTTCACCCCGGCGCGAGCGGAAGAGCTCGAGGCCGCGCTGCCGGAGATCGCTGCTCATTGTTCGGCACGCGAACGCACGGCGACCGAAGCCGAGCGCGAGGTGGTGAACCTGCACAAGACCGAGTACCTCGCTCGCCGCGTTGGGGAGTCTGCCGCCGGCTTCATCACCGGGGTGACCCACTTCGGCCTCTTCGTGCAGCTGGCCGATGTGCCGGTGGAAGGGCTCGTGCACGTGAGCACGCTCGGCGACGACTACTACAAGCACCGGGAGGATCTGCGCGCCCTGGTCGGCACCAACACGGGAACGACGTTCCGGCACGGGGATGCGGTCACGGTGAAAATCGCGGCAGTGAACACGGCGCTGCGGCGCGCGGACTTCGTGTTGGTGCGGGAGCGGGCCCCGGGAGCCACCACCCCGGCAGCATCCCCCGGCGGCAGGCGCGCGGACGGCGCACGGCGTGGCCGGAAGCCCGCTGCCGGCCGCGGGCCAGCCGCTCGAGCCACCCGCCCCCCGAAGCCGAACTCCGGCCGGCGCGGCCGCAAGAGCTAGACCTGCATTCCTCCGTCGCAGATGGGCCCTTTTCAGCGGCCGTCACGGTGGAGGCGCAGGGTGAGGCCGAGCAGGACGCCGCAGAGACAGACCGCCGCCAGCAGCAGGAAGCAGTCGTCAAAGGCCGCCTCTGCAGCCTGCCGCCCGACGATCCCCGCGATCACCGCCTGCGCCTTGCCACGGACGAGCTCCGCGGTTCCGCCCTCGCCCCAGGAGAAGATCCGCTCGAGGCCGGCCGAGGCCGCGCCCATACCGGGGGCGTCCGCTGTCAGCCCCTCGGTGAAAACAGCGCGGTGGAAAGCCTCGCGGCGCTCGAGCGCGGTGCCGAGCAGCGCTACGCCGAAGGCGCCGCCGACCTGCATGATCACCGAGAGCAGCCCCGAGACCATGCCGAGCTGGTCGCGGCGCACCACGTTCATCGCGGTGCTGGTCAGCGGGGCGTTCATCATCCCCATGCCGAGGCCGAAGAGCAGCTGCGGCCAGAAGATGAACGAGAGGCTCGAGCTCAGCGAGAGGTCCTTGTAGAGGTACATCGAGAGCCCCATCAGGGCGAAACCGCCGAGGATGAAGGGTCTGGGGCCCCGTTGATCGGAAAGCCGCCCGAACCAGGGACTGGTGAGGCCGGAAACGAGCGCCCCGGGTGCCAGCAGCCAGCCGGTGGCGATCGCAGAGTAGCCGACCAGACTCTGCATGAAGATCGGCAGCAGGAAGATCCTGCCGAAGAGCGCCGCCGCGCGCCCGGCGTTGATCAGGCAGATGGCGACGAACGAGGGGTTCGCGAACAGGCTGAGGTCGACCACGGGGTGGCGTGACTTTCGGCCGACGAGCACGAAGAGACCCAGCCCGGCGGCAGCGGCCGCGAGGCAGCCGAGGGTGTAGTCCGAGGTCCACCCCTCCTTCTGCCCGTCGGTGAGCGCGAGCAGTGTCCCGACGATCGCCAGCGCGAGCCCGCAGAAGCCGCCCCAGTCGAACTCGCGGTCCGGCGTGCGTTCCCCCGGGCGCAGGATCATCTCGGCCGCGATCAGCGCGAGGATCCCCACGGGGATGTTGATCGTGAAGATGAAGCGCCAGGAGAGGGTGTCGACCAGATAACCGCCGAGCGTGGGCCCGAGGGTTGGCGCGAAGACGATGACGATGCCGAAGGTGCCGAACGCCGCGCCGCGCTCCCGGGGCGGGAAACACTCGGAGATCACGAGCATCGCCGCCGGGAAGATGACGCCGCCGCCGAGCGCCTGAACGATGCGGAAGACGTTCATCGAGGTCTGGTCCCAGGCGAGACCGCAAAGCAGCGAGCCGAGCGTGAAGACGGTGAGCCCCGCAAGGTACAGGCGCTTGAGGCCGAAGACGTGGCGCAGGTGGTTCGTGGCGAGGGTGACGATCGCGAAGGTCACCATGTAGAGCGTGATGATCCAGCGGATCTCGTCGACGTTGACCCCGAACGAGGACATCATGTGCGGCAGCGCGACGTTGACGATGCTCGTGTCGAGCACCGCCATGAAAGTGCCGATCATGACGACGCCGAGCGCCGCCCACTTGTACCGGGAATCATCCATCGCGAAACAAGCGGGAAGCCGGCTGATCCGCCTTACGCGGCCGCGGGACGAAACCACCGGCGCGGCGGGGGGCACAGGTCAGCTCCCCGCCTCACGCCGCCATCACGCGTGTCAGCGGGCACGGATGTCGACGATCGCCATCATGCCGGGACGCAGCAGCGGATCGCCGTTTTCCAAATCGATGCGAACGGCGACACGCTGGGTGACCTTGACGAATTGACCCGAGGGGTTCCCCGAAGGCAGCAGCGCGTACTGAGAATTCGCCGCGGCGTTGATCACGGACACCTTGCCCGGGAAGTTCCTGCCCGGGAGGGCATCGACGCGCACTTCGACCGACGCTCCGGGCGCCACCCGCCGCAACGTCGTCTCCTTGATGTTGGCCTCCACCCAGAGGCGGGCCGGGTCGGTCAGCACAGTCACCGGCTGCCCCGCGGCAAGCGTTTCACCCGCGTCCGCGATCCTGCGGGCCACGACACCGTCCGTCGGGCTCTTCAGCGTGCACTCCTCCAGGCGCAACGCAGCTGCCCGCTCGGCAGCCTCGGCCTGGCGCAGCGACGCCTCGAGCACCTTGAGGGAGAGCTCCTGGGATTCGATCCGCGACTGCTCCTCCTGCGCCACCCTCAGATCGGCGTTGGCGCGATCCAGGGTCGCACCGGCGATCTTCTCTTGCCGGCGCTTGATTTCGACGGTCCGTGTCTCGGCGCGCGCCGTCTCGAGGGCGGCTTGCGCCCCCACTGCATCCTGCCGGGCCTCCTTCAGCCGCTCCTCGGCTTCGCTCAGCGCCAAACCGGCGCGATCCCGATCGGCCTCCGCAACGACCCCTTTGTCGAACAGTCCCTGGACGCGCGCGGCATCCCGGGCGGCGTTCTCACGGGCGGCGAGCAATCGGGCAACCCGCGCCTCCACCGCACGCACGGCCGCCTCGGCACGCTCGATGCCACGGCGGGCGCGCTCCTCCTGGAGGCGCTGATCCTCCCGCGCCTGCTCCAGCCCTTCCTGCGACTGCGCCACCCCGGAGACAGCGCCGGCGGAGCGCCCGCGCACCTGGGAGCGAACCAGTATCAGCTCGGCAGCGGCCCGCTCGACTTCCGCGGCGGCGCGTTCCCGGGCGGAGCGCGCTCGCTCCAGCTCTGCCACGTCACTGCGGTCGTCGAACCGCGCCAGGAGATCGCCGCGTGCGATCCGCTGCCCTTCCACGATCGGGAGCGCCACGATCGTTCCCGGGTGCCGCGCGGCAACAACGACGAGCTCCCCCTTGATCTGGGCATCGTCGGTGGACACGTAACGGACGCGGTGAATCAGCCACCGCAGGCCAATCACCACAAGGATCAGTACAGCGGCGAGAACGACGAACGGCATGAGACGGCGCAGCCCGGACCCCGGGAAGGATCCCGACTCGCCGGCAGCGGGAGACGGTGCTGCATCTGAAGGCGGAGGACCCGGGTTGTTGCTCACGGCCTCGCCCTTATGGGAAGGTGCTAGTGGTGCCGAAGGGGGGACTTGAACCCCCACAGGCTTTCACCCACATGACCCTGAATCATGCGCGTCTGCCAATTCCGCCACTTCGGCACTCCATGCGTGCCGTGTTATACCCGCGCACCCGTCGCATGTCAATTGTCCTCGCCTGGGATGAGAACCGCCGCCGTTTACCTCCATGAGCACGTCAAAGATCAAGAGCCTGGCGCACCCGCGAGAATCCCGCATTCAGCTATCGCTCCCATGGCTGCTCCAGTTGCACTTGCCGTACCCGCTCCGACAAAGAAAGTACTTGAAACTGCACGGCTTCTCGGCGACAATGAGCCTCTCATAATTTTTTCATTTCCGCATGTATTGGCAACAACCATAGTGATCGGAAGCAGCAGGACAACAGGACAAGGAGAAATAGATGGTGCGGAGAAAGAAGCAAACGAAGAACTCGACTGCCATTCTCAAAACCTATTCTGCTGGCGCCAGCCTGGCCGAGCTCAAGGACAAGTTCGGGATCAGCGGCAAGGGACAGCTCGCCAGCGCGGTGCTGGACGCACTGATTCAGACTGGCAAAATGCCTGCGATCACCCGCGGTCGCGCGAAAAAGGAGCTTCCCAGCGAGTTCAAGGTTGCCGTGAACAAGCGCGGCACGATTGTGCTGCCCAAAGACGCCGTCACCGACGCATTCCGGTTCGCCCAGGGTCAGTCCTTCATCGCCCGTCGCCGGGGGAAAAAGATCATCCTTACCCTTGCCGGTTGACCATTCGAAAGTCGGCCTGCCGGGGGAGAGCCCGCCGGCAGGCCAGGGTAATTTCTCGCACCTGCCCGCGCACCAGTGCGCAGGAGCCTTGATCGATAGATCGAAAAAAATGAAGCGAACACCAGATGATCGCGTAATAATGGAAAATCATTGATTATTTGCCCGCAATTTACCCATCCTCTTGAAAGGTGACTGCGGCATGTCTATTGCATTATCTTTTCACGGGCCCTATGTTATGCGCCCACCATGGCATTGATCCGGCAACGGCAATAAGGAGCACAGGGGATGGGACCTCGGCGGTTCTGGTTGGTGTGCCTGACGGCGCTTCTTTCCGGCGTGTCGGCGTTCGCGGTCGGCCCGGCCCGGGCGGAGGACCCTTTCTGCTTCGAATGTCATGACGACTTCCCGACGAAGATGAAGGCCTTCAAGTTCACCCACGACCCCGCGGCCGGAGGTGAGTGCACGGCCTGCCACCTCGACCACAAGGACGAGGAAAGGCTCATGCTCGTCAAGGAGGGCTCGGCCCTCTGCTACGAGTGTCATGACGACATGTCCAAAGGCACGTCCGTCCATCGCCCGGTGACCGAGGGCAAGTGCACCGGCTGTCACAACCCCCACGGCTCGGCGACCAAAAAGCTGTTGGTTGCCGCCGGCAGCGCCCTCTGCGAGAAGTGCCACGCCGGGAGCCCCGAGTTCGGTCGCAAGGTCTCCCACGCCGCCATCGACGACGGCTGCGGCGATTGCCATCGCTCCCACTCCTCCGAAAATCCTCGTCTCCTCACCAAGACCCTCATCATGGACCGCCTGGCGCTCTTCGACCCCAAACAGGCCGAACTCTGCCTCGGCTGCCACGACCTGGAGACGTTCACCAATCCCCAGACCGAGGCCACCGGGTTTCGCATGGGCACCACCAACCTGCACGCCCTGCACCTGAACGGCGGCGCCGTGCCGAACAAGTACGGGATCATCAAGAGGAAGGACGGTCAGACCTGCTTCGCCTGCCACCTGCCCCACACCGCCGAGCAGGAAAGGCTTCTGCGCACCGAGTACCAGTGCACCGTTATTTTCTGCTACACGATGCGGTTCGTCCCGAACTCCAAGGGGGGGACCTGCGTCGTCGGTTGTCACAAGCCGAAAGCGTATTCACGGGACGGCCAGGTCCCGAACACCACCGCCGGAACCGTCCCTGCGGAGAAGCCGGTCGTCCCGTAAGGACCCTCGGCTGCCATGCCCCGTCGGGCCGCGGCGGCGTTAACGATCGTGAGTGCGTTGACAAATCACCGCGCGACCTCTAGATTTGCCCTCTTATGGTGAACGGGAGGACTTGACGACCATGTTGCATCGGAACCACCACCGCCGTCTGCTCACGAGTGCGGCGCGGAGCCGCGCCGCATTCCCCCTGATCGAGGTGAGCGAGCCGAATCTGATGCGCGATCTCTTCCCCTACAAGGAAGTCTGCAGGATCGACTTCGACCACCGGACGATGATGCTCGACCCTGCGGAGGAGATGTTCATCACCGACACCACCTTCCGCGACGGGCAGCAGGCGCGCCCGCCCTATACCCCCGATCAGATCGTGCACCTCTTCGGTCTGATGTCGAAGCTCGGCGGGCCCAGCGGCGTCATCCGCCAGTGCGAGTTCTTCCTGTACCGCGACGACGACCGCGAGGCCGTGCGCCGCTGCCAGGAGCTGGACCTGCGCTTCCCGCAGATCACCGGCTGGATCCGCGCCACCGCCAAGGACCTGCAGGCCGTGCGCGAGATGGGGCTGAAGGAGACGGGGATGCTGACCTCGGTCAGCGACTACCACATCTTCCTCAAGCTCGGCTGGGACCGAAAAAAGGCGATCGAGAACTATCTTGCCGTGGTCAAGGAGGCACTCGCGCTCGGCATCGCGCCGCGCTGCCACTTCGAGGACATCACCCGCGCCGACATCTACGGCTTCTGCGTGCCGTTCGCGATCGAGCTGATGAAGCTCGCCGAGGAGTCGCGGGTGCCGATCAAGATCCGGCTCTGTGACACCATGGGCTACGGCGTCCCCTACGATGGCGCTGCGCTGCCCCGCAGCGTGCAAAAGCTGGTGCGGGCAATGATCGACGACGCCGGCGTCCCGGGGCAGCAGCTGGAGTGGCACGGCCACAA
>CAZEOK010000009.1:0-44171 GCA_964513745.1 uncultured bacterium
CGTCGGCGGGAGCAGCGCTTCGAAGCGGTGACGGATCAACGGGTAGTGAGTGCACCCGAGCAGCAGCGTGTCCACGTCGGCGCCCTGCTGCAGTGTCAGCCCCCAGTACTTGCCGACGAAGTAATCGAGGCCCGGGCCCTCCAGCTCGCCGGCCTCGATCAGCGGCACCAGCAACGGGCAGGCCTGCTGGGTCAGGCTCACGCGCGGCGCATGCTTGCGAAGCTCGATGGCGAAGCTGCCCGACTGCACCGTCCCCTGCGTCGCCCAGAGGGCAACGGCGCCTGAGGTGGAGTGCTCGTCGACCGCCTCGACGGTCGGCCGGATGACGCCGAGAACGCGCCGGTCCGGGTGCGTCGCCGGCAGGTAGTGCTGCTGGATCGAGCGCAGCGCCTTGGCCGAGGCCGTGTTGCAGGCGATGATGACGAGCGGGCTGCCGATGTCCAGGAGGTGGGAGACGCCCTCGAGCGTGAAGCGCAGGACCGTCTCGAACGAGCGGTTGCCGTACGGGGTGCGGGCGTTGTCGCCGAGGTAGACGTAGTCGTAGCGCGGCAACAGGTCGCGGATCCCCTTGAAGATCGTCAGGCCGCCGAAGCCGGAGTCGAAGATCCCGATTGGCCCTGGCGTCGTCACGCTGTCTCCCCTGTGATCATCTTATTTCAGTATAGCAGGTCGTCCGGATGCTTCCCGATCGCAACCCGGTGCGCCCAAGCCGTCGGGTTCCTGCTATCCTGGCAATGTTTCCGGCCACCCGAAGGACGACGGGGAGGTGCCCGCACCGTGCAGAGTATCGTCGTCGCCGAGCCGTACCGCTTCGTGCCGCCGCGCCGCGCTACGTTCTGGCCCCGCGTCATCGCACTCGTGCTGCCGCGCTTTCTGCGCCGGAGCCACGGCGTCGTCGAAGTCGCCTGCCGCGGGACACAGCGGTTGCGCGCCTCGCTCGCCGCCGGCCACGGAGTCATGCTCGCACCGAACCACTGCCGGCCCTGCGATCCCATGGTGCTCGGCATGCTGGCCCGGCGGACGGGGTGCTTCCCGCACATCATGGCGAGCTGGCACCTGTTCAAGCAGGGGCGCATCCAGGCCTGGCTGCTGCCGCGCGCGGGTGTCTTCAGCGTCTACCGCGAGGGACTGGACCGCGAGTCGCTCGCCTGCGCCGTGCGGATTCTCGTCGAGGCCGTTCGTCCGCTCGTGATCTTCCCGGAGGGCGCGATCACCCGCCACAACGACCGGCTCAACCATCTGATGGAAGGCACCGCGTTCATCGCCCACAGCGCCGCGAAGCAGCGGGCTGCGGCGAGGCCGGGCGGGCGCGTGGTCGTGCACCCGGTGGCGATCCGCTACGTGCTTGAGGGCGATCTCGAGCCGGCCGTAACGCCGGTGCTGGAGATGATCGAGCGGCGCCTGGCCTGGCGGCCGCAGCGCGAGTTGCCGCTCGACGAGCGGGTGCTCAAGGTCGGCGGCGCGATGCTCGCGCTCAAGGAGATCGAGTACCTCGGCGCACCGCAGCCCGGCGCGATCGGCGAGCGCGTGGCGAACCTGGTCGACCGGATCCTCGCCCCGCTCGAGGGGGAATGGCTCAAAGGGCGGCGCGAACCGGACGTCGTCGGACGAGTGAAACTGCTGCGGGCGGCGATCCTGCCTGACCTCGTCGGCGACGAGCTCGGGCCGCAGGAGCGGGAGCGGCGCTGGCATCAGCTCGAGGACTGTTACCTCGCACAGGCCCTCTCCTGCTACCCGGCCGGGTACTTCAAGCCGGTGCCGACGCCCGAACGCGTGCTCGAGACCGTGGAGCGCCTCGAAGAGGACCTGACCGACGCCTCCCCGCCGCATGCCCGGCTCCGGGCCGTCGTCGACGTCGGCGAGGCGCTCCCCGTGCCGCCGGAGCGCCTGCGCGGTGGCTCGGGCGACCCGCTGATGGCTGATATTCGCGAGCAGCTCGCATCGCTGCTCACCGCATCGCTGGAGGAGGCGCGCCCCGGCGCGCGGTTGCCGTGAGCTTCGGCATCGTGACCACCCTGCGCGCCGTGGCGATCGCGACCGCGCTCGGTCTCTGGTTCTGGACGCAACGGCTACTCGGGAGACGGGCGCCGGCGACCGCGGGCATCGGCGACCGGATCCACGCCTGGACGGCGCCCCTGCACGAACGGCTCGTCGCGAACCCGCGCGCCGCGGACGCCGTGCTGGTCGCCAGCTCGGCCGGCATCGACCTCTTCGGCATCTACCTGCTCGGCTCGGCACTGCTCGGGCCGACCTTCCGGCCGTTCCTGTCGCTCCTCGCGCTCTATCTGCTGCGCCAGCTCTGCCAGGCGCTCTGCTCGCTCCCGGCGCCGCCGGGTGTGATCTGGCGCCACCCCGGGTTCCCGTCCCTGCTGGTGACGTACGGGACGGGCCATGATTACTTCTTCTCCGGGCACACCGCCATTGCGGCGCTCGGGGCGATCACGATCGCGCATCAGGGACCACCGTGGTCGGCCATCGTCGCCGTCGCCGTCGCCCTGCTCGAGGCCGCGGTCGTGCTCGTGCTGCGCGCCCACTACACGATGGACATCGTCGCCGCCGCTCTCGCCGCCTGGTGCGCCTGGTCCTTCGGCGGCGCGCTCGCCCCGGCGTTCGATGCCTGGCTGGCAGCGTTGGGCTGAGGCTGCGGTGAACCGACGACAGGTCGCGAGCTGGTGCCTCTTCGACTTCGCCAACTCCAGCTACTCCGCGGTGATCGCCGCGGTCGTCTTCCAGGTCTTTTACATCAACCGGGTCGTCGGCAATGCTGACGGCAGCGGCGACCTGTGGTGGGGACGCGCGATCTCGGCCAGCATGCTCTTCGTCTCCCTCTCCTCGCCGTTTCTCGGTGGCATCGCGGACTACGCGGGCCTGCGCAAGCGGCTGCTCGCAGCGTACACCGCGGTCTGCATCGGCGCGGTCGCTGGCTTCGCGCTGCTCTCCCCGGGTGCTGCGATCGCCGGGTTCGCGCTGATCGTGCTCGCGAACGTCGGCATGGAGGGCGGTCTGGTGTTCTACAACTCTTTCCTGCCGCAAATCGCGCCGCCCGAGCGCCAGGGACGCCTCTCGGGGTGGGGCTTCGGCGTCGGCTACGCCGGTTCGATCGTCTCGCTGCTGATCGCGCTGCCGCTGGCGAAGGCCGGGCGCTTCGAGGCGATCTGGCTGATGGTCGCAGCGTTCTTCGCTCTTTTCTCGCTGCCGGCATTTTTCTTCCTGCCGCACGACCGCCCCTCGGGCCTGCCGTTGCCCGAGGCTGGACGCCGCGGCATCCGCAACGCCTGGGCGACGCTCAAGGAGCTCTGGGGCCACCCGGAGCCACGGAAGTTCCTGCTGGCCTATCTGATCTACGAGGACGGCGTGAACACGGTCGTCGTCTTTTCGAGCAGCCTCGCCGCGACGACATTCGGGTTCGGGCAGGGCGAGCTGATCGCCCTCTACCTCGTGGTGCAGGTCACGGCGCTCGTCGGCGCTTTCACGCTTTCGAAGCCGACGGACACCTGGGGGCCCAAGCGCGTTGTCTGCATCTCCCTGCTGCTCTGGGCCGGCGTTGTCGTGTCTGCGTATTTTATCCAGGGCAAGCCGGCTTTCTGGCTGGTGGCCTGCACCGCTGGCCTGGGGCTCGGTTCGGTGCAGGCGGGGACCCGGGCGTTCTTCACGCAGTACATCCCGGCGGGGAAGGAGGCCGAGTACTTCGGCGTCTACTCTCTTGTCGGGAAAACCTCGGCGATCCTCGGCCCGCTCGTTTTCGGGACGGTCTCTGCGGCGGCCGGCAGCCAGCGGCCGGCGATCCTCTCGATCGCGCTGTTTTTCGTTGTCGGACTGATACTGCTCGGACGTGTCAGGGGCGGTGGGCCGAACCTGGCGCGAACGGCTGCAGCCGCAGAGCCTCCCTGAAGCTCGAGACGTGGTAGCGGCTACTTCTTTTTCTTCTTGTTGTCGTACATCTGCTTGTCGGCCTCGTTCAGGACATCGACGATATGCCGGCCCTTTTCCCAGACCGCACAGCCCAGGCTGAAGGAAAATTCGTAATCGAAGGTGGAATATTCCGTATTCCAGGCGGCAACGCTTTCTTCGATGCGCCGAAACAACGGGGCATTTTCCTCGCAGGTGCGCCTCGGCGTGACGATGACGAATTCGTCGCCGCCGTATCTGCAGAGAAAGTCTGATTTCCGCACGCATCTTTTCAGCAGGCTTGCACATTCCCTCAGAACGCCGTCACCGTGCAGATGGCCGTAGGTGTCATTGATGTGCTTGAAATTGTCGATGTCTATGATGATGAAAGAGAGTTTTTCCTCATCCCGCTCCGCCTTCTTGAGGTCCCGCACGATCGACTCGTTGAAGAAGTTCCTGTTATAGAGCCCGGTCAGCAAGTCTCTGGTGGCGAGTCTTCTCAATCTCTCCTGTGAAGCCTTCAGGCTGCGGACCAGAAGCCCGAGATGATCATAGATCTCGGCTATCAAGGCGCGGTAGAAGATAGCATCAGCCCTGTCTTTTCGGCTGCGGTGCAGGTCCAGCTCGTCTGCAAGTTCCTTCTTCACGGTTTCGATCATCCTCTCCCATGATTCGTCGGATTCATGCATGGATAGATCGATCAGCACGCGTATGTCTTTCGATAGCTGTTTCAACGCCTCATGGAGCCTGTCTTGATCTGGCATCACCTTGCTCCCTCTGTCGCGTACGTGTTGACTCTCTGCATCCTATCAAATCGCAGCCCGGTTGCCGTATCGCGCCGTCCCGGATGCGGCTTTCATGAGAAAGATCAGGTGTCGGACGGGAGCGGTATTGCCGCAAGAGACTGACGCAGATATCCCGTCGGACTGAGGTGCGAGGAAAAAACTGTTTCGACAAG
The DNA here is from genome assembly GCA_964513745.1 of uncultured bacterium. Taxonomy (GTDB): domain Bacteria; phylum JAUVQV01; class JAUVQV01; order JAUVQV01; family DATDCY01; genus DATDCY01. Next base: position 4,847 of record CAZEOK010000009.1, read on the forward strand.
AGAGCCGGGGCGTCAATCGCCTGGATTCCGCGACCCGCGCGAGGCCAGGCCGTAGGCCCACTGCCGGGTGTGGGCGATCGAGATCAAGGCCTCCTCCGGCGCTACACCGGCAGGGGCAGCGACGAGTCTGGGCGCCCCGTTGGCGTGGTGGCCCAACTCGAATTCCCTGGGTCGCGCCGCCGCGCCACCGCCGGCCTCAACCCACAGCCCGGCCAGCGCGCGCTTGATGGCCAGGAAGCCCGCGAGACTCTGCACCCGCCGTCTGCCGAGGTCGGCGAGTTCCGCCGCGGAGAAGTGTTCGTCCTCGATCCGCCGGCGGTCAGCCTCCACCGCGGCGACGGCAAGCGTCTCGAGACGCACACCGACCCGGCCGGCTGCAACCACTCCGGCACGCTGCGACCGGACGGTCGAGCCCCCTGGTTGCGCCTGACCATGCAGCACGTGCACCTCGACCAGGCACTCGCCGCGCTCCTCGAGGAACCGCTCGTCGAACCGCACCGCTACCTGCTCCAGCGCCTGACGCTCCCGGAAACCCGGCGCGAGCAGAATCTCCTGCTCCAGCGCATCCGGGCGATAGAGGCACTCGAACTCCGGGAACGCGTACGCCGCACCGAGCGCCTTGCAGAGTGCCTCCTTGCAGCAGAAAGCGAAGCAGAACGCCAGGGCCGCCTGCGGCTGCGCGGCGAGGTGCCCGGCCTCGCGCGGGGAGTAGACGTGACGCCAGGGCTTGTCGCCGGCCGCGAGCTTGGCGAAGCGCGACACCTGCTCGGCATCGACGCCGATCCCACGCAGAAACACCGGTGGCCGTTGCTCGTCGCCGCGGGGGGCCACCATCATTTCACGCCGCCTTCGATCGTTACCCCGGGGCCGCGCGGCCCAAAGAGGCGTCTCGCCAGCTCCGCAAGCCAGAGGCCCCTCGGGTCGCCGCGGAGCACGAGGTGGCCATCCCGCGCACCGGCCAGCAGCAGCGAGATCTCGCTTCCCGGCGCGGCGCAGCGCCGCAGTGTCTCGAAAAGCGCGCCGTGCTCGGGGCTCGCCCCGGTGCGCGCGGCCCACGCGGCGGCAGCGGACGCGAACTCGGGGTCGGGCGCGCCGGGTTTCTCCTCGGCGGCAGCCGGGCCGAGGCCGTTGATCGCAGCGATGACCCGCTCCTTGCGTTCCTTGTAGGGAAGCGACGCCAGTTCAGCCGGCTGGATGGCCACCCCGATCAGGATGTCCTGGGCGCCCATGCCCACCGGGTACTCGAGCTTCTCCGCGAGCGGCTCCACCGGCAGCCCGCCCGCGAAGCGCACCGGGACCACGGGCGCCCCGGTGGCGATCGCCATGTCGAGGAAGGCGCCGCTCATCTTCAGCACCGGGGCGCGGCAGGTGAGCGCTCGCGTGCCTTCCACGTGGATCATCACGGACTTGCCGCCGGAGGCGAGCTCGCGCGCCAGCACGCCGATGATCCGCGGTAGATCCTCGCGGTTGCTACGGTCGAAGTAGGTGATCACCCCCGGGTCGTGAGCCCCGGGCCAGGCGAAAGCGTGACGGATCAGGTTGCCGAGCCAGGTCGTGCGGTGCTCGATCTTGGCCAGCGTGACGGTGAGGATGCCGGAGAGACCGGAGGCGATCAGCGAGAAGAGGATCGACTCGATACCGACCTGATGGTTGGCAAGGTAGAGCACGGCCCGCCCGCGCAGCGCCGCGAACCCCGCGGGGTCCTCGAGACGCACACGCCGCACGAACCGTCCCGCGAGGCCGAAGTAGAGATCCTCGATGGGCCAGCGGCCGATCCGGTAGTAAGCGTCCCACCAGTCGCGCACCGGGGCGAGATCGAGGGCCGGCGGTCCGGCATCCCTCACGCGAACCGCCCCCGCGCCACGCGCGACGAGAAGCGACCGCACGGTGAGCGGCTCTGCCGGATAGCGCGCGGAAGCCAGGGCCACCGGCGCCGAAGCGTCGACCGTGGGACCCGGGCCAATCGGGCCAACGGACAGCTCGACGCTCGACGGGTGGACTTCAGCGCGCGCAGCGACGTGCTCCTTCGCAGCGATTTGGGCAACCAAGTCCCCATCGGCGCGGTAGGCCCCAGCCAGCGTTCCGGGAAGCCAGTCGCTCGCGCGCGCCTCGGATTCCGCGAGTTCGGTGACTCCTTCACGTTCGCGCGAAAGCCGCAGCCCCGGCACGAAGCGCCGGTCGCGCAGGAAGGCCCGTCGGTCGCGCGGCGGCGCGGACCCGATCGGGCCCTTGGGGAAGAGGACCTCCACCAGGTCGAGGCTCGCGATCACCGCGCCCTCTGCGATCGCCTGGATGTGAAAGCGCGGGAAGCGTGGATCGCCGTCGAAGCCGGCGAAGCGCGTCTCGCAGCGAATCTCGCCCGCGACGGGGAACGGCGCGTACAGCTGCAGGGACGCGAGTCGGTGCGGGTAGGCGACGCTGTCGGCGGGGATCTCCCGGCTCCAGTCGCAGAGGCGATCGTGCGGGATCCCATGTGTCAGCGCATCGAGCAGCGCCTCGTGCAGCAGGCCGCGCGGCGCGCCGCCTCCGGCGGCGTCGAGGATCGCCGAGCTTGCGCCGGGCGCGGTCGAAATGCTGCGCAGCAGCTGGAACGACGGCCCGTGGAAGAGGGTCGCGGCCTCGTAGGGATTCGGGGCGGGCTCGGCGGCCGCCGGGTGATCCCATGGTTCTTCGGGCGCCCCTGCTTCAACCAGCGGCGCATGCCAATCTTCCTGGCCCGGCTGTTCTCGTGCGCGCTGCGGTGTCCTGTCGCTGCGGACCTCCGTCGTGCTCCCTTCGGTCCGCCGATGGAGACCTCCCCTCCGCGCCACCCCTTCGCTTGGCGAATGCACCGGGTCGACGAAGCCGGTCCCGGGCGAGATTTCATCGATGGTGGTGACAGATTTCAAATCTGTCACCAGAGCACCCAGGGCAAGGGAGACCCTTCCCGTGGCAATTGGTTCGAAGCGCGACAGGGATTCGTTCGCGGCGGTTCGCCAGGCGAGCAGGGTAACGTCGTAGACGCCCTCCCCGGCCGGGACCACCTGCGTCGCGAGGCGCAGCGGGCCGTCGACCGGGACCCAGCGCAGCGCACGGGCGTCCTCCACTGCGATCACCCGCGTCCCAGGCACTCTGCGTGCAGCAGCCCGCGCCAGCCGATCGACCATCGACATCAGCGGCAAGGCCGGCACCGTCCAGGTCGGGCGATGGTCCAGGAGCCAGGTGTCGACGGCGGGATCGAGCACCTCTTCGTCGCGGACGATTCTCATCGCCAGCCCCCGCGCCTCGTAGATCCTGGTGCCGTCCACCCAGAGCGAGGCGTCCGCCACCGCGAGCGGCCCGCGCTCGTCCTCGCCGATGCGCACCAGATCCAGCAGCGTGATCACCCGACGGTTGCGCGGCAGGACCTGCCCGCGATACTTCCAGCGGTGCGACTCACCGACGGCCAGTGGCTCGAAGCGCGCGGCGCCCCCACGGCCTTCGGCCACCCCCCCGTGGAGCATCGCGAACTGCAGCAGCTGGAGCATGGCCTCCAGGCCGAGAGACCCGGGCTGCACCGGGTCCTGGAAGAAGTGCGCCTTGAAAAACCACGCGGCGGGATCGACGTCGGTTTCGGCGCGGTACCTCCCGAGGCCGGCCGGGCCGCCAGACGGCCAGACACCGGTCACGCGATCGAGCATCAGCAGAGGCGGCGCAGCGAGGCGCGCACCCGCCGAGAAATACCGCTCAGGCCGCCCGCGCAGATCGATCGATTCCGCACTCACCGCTTCGAGCGCCTCGCGCTCCCCCGCAGGTTCCGGAAGCCCGACCTGCCGCGCCAGGGCCTCAGCCGGGAAATAGCCGAAGACCGTTCTGAGCTGGTAGGCCGGGCGACCCTCGACGCTGCACTCGACGTCGAAGCTCTCGATGAGCATCCCCGCCGAGCGCGAGATGCGCGTCAGCACGGCTCGGGTGCGCAGCACGCGGGCGCCGGGGAGGACCTCGGCGAGCAGCCGGCCGTCGCCGTCGAGGTTTCGAAACGAAAGGTCCCGCTCCGTGGTCAGCGGGCTGCCCGCCCAGGTCGCCAGCCAGCCGCAGGGCTGGAGCGCAGCCTCGAGCAGGACGGCGAACGGCATCGTAGCTGCGCCGTTGGCAGCGAAGTACCAGGCGTCGGGGGGGATGTCGTACTCGACCTCGACCGCGCTGCCCTCGCGCATCGCGCCCATGTCGCCCTCGAGGCGCGTGACGCGCGACATGAACTGGTAGGGCGGGCCGGGCAGGCGCGCCAACCGCCGCGTCCCGTCGAACGCGCGGTAGGCGACGCCGAAGGCCTCTGACGGACGCCCCCACGCGCATGCCAGCAGCGAGCGCTCGTCGAAGCGCACGCCGCAGTCGGACGCGACGCTTCCCTTGTTGGCGCCTCCTCTTTCGATGTGTCCACCATGGACGACTGCTTCATCGGCGTTGTCAGCAAGCAGTCCGCGCATCGAGTCCAGCGGCCATCCGGGGACCAGCCGCAGGCCCATGCGGCGGCAGTGGAAGGCCTTGAGCCCGTCGACCGTGCACAAGATGTCCGCATACAGCGTAGGCTCGGGACCGCCGATCAACTCCTCGACGAAGACTTCGTACACCAACTCGCGCGAGACCGGGGTGACCTGCCCGCGGCAGCGCATCCGGTAGGGCTGCTCGGGCACCGGCTCGAAGCGCCACCCGTCCCGGTCCAGCGTGAAACCCAGCGCGGCCAGGCAGACCGCCATGGCCTGCAGGCAGCCTTCGAGCATCAGGGTCCCGGGCATGCAGGGATCGTTCGTGAAGTGCCCATCGAAGAACCATTCGTCCGGATCGATGCGATCGACGGCGCGCAGATACCCGCGCCCCCACGGCCCGCCAGCGGCGGCGATCTCCGTCACCTCGTCGAGCAGCAGCATCCTGCCGGCCTGGATGCGCGGGGTGCGGGTGTGCAGCGCCGCTGCCTCAAAACCCGGGCCGAAGCACTCGTCCGTCCGCCCCGCCGCGAAAGCCTCGAGATCGCGCCGGGAGAGACGAGTCCGCCCTTGGGTCACCGGCGCGGGATCGACCTGCGCCCGCTCGCGGCACTCGGCGAACGCGGGATCCCAGAGGACCCCCGTGGAAGCGGCCAGCTCTTCGTCGGTGAAGAAACCGGCCTGTCCGTCCCGGACGGTCAGGTGGGGGATGCCGCCCACGGTGCACTCGGAGTGAAAGAAGAAGAGGCGCACCGGCCCCTGCTGTGCGTGGCCGTCGATGCCGATCTGGTAGCGGAGCGTGTCGCCCGCGACGGGGAGGCCGCCGTGATAGGTCAGTTCGCAGCCGAGCAGCCGGTAGACGCGCTCCCCACGGTTGAGAGTGTCGACGCCGAGCCAGGAGATGAGCAGGAGATCGGCCTGGCCCGCCTCCACCAAGATTCCGGCCGGGACACGGCCCTCGTGCAGGTACCAGGCCTCGGCGTCGACGTCGGTCTCGGTCCAGATGGTGCCGGTGCCGAGGGAGAGCGGCTGGGCCTCGAGGCGAACGACGCGGTCGGCGAGCAGCAGCGGCGGCTCGGGCATGCGGACGCGGCGGCGCAGGGAATCGAGGTCTGCGAAAGCCGGGCCGAAGACGTCGGAGAGACGACCGTTGGCCAGAGTCTCGAGCGCGCTGCGATCTAAGGTGATGTCAGTGGGCAATGGTACCGCCCCATTACGACTGCCGTTCCCGTGGAGACCTCCCCTCCGCGCCACCCCTCCGCCAGACGAGGATGCATCATTGGGTGATATGCGTGTGGAAGCGACTGCAGATTTCAGATCCGTCTCCAAGGCCAGCGGGGCCTCGTGAACCGGAATCGCTGATGCCTGTGCAACAGCGACCACTGCTGTTGGGATCGCCTCTGTCTGTTTATGCTGAGGGAGGTTGCTGGCGGCAGCCAGCAGCGCCGCCATGGCACGTTCGCGCACTTCGAGAAAACGGCCGTGTGCGGCGGCCTGATCCTCGAGGAACGCCCGGTGCACGCGAGTCGCCTCGGCCACCTGCTCCGCGATCTGCGCCAGGACCGCGCGCGCGCGGGGTCCCGATGCGGCCTCCGGCGGCAAAGAGGCAGGCGCGAGCGGCGCCGGGATCCCGCCTTCGAGCGCCCGGTTGCCGCTTTCAAGGACCGTCACCAGTGTCGGGGCGTGCGGCATCGTCGCAGCCGCTGGCGAGTCCACGCTGCCGGCAAAGGTGTGCGCCGCCTCACCCGTGAGAACCGGCATCAGCGCCGGAGCGGGAGCAAGGGTACCCGGCTCGACCGGCAGCGGTGGAAGCGCCGGAGAAAGCCGGTGCGCCGGGTACTCGACAACGGCGCCCGCACATGCCTCTGCTGCAGGAAGCGCGGCTGGCTCCGCGCTCGCCGCGCGCACCCTGACGCACACGCACTGTCCGCCCAGCGCCCCGATCTCGAGGCTGACGCTGCGTTTGCCGGCCCCCGGTTCTCCGCCGGGGCGGCGTCCCACCGCGCAGGCCATCACCGCCGCCGCGGCGCGCACGAGTCCGAAAGCCGCGTGCGCTCGCCCGAAGCGCGCGGCGATGGCGGCGTCACCGAAAGCGTTGTCATCCGCAGCAGCCGCGAGACCGGGCTCGGAGACATCGGCCACATCGTCGATCACGGCCAGCACGCGGTCGCCGTCGCGTCGTGCGTCGTCGAGACGCTTGAGCGCGAGGACAAGCGCGCCATCGCCGTGCGGTCCGGGCAGCCCCAGCTCGCGCGCAGCGGCCTCGTGCACCGGATCGCAGCTGAAGTCCGCCGCGCCCGCGAGTGTGACGTCAATCTCGCCCGCGCGCAGCGACCTCACCGCGAGCTGCAGCGCTCGCACGCCGGAGAGCTCTTCCGCCGAAACCGCGAAGCCGGGACCAGCGAGGTCGAACTGGACATTCAGTCGGTTTGCCGTGAGGTTCGGCATGGTCCCGAGAACGCCGGGCCCATCGAGCACGGGTGCCATCGCGTCGGCAACGCCTCGGATCCACGCATCGTCCGTCACGCCCCAGGATGCGGCAAAATCAGGAAGGCGCCAGCGCGCACCGTAGCGCGCGACGACGGGGTCGCACCCCATGCCGACCATGGCCGCGGCCCGCCCGCGGGCCGGCATCGCGACGCCGGCCAGCGCCTCACGCGCGGCGGCTATGGTCCAAAGCTGCTGAGGCAGCGCGGATGCCAGGTCGTTCGGCGGAAAAGGCATCCCCGTCACGGGGAGAACGATCGTCGTGGCGCGGTAGGCCGCCGGAGCCACGTTGGCAAAGAGCGCGGCTGCGAAATCGGCCGCCGTTCGCCCAACACCGACAGCAGCACCGATCCCTACGACCGCCACCGCAATCTCCTCCGGCGGTTTCGCAACGGGAAAAGACGACGGCGGTCCACAGCGGCAGGATCCCGCAGCCCCGACCGGCCCCACGTACTCCTCGACGATCAGGTGGGCATTCGCTCCTCCGAAGCCGAATGCGCTCACGGCAGCCCGGCGCACGCCACTGCTCTCCCACTTCTCTGCTTCCCGCAGCAGGCGCAGCGGCGTGCCGCCCAGCAGCTCCAACGGCTCGTCGACATGAAGCGTCGGCGGGCGCACTCCTGCTCCCAGTGCACCGATGACTTTAAGCAGGCCCGCGATGCCGGCGGCGGTGACGGCATGCCCGATGTTCGACTTGAGCGAACCGATGGGGACGTCCGCCGCGCCTTCGAAAACACGCGCGCTGCTGCGCACCTCGGCGGCGTCTCCGACGGCCGTCCCAGTGGCGTGGCATTCGAGCAGCGAGACGTCGCTCGGGCGCAGCCCGGCGGCTGCATACGCCGCCCGCATCGCTCGCTCCTGGCCCTCCTCGGCCGGCGCCAGAAGACCCCGGCTCCGTCCGTCGTTGGAAAGCCCGATTCCCCGGATGACCCCGAAAATCCGATCGCCGGCAGCCTCCGCGTCCCCGAGACGTTTCAGCGCGACGGCGCCCGCGCCCTCGGCCGGGAGTAGACCGTCTGCCTCGCGATGGAACGGGCGACTTCGCCCGCTGCGGCTAAGTGCCTGGAGGGCCGTGAAACCGACGTGAATGAACAAATCGTCGGCGGCGCTCACCGCCCCCGCGAGCGCCACGTCGGCCCGGTGGTCGTGCAGCAGATCGCACGCCAGCTTGACCGCGTAGAGCGAAGAGGCGCAGGCGGCGTCGAGCGCAAACCCCGGCCCCAACCGCAGCGCCCGCGCGACGAGGTGGACCGGCAACCCGGACATGAAGCGGTTTCTCGCATCCACGGGACGGAGGCCGGCGGCGGCAGCGTGAGCGGAATCCAGCCAGACGCGCTCGGAGTACCGGGAGAGCGCGGCGGAAGGGAACGAGAGGTTGCCGAAGACCGCAGCAACGCGCGGCCCGCCTTCCACTCCGGCCTCTCGCAGCGCCTCGTGCGAGACGTGCAGCAGCCAGCGGACCACCGGGTCGAGCGTTTGCAGCTGTTCCGCCGGCACGGCGAACCCCGACGGGTCGAACAACGCGTCGAAGCCTTCGACGTACCCGCCGCGGTCGGTCGCGACGCGATCCCGGCCGGGAACGTCCTCGACGCTCAGCCGCTCGCTCCGCAGCCGCCACCGCACCCGCGGGGCGCGGGAGACGAGGTCCGCGCCGTCGCGCACGCGCTCCCAGAGCGCGCCGGGGTCGAGAGCCCCGGGCAGCACGCAGGCCCGCCCGACGATCGCGATCGGGGGGAAGGTCACGGCAAGGACGGGACGGCGCGGCAATCGGGGCGGCGATGCAGCTCGACCCGGCGCAATTCCGCCACGAGGTCGCCGCCCGGCGTCACGAAGGAGATGTCGCAGATCACGCGGTCCTCGCCCAGCACCCTGCCACGCAGCGAGCAGCGCAACCCGCCCCTGTCGCCGCTTCCGTGGTAGGCGTGGTAGGCCCCGACGGCGGTCGGCAACGAGCGCCCGCCGATGACGTGCCCGCTCCAGAGCAGCGCCAGCTGCAACCCGCCGTCGAGACTCGCTGCGGCCGTGGCCCAGGATCCGCCCCAGCGCGAGGCCGACGAGCCGTCGAGTGTCGCGACCGCCCCCTGCCGGCAGATGCCTTCAATGTCGCGGATCACCTGGAAGCGCGGGCCGTGGAAGAGTTCGTGGCCGTAGGTTGCGCGCGCGAACCGCTCCAGGCCGTCCGGAACCGCGGGGGCCGCGCCGCCCGGCAGGCTCGGGGCAAGCTCCGCGGCCGCGGTGTAGTGCAGCGTGCCATCGGCCCCTCGCAACTCCAGCGCCAGATAACCGCCGCCGTTTTCCCGGCAGACGACGGTGAAGGGGTCCCCGCCGTTGCCGTAGCGGCCGAGGCGGACGCCCTTCACGACGCGCACGTCGCGGCAGACCGCCAGCTCGAGGCCGGGCCGGGCCGCCCGCGCGGCGCGTGCGAACCACTCGAGCGCCATCACCACGGGCAGCACCGGGACCTCCCCGATGGCGTGATCGGCGAGGAAGGGATGCGATGCGGCGGTCACCAGCACCTCGAGGGCGTGCGGTTGCGCCGCCCGGGCAGTCGATGCCGGACGCGCCTCGATCACGACTTCGCGGAACCCGGGTGTGCCCCGCAACGCTTCGTCGACGAATGCCGCGGCCCCGGCGGCAAGCGGGATCAACCCGGCCCCGAGAGCCTTGAAATGCGTCCGCAGGGCGGGCGTGACCATGCCGCCGTCCCAGGGGCCCCAGTCCAGCGCCAGCACACAGCAGGCGCCGCCGCGACGGCGGGCCTCCTGCGCGCCCGCGGCCACCATCGCCTCATTTGCGGCCGCGTAGTCGCACTGGCCGTGCTTGCCGCGGCGGCCGGCCACCGACGCGAAGAGCGCGACCAGGCGCAAGGGGTCGGCGGCGGTGACCTCGAGCAATGCCCGCAAACCGCGGACCTTGGTGTTGTACACCAGATCGAATTGCGCGTCCGTCTTTCCGACGATCAATTTGTCGGCGATCCGGCCCGCGCCGTGCACCACGGCAGCGATCGGCCCAAAGGCCGCGCGCGCGCCGTCCAGCGCCCGTGCCAGGCCCCCGGCGTCGATGATGTCGACCGTCTCATAGCGCGCCTCACCGCCGGCCTCGCGCAGTGCCGCCAGAGTCGCGCGCACCTCCCGGCAGGCAAGGATCGTGCGCGCCCGTGCGGCCAGCTGCGCCGGCGCGCTGGAATCCCCGGTGTCGCGAGCGGCCTCTGCCAGAGCGCGCGTCAGGGAGGTCTCGTCCCGCCGGTCCTCGAGTCCCGGGGGTTCTGCGACCAGCGGCGTCGATCCCAGCAGGATGAAGCGACCGCGCGTTCGGCGCGCCAGCGCGATCAGGCAGACCGCGGTGACGCCGCGCCCGCCGCCCGAAGCCAGGATGACCGGCCGCTCGCCGAGTGCCGCATCCGGCCGCGGTCCCTCATCGCCCCGCGCCAGCGACCGCAAGGTCAACCGCTTCCCACCCGCGGCAAGCCCGACCTCGAGTTCGTTGCCCCCCTCGAACAGCTCCTTGACGATGTCGTCGGCCAGCGCAGCGGGTTCGCGGCCATCCCGCGCCAGGTCGATGGACTTCACGGATGCCAGCGGCCACTCCAGCGCTGCCGTTTTCGCGATGCCGGAGATCCCCGCCGCCAACGCGCGATCGCCGCCCGAGCGGCCGAAATCGCCCCCGGCGTCCTGAACGGTGACAAACACGCCGCCGCGCCGGGTGAACGCGGGCGCCACCGAACGCGCGATTTGGAACGTCTTGCGCACAGCGACCACGGCGTCTTCGGCGGAACCGTCGCCCTCCAGGCCGGCCAGGACGACCACCGCTTCCGCCTCGGGAGGCGGTTCGTCGATCCGCAGCGCGCGACTTCCCAGCCGGGCGACGAGCGCCTCGACGACCCCCCCCCCAGCGCCGACGATGTGGATCGTCGTTGCCGCCGCGAGCCCCGCAAGGCCGAGGCCGGGGGCCGGGGTGGCGACGGCCTCGACGACCGATCGCTCCAGCGCAGCCGCCGGATCGGCGGAGAGGTCTCGGGCAGGATCATCGGTTGTTTGGTTGCCGCCGGAATCACGAGCCCCGGCGCTGGGGGCGCGGCCATCGGTTTTGGGAGTGTGGTCATCGGTGCCGGGGAATAAAGCAAATTCCGCGATCGACACAGGGGAATCAACGGAATGCGGCCCGATGAACTCGAGGATGTCGCCGAGGGTGCGCAGCGCGCTCACCGCCGCCGGATCGACCTCGTCCCGATCGGGAAGCCGTTCCTCCAGCGCCGATAGGATCTCGACCCGCTTGATCGAGTCGATGCCGAGATCGGCCTCGAGCCCCATTCCCAGCGTGAGCACCTCGGAGGGATAGCCGGTCTTCTCCGACACCACCCGGAGCAGCAGCGCCGTGAGGTCGCCGACCTGCTCGCACGATGCGCTTGCCGGTTGTCCCATCGCGGCAATGACAACCTGAACCGGCGCATCGGCTTGCGACGGCAAGGCAATGGCGCCCCCCCCCGCTGCGTTGTCCAGGCGGGCGACCACGTCGCCGATCGTGCACAGGCCGGCCACGGCAGCCGACTCGAGCTGCGACAATCCTGGCAGCCGATCCTCCAGCGCCGCGAGTATCTCGACGCGCTTGACGGAATCGATGCCGAGGTCGGCTTCGAGCGCCATTTCCGGCCGCAACAGATCGACGGGATAGCCGGTCTTCTCGGCGATGACGTCGAGCAGCACGCCGAGAAGACCGCCGGGTGCGGCAACGGGCTCTCCGATTGCGGGCTCCGGATCCCGATGGCCAATGGTCGGATCCGATCCGAGAAGGACCGGCGAAATCTCCGGCATCGGCGGCCAGCGCAGATCCGGCAGCGCAAGAGAGAATTCCTGCGGCGCCGCTGGATCACCGGCTCCAGGCGGCAGCCCTGCGGCTTGCGCGATGGCAGCGCAGGAGCGTTCCACGGACTGCAGATAGGCCATGTGGGTGCGGGTCGTGGCCTCCTGCCAGGCCAGGTGCGCCTCGGCGGTCTGTTGCTGGAGTTCGCGGTACGCCGCGAGCCAGGCCTCCTGATCCCCCTGTGCGGCCTGCGGCCCGGTCGCCGTGATCGTCCGACCCGTCTTCAGCGTGGCGGACTTCTGCGTGACCGGCATGGCGGTCGTCGATGCGGCCGGTTCCGGCACGGCCGGCTCCGCATTCGGCTGCGGGAGGTCGCTCGCCCCGCCCGGAGGCGGATACGGCTTGCCGTGATTGGTCCCGCAGATGTCGATGGCGGCGGCGGGCCGCCGGATCTCCCGCGGGTCGGGCAGCGGCAGGAAAGCCTCCCAGAGCGGCGAAAGATCCAGTTCGTGCCCGGCAGCGTAGAGCTGCGCAAGTCCGCGATGAAAGGCGGTCGCCGCGTCCGTGCCCCGCGCGTCGAGATTGATCGCGCGGTGCGGGCGGCCGGCGAGGATCTTCCCGACGAGCCCGGTCAGGACCTTACCGGGCCCGAGTTCGACAAACGTCCGCACCCCGCTCCGGTACATCGCCTCGACCTGTTCGACAAATCGCACCGGCCGGGCAAGCTGTGCAGCCAGCAGCCGGCGCATCCCGCTCGCGTCCTCCGGGTACGGGCCAGCTTCAGTGTTGGAGAAGACGGGAACTGCAGCCGGAGCAAAGGGGACCGTGCCGAGAAACTCCTCGAATGCGACGGCGGCATCCGCCACCACCGGGCAGTGGAAGGCCGTGGCGACCGGCAATCGCACACCCGGCAGCCCGGCTGCCTGCAAACGCTTTTCGAATCGCGCGATGGCTTCCAGCGGCCCGGAGACCACGGCCTGCTCGGGTGCGTTGTGATTCGCGAGCACCAGCTCCGGAGCATCGTCCAGCAGCGCCCGGACCGCAGCGGCGGTTGCCCTGACCGCGATCATCGTGCCAGGCGTCCGCGCGGCATCCCGCATCAGCTCCCCGCGCTTCAACGCCACGCGCAGCAGCGCCTCCGCGTCGAAAACGCCCGCGGCATGCAACGCAGCCAGCTCGCCGAACGAGTGACCGCCGACGCACGCAGGCCGCAGTCCCGCGGCAGCGAGCAGCGCCAATTGCGCGAGAGCCGCCGCCGCGAGCGCCGGTTGCGCATACTCCGTGCGCCGCAGCCGCTCCTGTTGCCGCTCACGCTCCTCGTCGGTGAACGCCGGCGGCGGAAAGACCAGCTGCTGCAGCCGCAGTGAGCCTGCGAGCGGCAGATCCGCTGCCAGGTCCCACGCGGCCAGTGCGGCCGGATAGAGCGTCGCAAGTCCGGCGCCCATCCCCGGGTACTGACTCCCCTGCCCCGCGAACAGGTACGCCGGCGCGCCCGACAGAGGGCCAACCCCGAAGTGGATGCCGGGCAGATCGATCGATGCGTCCGGCGTGCGGGCAACCGCGTCGGCAGACGCCGCCAGCTTCTCGCGCAGGTCCTGTTCGTCGGCGGCGACGATTGCCAGCCGCACCGCTGCACCGCGCGGTGCGCACTGCTGCGTCGAGCGGGCGATCCACGTCAGAAAGCCGGCGCCGCCGACCTCGAGAGCGCGCACTTCGCGCAGCAGTTCTGCGGCGGACTCCGCCCCGAAAAGCACCAGTTCCGAGGGCGCTGCCCGTCGCCGCAAGGCCCGGGTCGCGCGGCCCCGGTACTCCTCCAGCGTCAGGTGGAAATTGCTGCCACCGAAGCCGAAGGAGCTGACCGAGGCGCGCCGCGGGTAATCCCCGCCGCGAACCCAGGGCCGGGCGGCGGTGTTGAGATAAAACGGGCTCTCTCCGATAGCGAGCTTCGGGTTGGGACGCTGCACCTTGATCGTCGGCGGCAACACGCCGTGTTGCAACGCCATGACCGCCTTGAAGAGGCCCGCGGCCCCCGCGGCCGCCTTGGTGTGCCCGATCTGCGACTTGACCGAGCCGAGCGCACACCACTGACGGTCGGACCGCCCCGACTCGTCGAAGACGGTGCGCAAAGCCTCGAATTCCGCCTGATCGCCGGCCGTGGTGCCGGTCCCGTGGGCCTCGATGAGTTCCACCGTGCCGGGCCCGTAGCCGGCGGCTCCGTACGCGCGCCGCAGCGCCAGCGCCTGACCCTCGGCGCGCGGGGCGTAGACGCTCTTGGCGCGGCCGTCGGAGGAGCTGCCCACGCCGCGCAGGACGGCGTAGATCCGGTCGCCCTGGGCCTCGGCGTCAGCGAGTCGCTTCAGGGCCACCATCGCCAGCCCCTCGCCGAGCATCGTGCCGTCCGCCTCGTCCGAGAAGGGCCGGCAGTCGCCGCTGCGCGAGAGCGCGGGCGTCTTGCTGAAGCACAGGTACATGAAGATGTCGTTGAGCGTATCGACCCCACCGGTGATCATCACGTCCGCGCGGCCGAGCGCCAGTTCGTTCACCGCCATGGATATCGCCGAGAAGGTGCTGGCGCACGCGGCGTCGGTGACGCAATTGGTGCCGCCCAGATCGAAGCGGTTCGCGATGCGGCCGGCCACCACGTTGCCGAGCAGCCCCGGGAACGTGCTCTCCTGCCAGGGGACGTAGTTCGACGCGATCCGGTCGCAGATCTCGCGCACCTGCGATTCGGGTATCCCGGCTTCCCGCAGGGCCTTGACCCAGACCGGCCGCTGCAGCCGACTGGCCATGGTGCTGAGCAATTCCTGCCCCGAGGTCACGCCGAGGATGACGCCGATGCGCTCGCGCGGCAGCGGCGAGAACTGGCCGCGCGCAGCGTCCTCGAGCACCCGCTGCGCGACGATCAGCGCCAGCAGCTGCGAGGTGTCGGTCGCGGGAACAATGCTCGGGGGCACGCCGAACCCGAGCGTGTCGAAAGCCACCGGGTCGAGAAACGCGCCGCGCCGCGCGTAGGTCTTGTCGGGCGCCGCGGGGTCCGGGTCGTAGTAGTCCTCGATCAGCCAGTGCGTCGGTGGGACGTCGCGGATCAGATCGCGACCCGCGAGGATGTCGCGCCAGAAGCCGTTCTCGTCGGCCGAGCCGGGGAAGAGCGCGCTGACGCCGACAACGGCGATCGGCATCTGCGCTTCGCGCCGATCGCTCACGCCGGGCTCCCGCGGCTCCGTCGGCACGCGCATCAGGCCAGGGGTCGCGGCGCGATGTCGAACGCGTCGGGCGGGATGGGGAGGCCGCAGCCGCGCAGTTGCTGGGCTCGCGTCACCGCGATGGCGCCCTCGAGCAGATTGCGGCCGATCTGGGCGACGGTGCGCCGCACCGGGTCCTCGAGAAAGGAGCCGCGCACCCAGTCGTTGAAGGCCCCCATGGCCGGGCCGCACCAGATCTGGTAGTCCGCCCGGCGCTCCGGTTCGTCGGCGATGGCCCAGCGGCTGGACTGTCCGAGATACCAGCGGAAGCACAGGGCCATGCGGTGCTTCGGGTCGCGGGCCGCGCGCTCGTTCTGGCGCGGATCGCGAGCGGCCCAGAACCGCCCGGTCTGCTCGAGGACCGTTTCGAGCGGCAGCAGGAAGATCTCCCGCTCGAGCCTGGCGCGCTCGGCGGCGGGGATCTCCTCGAGGGAGGCGTGGGAATGATACAGCTCGCGGAGGCGCCGTGCGCGCGCTGCGAAGAGCGTGCCGCGCCGCAGGACCTGCACCTGAGCCCCCAACTCGAACATGTCGGCGGCGGGCGCCATCGCGACGTCGGCCACCCCGGCCTGCGCGAGCAGGGCCCGACCGGAGGCGCCGAGGCCGGATTCCACGGCCGCTTGATTCACCGACCCGGTGAGCACATAGGCGGCACCGAGCGCGAACGCGGCGGCGACCGAAGATGGTGTACCGAGGCCGCCGGCGGCGCCGAGACGCACCGGGCCATCGTAGCCATGCTGCGCGGCGAGGTCCGCAGCCACGCGGGAGATGCTCGGGAAGATCGCCGTCAGGGGCCGGTTGTCGGTGTGTCCGCCGGAGTCCGCCTCGATCGTGACGTCCCCGGCCAGCGGGACGCGCCGGGCCAGGTCAGCCTCCTTGCGCGTGATTCGCCCGGCCGCGACCAGCGCGTCAAGCATCTCCTGCGGGGCCGGTGCGAGAAAGAACCGCGCGGTTTCGGGGCGGGAGATCTTCGCGAAAAGGTGGTGCCGCCGCTGCACGCGCCCGGCGGCATCGACGGTCAGCCCGGTGACGGCATAGCGCACCGCCGGGAGCGTGAGCTTCATGTACGCCGATGCCGAGACGCGACGCACCTCCCGCCGCAGGTAGACGTCGACCGTGGCTTCCTCGAGGGCAGGCTCCTGCGGGGAGTGGATCAGGTTCGACCCCCACGCACCATCGGGCCCGAGCTCCCGCGCGAGCTGCGCGACCGCGTCCTCGATGCGCGCGGGCTCGAGCCCGGCAGCGCCGCAGAAGCACAGAAAACCGGCGTTCGCCGCGGCGCCCACCATCTGCGTCGTCGTGAGCCCGTTGGCCATCTCCCCGACGACATAGGGGAAGCGAACGCCGTGGGCCTCGCAGAAAGCCCGGTCGCCCAGCCACTCGGGATAGAGTGCCGGGAGAACAGCGGTCACCGTGGCTTCGACGGAATCCGCGGAATACTCAGACGCGGCGGCGATCAGGACGCCGGGCCGGCGCCCGCGTTCGTCGATCACGACGGTGACGGGTTCGCGGGGAGTGCGCGCCGCCTTGGCAAAGGTCGCCGGGGCGAAAGCCGCGGGACCGGCATGAACCGGGGTCCCCACTCGCGGCAATGTCCCGGAAGATGTCACGCTCGCCATGCAACACGCCTGCTTCGGTACACCCGCATCGCCACCTCAAATCCGCAATCCCTCGCTGCGCAAGGATTTTCCAGCAAAGGGCGCGCCGATTGTTCGCACTGCTGCCCTCACCGGCAGACCGCGGACCTGCCGGGGCGATGATTTTCCTTCGATACCGGTGGCTTGTCAAGGCGGGGGGGGGCACTCCCGATGCTCCGGGAACCCCGCCGCGTATGCAATCGACCGTCCGTGCTGACCGGTCGCGACAGTCGGTTGGGGGCAGAATTGAATTCTGTCCCCAACCGTATCTGTCTTGGTACATGTCGCCGCCGCCCATGCCGCCGCCCATCTACGCTCGTCGGGTGCATGCGAACAGGAACCGCCGTTCCCGCGGATCAGATCTCAGATGAATCCCCTTTCGCGGTGCGGCTCTTCTTCCATCGGCGACAGCCACCCGATCGTCATCGCCTCTCGACATGGGATTCTCGCGGTCGGGCCCATGGTTTGTCAGTGAGGCGGCGGCGTACACCCGGTCGTAGTGCCACGGCTGGCTTGCGCTTCAGAAGGAATGGTAATCCCGATGGATTTCTCCTTCTACTTCGTTGACAAACCTCCGACTTGCCAAGAGAATCGCCTCCAACGGCTTAGAGTGACATGACTCAACCCCGAAGGGCGACGCAGCACACCAGAGTGGAAGGGGCGCGGGCAACGATGAAAAGAACCTGTGCAGGTCTGCTGATCGCGATTTTCTGGTGCGCGAACGCGTTCGCCACGGACGTCAAGGCCCCGGCCGGCGCATCGAGCGCCGATGCTCCAAGCCTGAAACTCGATACGCTGATCACTCAGGACGACATCCGCAAAGCGACCGACCTGGCCGGCATCGCCAAGGTGCCGGTGAATACCGGCTCGGGATGGACCGGCGAGGTCAATTTCGCCTATCCGGAGCAGAACACGCGCGCCCTGCTGATTACCAGCTTCAACGAGCGCAAAATCCCCGAGAAGGGCATGTACCAGCAGTACTGCGGCAAGCTCGGGAAGAAACCCCGCTACCAGGCCGTCGCCGGCGTCGGGGATGCGGCCTGTCTTTACACCGGTCCGCTCAAGGACCTGAACCTCTACTTCAAGAGCGGCGACTACACGCTCATGCTCGTCAGCCCTTCGGTGCCGGGCAAGCCAGCCAACGGACCCGCACCGCTCTCGCCGGAGCAGCTGAAGGCGATTGCCCAGATGCTCGCGCAGAAGATCGCATCGAGGAACAAATAGCCCGAAGCCCTCGATACCATGAAAGTACCGCCTCATGCGCATTGCTGAGAAGGTAATTGCCAGGACTGCACTGGCCGCAGTCCTCTGCATCCCTTGGTGCCTTCTCGCCCGTGAGTCCCGGAGCGAAGACTCTTTTTCGGAGCAAATGAGGCAACTCGGCCGCCAGCGTAAACTCGTGAAACCCTCGCCAGCCCCCGCGGTGACCTCCGGCGCCTGCGAGGAACTCTCGGCGGTCGATGCCTGGACGGGATCCTTCACTTTCACCATGGATGTGACCGACAAGGCCCCGGGCCAGCAACCTCTAGTGATGGTTCATACCTACGAGTGGAACGCCTCCGGCAAGCTGTCCCTTGAGCCCGAACTCGAATACGACCGGCCGCGGCCCGGGCACTGGAGAGAGTCGGAGGCGCCATTTTCGGCGGTCGTGCGGGAAACCGAGTTCACCGAGGGCGTGGCGCCCATCGGGGACCATCACATGGTCAGGGACGCCACGGTGCTCGGGCTCAATCAGAATTTCGCGAGGCTCATCTTCAACTGCAAAGACCAAACGTACGAGTTCGGTGTCCAGGTCGGCGACCTCCCTGTGAATCGCCACTTCGAGATCGCTCCGACGGCGGCAAAATATTGCGAGGAGCAGCGTGCGAAGGCCAAGAGCTCCGGGGAAATGGGGCCGCTGATGGCCTCCGTCGCTTGCCTGCCGCTGGGCATGAAAGCTAATTACGAGAAGGAGAAGGAGACCTTCCGGTTCAGCGCCAGCGTCAGAGATGCGCCCCTCGCGCCAGGTTCGCGCTCGCTCTCCGGCTCCCAGAAAGTGAAGGTCAACCGCACGGGCTTCTTCGCCAAGGAACTCGAAGGGACCCTCTCCTGGAACCTCTCGCCGGGGAAGAGCCCGCCGGTGGAGGTAGTCATCGAGCCGATGAAGGAGTATGGCGCCTGGAGGCCGAAGGCGGCGGCTGACGATACGACACCCGGGGGGGCCTTCGACTTGACTGCTCGACTTCTGGAGAACGGCAAACCCTCCACAAGGAAGGCGACCTTCTCGTTCAGCCTCGCCGATATCTCGAGGGAGCCCGGCATCTGCCTCAATTGGCCGCCCCGGGAGTCCCTGCCCGCAAAGGAGCGGCCGGACCTGAGAATCCGCAAGTCGATGGGGCTGAAGGTGTTCGACGAGGACGGGCAGTACGCGGAGAACACGACTCCAGCCAGCGAGTGGGGTGTCAGCGTCGACTCGTACGACTGGGGGGCCTACGGGAAGCTGAAGGTGACGGCGACCGTCGAGGGGGGGAGCCAGGGGAAGATCGTCGCCTACGTGATGGGCAAGCCGGAGCGGAAGGAACTCTCGATCCCCCTCGACGAAAACGGGAACCACGTCGCGGACGGCTTTGAGCTCTTCCCGGAGAGGGCCACCGCCAGCACGGCGGATGAGGACGACACGCCCGCCGGCGACGGCAACACCGGCGACGGGCTAACCTTCTACGAGGAGTACCGCGGGTTCATTGTGAAGGGTGAGCATGCGAGTACGAGCCCCTTCGTCAAGGATCTCTTCGTCGCCAGCGACGCGGCAAATGCAGAGGCTGGAATAGACCTGTTCACGAGCAAGTCGGGCATCGTGACCTGGCTCGTCAACCTGGACGAGCTGGATGACGAACGGGTCATCAACTTCAACGCGAAGACCGGCTTCTCCGGCATCTACCAGCACGGGATCAAGATGCGCCAGGTCCGGGCCTGTACCGAGCAGGAACAGAAAGCCGGCGCCGATCCACGGTTCTGTGTGCCACAGTCCGCTGCCGGATACTCGATTCGCAACGATCCCGAGGGGCGCACGGGGCCGCCGAAGAACGTCAACGAGATCGTGATCAAGGCAGGGGGCAAGATCAATCCAGTCCTGGTGGCTCACGAATTGGGGCATGCGGTCAGCATGAAACATCACGGCGATGGCATGTACCTCTGCGAGGACCCGAAAGAGACGAACGGATCGGACTTCAGCGGGCGAAACGACGTTTCTGAAAAAAAGGCCTACTGCAACAGGATGTTCAAGGCGGTCCTCCAAAAGGACGGCAAGCCGGTCAAAGGGGTCGGTTCGCTCCAGATCGCGGTGCAGCACGGTGAGCACAGCGGCGAGGAGGGCTGCATCATGCGCTACGACTTTGCGAACTACTACGAAGTTGCCGGCGGCAGCGCGCTGCCGAACATGCCTTTCTTTAAGGCGTACGGTAAAGACACCATCCCCGCCGGCTTCTACTGCGCTTCCGGCACGGGGACTGGCGTAAACGGCCCGCCGCGCCCGAAGACCGGCGCTGCCGGCACGGGGCGCGGGAATTGCCTGGGGCAGATCTGCGTTTCCGACAAGTACTACTGAACGGGGACCAAGAATGGCAAATCTGGTGACGGCGAGCGGTGCGACAGCCTTCGTCAGGGCTGTTCTTGCGGCATGGCTGGTGTGGGCGTGCCCTGTCGCCGCAGGATGGGGACTGTCGGAAGCCGGGGCGGAGGAGCTAGCGCCGCGGGGGCCTCTGGATGTCGAGCTGTTCGTGAACCACGCTTCCGCGGCGAGGATCACCCCCGGCACCCCTTTCATCCTTTCCGTGGGAATCAGGAACCGCGACGCAGTCAGGGCCGCGCGGGCCGGAAGGATCGCCGAGCGGGAGCAGCAGGGGCTCGCAGCGCTGGTCGGAAAGAAGTCGATCAGCGCCGAGGAGGCGGAGGCGGTCCGGCGAAGGAGGCAGGCGCCGGCTGTCGTCTCGCCGGTGGTGGTGTCTCTCGTGGCAGGAAGCCTCACGTTCGCGCTAGCGGATGCCAGCCGGCTGCCGTGGACGCCGAAGCTGCTCGAGGTCTCGTCGAGCGCTCCGCAGTCCCTCGGTGAAAACGACGCGGCGGCGGCCGAATTCGTGGTCACACCAGAGGCGACTGCGGCGTCGGCGCCAGGGGTATACCGGGTGGTCGTCTCGTTCAACCACAGCGCGAAGGCTCCGGGCCAGTGGAGCGGGCGGCTGGTCTCCAACCCCGTCACCATCACCGTGGTGAAGTCGACGGGCGGCCCGGGCGAACGGCTGGACACGCAGCTGGCGAAGGCGGAGTACGGGCTGGCTGTCAGGGACTACCGCGCCGCGGCGGAGGCCATTGGCGAGATCCTCGCCATCGATCCGCGGTACGTCCAGGGATTAACCCTGCAGGCGCAGGTCCACGAGGCTCAGGGGCGGTACGAGGAGGCCCTGGATTCCTGGGACAACGCGTTCAATGCGCACCGCAAGGGCCTCCCCCGCGAAGACCCGCCAGAAGAGATCGTGCTCGGCATCCGGCGGATGTGGGACAAGCTCGGCATCAAGCTGCCGGAGGTCGTCAAATAGCTGAGTGCACAACGGCGATCGCCAGCGGCGGAAGAAAAACCTTTTCAGCTTACGGTGGCGAGTCGATGTAACTATCTTATTGATATTGCACTGTTTACCCAATCTTTATAATAAGTAATGATTTAGGTGCTTATCCGGTTAAATCCGATCCATTTCAACCCGTCGTGGAAGAAAGACGGTCGAGGTATGGAAACATACAATACCTTGGGGCTTTCGGAGAAACCGGACAGGGATATTTATTAATGACTATATAGATAATTCCTGTACAGTATCGCGTGATTCAGATGTGAGCCTCAGTGAGGGGGCGCGAACGCTCCGGATCGTCACAAGTCAGGCGTGCAGTGTGGATCGACTCGCGCGTCGGGAGCGAATCGCGGGTCAAGGGCGTGTAACACGGGCCAGTTGGCAGAAAGGGAGGACATCGTGGATTCGAAGGGTCTCGATTTCGCCGCTATCCCCGGAACAGCAATCCGAGTGTTAACGTCGCCGGCCGCGTTTTTCAGGGAGATGCCGAAGACCGGCGGGTACGTCGAACCGCTGGTGTTCATGGCCGCGATGGGGGTCGCGGGCGGGATCATCCAGGCCGTGATCGCGCTGCTGCACCTGCGCGCCGTGGCCGCCGCCGGGATGGGCGTCAGCGCGATCGTGATCGTGCCGATCATGGTGGCGATCTTCGGCTTCGTCGGCGCGGCGGTCATGTTCGTGATCTGGAAGTTCATGGGGTCGCAGGAGTCCTACGAGACCGCATACCGCTGCGGCGCG
Source organism: uncultured bacterium (assembly GCA_964513745.1). Classification (GTDB taxonomy): domain Bacteria; phylum JAUVQV01; class JAUVQV01; order JAUVQV01; family DATDCY01; genus DATDCY01. The sequence goes on from CAZEOK010000009.1 coordinate 26,788, forward strand.
TTCATCTCGGCCGTCACACCGATCACCGCACTGCTCGGGATCCTCCCGTACGCCGGCATCGTCGTGACGCTGGCCATCACCACCTACTATCTCGTCGTCGCGAGCGTCGAAGTCCACAAGCTGCCGGCGCAGAAGGCCTGGATGGTCTTCGGGATCATCGGCGCCCTCCTCGCACTAAGCAACGTCGGCGCCCAATTTGCGGCGCGGCGGGCCGCGTCGCACCTGGAGGAGAACGCCAAGGCCTGGCAGCAACAGGGCGAGGAGATGCGCAAGAGCGCCGAGGAACTGAAGAAGCAACTCGAGAATATGAAGCGGAACTAGGGGACGACGGCTGACGGGGCGGCGGTCGTCGACAATACACAGGCTCGGCTGTTCTCGAAGCTCAACGACACAAACCCAGCGAACGCTTGTTGCACAAGGAGGAAGCGATGAAGAAGACGATCAGTGTGATGTTCGCCGCCGCCGTGATGTTCAGCACGATGCTCTGCCCCGCGCCTGTCCGCGCAGGGGACGTCGACATCCCGGGCGCCACCGATCATCCGCTCTTCACGCGGATGCCGGGCTTCTGGATCTCCCAGTATGAAACCAAGGATTTCGGCGAGTACCCCTTCGTCTCACAGAACAAAAAGGAAGCGAAGGTCGAAGGGCGCTACTTCTCGTACGAATACCATATCAAGGGAGGCGTCAAGGACCCGGGCGTGCTTGCGATCAAGCGGAACTTCATCAATGCTGCCGTGAAGATCGGCGGGAAGGTGACGCACGAAGAGGGGGACCGGGCGGACATCCTCATCAGTCGAAGCGGGCAGGAGACGTGGGTCCGCGTGAGGTCGTACGGAGATGTCTATCGGCTGGACATCATCGAGAAGGCGGGCATGGTCCAGTCGGTCGTGGCCAACGCCGACGCGCTGGCGAGCGGGCTGGCCGCCACCGGCCACGCCGTCGTCGACGGGATTCTCTTCGACACCGGCAAGGCCGACATCAAGCCCGAGTCGGAGGCCGCGCTCGCCGAGGTCGCGAAACTCCTCGCCGCGCAAGCCGACCTGAAGGTGCGGATCGTGGGGCACACCGACAACGTCGGCAAGCTCGACGACAACCTCAAGCTCTCGCAGGCCCGCGCCGAGTCGGTCGTGGCCTGGCTGACCTCGAAAGGGAAGGTCGTCGCCGCGCGCCTGACCGCCCATGGCGTCGCGTCGCTCGCCCCGGTCGCCTCCAACCGAGCCGAGGAGGGACGCAAGCAGAACCGTCGCGTCGAGATCATCGAGCAATAGCGGTCATGAACCGTATCGGCCGCTCTCTGTCTGCCGCTAGCGGGGCGCGGGCGGACAGGGCCAGGGATGTGCGAACGCTCCTGGCGATCCTCGAACCTGGTTCCTCGCGGCGGAAGCCGACGGGAGGGGAGGGCCGAGCGCGACTCCTCCCGCTCCACGACTCTCGTCGAGTGCCGGCGCCGAGAAAACAGGCCGGCCTCTGCGGAACCGCGGGCCTTGCCGGGGTGCTGCTTCTTGCGGGGGGGCTTCTCACTGAGTTCAGGCGAGAGATTCTCGTCGATTTTGAACTTCACGCGCTCATCTTCTCGACGCGGGCCTTCTTCTCCTTCATCTCGATCTCGGTCGAGGCGCCGACGTTGATCATCGCCACGCCGCCGACCAGCTTCGCCAGGCGCTCCTGGAGCTTCTCCTTGTCGTAGTCCGAGGTGCTCTCCTCGACCTGCGCGCGGATGACCTTGAAGCGACCCTCGATCTCGGAGGGCTTGCCGTAACCAAGGAAATTCTTATGAGTCGGTCGTGGCCGAGAACTGACGCGCTACGCGAGACCGGTCACGTTGTACGCGGAGACAGGCTTGTGAAAACCCTTGAGGTTCAACTCGCCCACCGGCTCGGCGGTCACCAGGTTCTCGACGGCGCCGAACACTTTCTGTGAAACCAGGATCTGTCCCGCCCGGGCCTCGCCGCACAGCCGGCTCGCAAGGTTGCAGACCCCGCCAATGGCGCTGTAGTCGCGACGCGACTCGAAGCCGATGACGCCGATGGTGGCGTACCCCTGGGCGATGCCGACCCCCATGGCCAGCTCGAAGCCCCGCCTTTTCCAGGACTGAGAAAGGCGGGCGAAATCGCCCTGCATCCGGATCGCCATGTTCACCGCCTGCCAGGCCGGGTTGTCGATCGCCACCGGGTCGTTGAAGACAATCATGATGCCGTCGCCGGCGAAGTGCTCGATGGTCCCGTTGTGCGCCATGATCAGCCGCCCCATTTCGTCGTGGTACTCCTGCAGCACCCCCATGACCTCTTCCGGGTCGGCCGTCTCGGTGAAGGCGGTGAAACCGCGCAAATCAAGGAACACCACGGTGATCTCGCGCCGGTGGCTTTTCAGCGGATCGTCGGTGGCGCCGCTGACGATCAGGTCGGCGATCTGCGGCGAGAGGAAGCGCTTGAGCCGCCCCATCTGCTCGATCTGGCGCACCCCCTCGGCGACGCGCAGCTCAAGGGTCTGGTTCCACTCCGCCAGCTCGTGCGCCTGTCGCTGCACCTCGGCGGTGCGTTCCTCGACCTTGCGCTCCAGGCCGGCATAGGATTCGCGCAGCCGCGCCGCCATGTCGTTGAACTGGTCGGAGAGCGACTCGAGTTCGTCGCCGGTCTTCACCTCGATCCTTTGATCCATCTCGCCCGCGCCGATCCTCTGGGCGCCCTGCTGGAGCGTGCGGATCGGGTGCACCAGGCCGCGGGCGAGCCACAGCGCGGCGAGCGCGGAGCACAGCAATCCCGCGATCATCAGGGCCACGGTCCGCAGGATCGAAGTGTACAGCGTCGCGTACACTTCGGCGACGGGCTGCTCTATGAACACGATCCAGCCGGGGGGCTCGATGCCCGAGAACGCCGTGAGGACCTCCGTGCCGGAGCGATCGCGGGCAAGCACCATCGGCGAGCCGGCCGTTTCCACCCCGGCGAGTGCGGACTTCACCTGCGGTAGCCGGGACACGTCGGTCCTCGCGAGCACCAGGGCGATGTCCGGGTCGGCGACGAGGAGCCCGCTGCGGTCGACGACGTAGGCCTTTCCCTTTTTCCCGATCTTGATTTGGGTAACGACGTCCCAGATGAACTTGAGGTTGACCTCTGCCGTGGTCACCTCCCCCGCACCGCCGGACGACCGCACCGCGATCGTCATGTACGGCTCGGTCTCCTTTCTGAAACGGACCGGTCCGTACCAGGTTGCTCCCGGCTTGGCCCCGAGGAACGGCGGGTCCTGCGAGCGGTCCTTGAGGGAGCCGGCAATATCCCTCCCCAGGCGCGACACCGCGAGCAGCTCTCTCCCCCGGGCATCCAGCAGCGCGATGTCGCTGACCGCCGGCACCTGGCGCAACAGCTTGATGAATTCGAGCCTGCGCTGCGCGATTCCTTCGGCGCCCTGCCCGGTCTGCGACAGAGCCGTGAATCCGAGCGGCTGTTCGATCCCGCGGACGAAGTGCTCGATCCGCAGCGCCGCGGCGCGCGCCTTCTCGAGCTGGAGGTCCGCCAGGGTCGCACGGCTCTCCCGGTAGGAGAAATACAGGCCGATCCCGCTCGAGACCAGCAAGGACCCCCAGACCAGCGCGAGGATCAGCAGGAGGTACTTGCGGAACAGGCTGCCGCGGTTGCCCATCCGGGCCGGGGCGTCATCCATGGCAGGGAGTCCGCGGCGATTCATGCCCCGCCGTTCACTGAATCACCTCGTCGGCGCGGAGCAGCACGGACTGCGGGACGGTGATGCCGAGGGCCTTCGCGGTCTTCAAGTTCACCGTCAGCTCGAACCTCGTCGGCTGTTCGACAGGGATCTCCCCGGGTTTCGCCCCGGCGAGGATCCTCTTCACATAGATCGCGGAGCGGCGATACAACTCGCTGCGGTTGACGCCGAAGGAGATCAGGCACCCCGCCGAGACGTATTCGGACTGGGGGACAATCGCCGGGAACCGATGACTGATGGCGAGCGCGGAGATGCGATTCCGCTGATCGTAGAACGTGGCATCGGGGATCACCAGGAGCGCATCGAATCGGTTCGAAGCGATCGCGTCGAACGCGGCATCGAGCCTTTCCGGGGTGGCCGCGTCGAAGGCCCGCGCGTCGATCCCGGAGGCCCGCGCCGACACGAACAGGCGCTCGAACAGCTTCGGACCTGATGGGTTGCCGGGGTTGACGAGGACGGCGATGCGGGACGCTTTGGGCAGTATTTCGCGCAGAAGCTCGAGATACTTGTCGATCATGTCCTCATTCTGCGACGAAAGGCCGGTCGTGTTGCCCCCGGGCCGCGCGAGGCTCGCAACCAGCCCGCTCCCCACCGGATCGTTGACGCTCACGAACACGATCGGCAAGGTCTTCGTCGCTTTCTGCGCCGCGCGTACCGACGCGATCGTGCCCCCCAGGATAATCGCAGGGTCGCGCGCGAGCACTTCGCCGACGAGCGCGGGGAACCGGTCGTATTTCCCCTCCGCGTAGCGTTCGTCGAGCAGGTAGTCCTTCCCCTCCACCATGCCGTTCTCGCGCATGCCGGTCTTGAAGGCGGAGAGCAGACCGGCCGAACCATCCGGAGTGCCCGGCCAGATCCAGGCGATGCGCGTCGGTCCCTGCGCCAACGCGGGAGCCGCCAGCGCCAGGAGTACGGCGATCGCGAAGTTCCATGAGGTTCTCATCAGATCTCCCTCCCAACGCCAAGAGGCGGCACGGTCACCGGGGTCGGCGGGTGGGGAGTCCGTTTGCCCGGTGGCTTCCCATTCGTGAACTGAACGCCTGAGATCTGCCGAACGGTCCTCTGGCCCTCATATCGCCTTTGATGAGGGCGATTATTCAGTCAGGGCCGCAGATTGTCAATGAGTGGACGATAGACGCCCTTGGCGCACTCGGCCATCTCACCGGCCGCGTGCAGGATGCGAACCGGTCTAGGAGAGCTCTGCAATTCCGGGACCTTACCCCCGGAATCCAGCCGCCGAGGCTATTTGACATGGTCCCGCGAAGCACATCCGCACCCGGGACTGCAGCGCCGCCGGCACAAAAACTAAGGGCGGGCCCCGTCGCCGGGAACCCGCCCCGTATGTGATCGGCCGGCCGTGCTGACCGGCCTGAAATCCCCCTGTATCCCCCTTTGGCAAAGGGGGAGCGAGGAGTATTTGCCGTAGCCCTCGACGATCGTCGTGTTGTCCTTGTCGATCGTGATGCGCTTGGCGCGGCCCAGATCGGCCAGCTTGACGCTCGAGCTTGATCCCAGATCCTCGGTGATCAGCTTGCCGCCGGTGAGGATCGCGATGTCCTCGAGGATGGCCTCCATCCGCTCCGGCTTGGTCACGAAGTACGGCGAGGGTCGCCGCGGTCGAACTGCATCCCCTCGACGACCTCGAGGTTGGTCTCGGTGCCCTTGGCCTCCTCGACCGTGATCACGCCGTCCTTGCCGACCTTCTCCATCGCCTCGGCGATGATGTCGCCGATCGTGCTGTCGTTGTTCGCGCTGATCGAGCCGACCTGCGAGATCTCCTTGCGGTCCTTGATCAGTCGTAGCCGCCCTGCCGCTATTTCAGGATCTCCTGGAGCGGGCGTGCGTCGGCTCCGAACAGCGATCCAGAATCGTCTTCCAGCCGTTTCTGCGAATGATCGCATCGGCCAGGATCGCAAGGTACTCGTCCGGGTCGATACGCTCGTCCGACGGCATTGCCCGCTCGCGAACGGTTTCGAGCAGCGCTTTACGGGCGGCCGGCCTTTTGGCGATTTCCATGATTCGGCTGTATGTCTCACAAGCGTAAGCGAAGGTTTCCCGCTTCCGGTAGGCGATTGGCAGCAGCCACTCCCGCCGCCCGGTCTCGGCAAGGCCGATCGTCTGTCGCTTCGTGTTGTGGAAGACGTGCGCTGCCTCGTGGACAACGTAGTCGGACAACTCCTCCTGAGCCCCGAAGTACGCCATGGAGATGTAGCAATTCGTCTCCACCGACAGACCGACAACACCCCGCATCTCTTCGCCGAGAGGGGCTGCGCCGATCCCGGAGAGATAAATGTTGGCCAGATCCCAGGCGGTCCCCAGGAAACCCTCCCCTCGGACCAGGCCCTCGATGGTGTCGGGCGTCAGAAAGACGACGGACTTCTCCAGAAGGTCGAGCACCGGCTTCTGCTCGGCGCGCGGGAATAGGCCTCGCACCATCGGGGCGAGTTTGGCACGCGCTATCTCCGCAGGGTAGCCGCCCGTCCTCTCCAACAAGATGGAGTTGTCCGCGCGGCCGGCGCGGCGCCTCACCTCTTCCAGCAAAGCGACCGTCAGGATCTCCTTAGCGCGGATCATCCGCTCAAGGGCGCTGCCTCCCGGCCAGCAGGCCGCCAAGTCGTCATATTCGCCGCAGCGGAGAAAGCGCTCGATCGCGTCCTTCACGGATGTGGAACCGGATTGCGTCCCCAGCGGGCGGCGCTACGACTGATCAAGGTGCGGCAAGCCCGCATCGCCCGCGTGCTCAGCCTGGATCGTCTCATATGTCTCCCGCGCCAGCAGCGGCAGCGCCGTTCCCTGGAACTCCCGGTCCTCCATGTAGCGCGTCACGATCCGGTCGTTCTCCGACATGCGCTCGATCATCAGATCCTCGAGGAGTTTGCGCACACCGAGCGTGAATTTGTCGAGCGGGTTGGCGAGCGCGGTCCGGATCACGCGCTCGTCCCGGCTCGCTTTTTCCTTGATCTGCTGGAAAAAGAGCCGGTCATCCTCCTGGAACTGGGTCCCGAAGCGTTCGTTCAGAACCTGGATGATCTCCGAGAGCGGTACCTTGTCGTCCTTCTCTTTGCCGGTGCCGACCTCGGCCGGCACGACCACGTACCCCGGCTCGCCCTCCTTGATCATGATCGCGCCCGAGGAGATCCGCTCCAGGCGGTAGTACTGGAGCGATACGCCGTCTCCCGGCGCGATCGGGTCGGTGTCGTGCTCCAGACGCAGATGCGGCAAGAGCAGCTTGCCGAAGCTGGAGAGCATCTCCAGATCGGCGTCCGTGTAGGGGATGATCTGGCTCAGGAAGGCGTAGGCCCGGACGTAGGCATGCAACCGGTCCCGGAACTCCCGTCGGGCCTCCTCGGCCTCGATCCCTTTGAAGCGGTCGACCGCGGGCTGCAGGTGCCGCAACATCCCGGCGTGGTCGGAGGGGCTCTGCTTCTCGACGGGCTTGTAGAAGCCTCTCGCGAAGGCCTCGACTTCGCTCCAGAGATAGACCTGCGCCGCATCCAGTTCGTGCTTGAGCGCCTCGAGCATGGCGGGATCGGCGGTCTCGGCGAGTTGGGCCATGTCGTAGTAGGGCTTGAACGCCCGGAAGATGTTCTCGGCGTCGTTCACGAAGTCCAGAACGAAGGGAGCGTCCTTGCCGGGGATCATCCGGTTGAGCCGCGAAAGCGTCTGGACGGCCTGCACGCCATCGAGCCGCTTGTCCACGTACATCGTGTGCAGCAGCGGCTGGTCGAATCCGGTCTGGTACTTGTTCGCCACGAGCAGGATCTGGTAATCGACGGAGTCGAAGCGCTCGGGGAGCCCTGCCTCACTGATCGGCGTGCCGGTGACGAGATCCAGGTTCATCCCCGGCTCCGAGTACTCCTGTCCCGATGCTGGATCGCGCACGGTCCCGCTGAACGCCACCAGCGGCCTGACGTCTGTGTACCCCTTCTCGGCGATGTAGGCCTGGAAGGCCAGCATGTAGCGCACCGCGTGGAGCCGCGACGAGGTCACGACCATCGCCTTGCCTCTCCCGCCGATGCGGTGCCGCACGCTGCGGCGGAAGTGCTCGATCATGACCTCGGTCTTCTGCTCGACATTGTGGGGATGCAGGCTCATGAACCTGGCGAGTGCGCGCACCGCCCTCTTCCTCGGCAGCTCGGGGTCCTCATCCGCTGCCTTGAGGAGCCGATAGAAGGTCGCGTAGGTGGTGTAGTTCGAGAGCACGTCGAGGATGAACCCCTCCTCGATCGCCTGGCGCATGCTGTAAATATGGAAGGCCTCCGGGACGCCCCCCGCCCCCGGCCTCCCGAAAAGCTCGATGGTCTTGCCCTTCGGCGTCGCAGTGAAGGCGAAGAAGCTCAGGTTCGGCTGGCGGCCGCGCGACTGCATGATCTCGTTCAGCCGATCCTCCCAGTCCGCTTCCCCCTCCTACGTCTCGGCGGTCACCGCCGCCGACCCCAGAATCGCCTTCAATTCCCGGGCGTTCTCCCCGGTCTGGCTTGAGTGCGCCTCGTCGACGATCACCGCATAGCAGCGCGCGGCGATGGCGGCCTCCCATTCCCGCGCGCGGCGCTTCTCCTCCTCGGTCGCCTCCCCGCCGCCCTCGGCGCCGGCGGTACGCAGCAGCCCGCGCAGGACGAAGGGGAACTTCTGGAGCGTGGTGACCACGATCTTCGTGCCATCGATCAGGGCCGCCGCAAGTTGCTTCGCGTCCAGGTCGATCGCCTTGACGACGCCCTGGGCGTGCTCGATCTGGTAGATCGCGTCCTGGAGCTGGCGGTCGAGCACGCGCCGGTCCGTGATGACGATGACGCAGTCGAAGACCTTTCTGTCCGCGCCGTCATGGAGACTCGCCAGCCGGTGCGAGAGCCAGGAGATGCTGTTGGTCTTGCCGCTTCCCGCCGAGTGCTGGATCAGGTAGGAGTGCCCCGCCCCCTCGCCCCGCGCGGCGGCAATGATCTTCCTGACGGCGTCGAGCTGGTGGTAGCGCGGGAAGATCAGTGCCTCCTTGACGATCCGGCGCTGGCCGCCCCGTCCGTCGTCGACCTTCTCCTCCTTCTTCTCGACGAACATGAAGTGCCCGAGGATGTCGAGGAAGCTCTCGCGCTCCAGCACCTCCTCCCAGAAGTACCCGGTGCGATACCCCGAAGGGTGCTGCGGGTTGCCGGCGCCGCACCGCACCTCCCCGGGGCGGTCGCCGCGGTTGAAGGGGAGGAAGTGCGTCCCCTCCTTGCGCAAGCGCGTCGCCATGTGGATCTCGTCCGGGTCGGCGGCGAAATGCACGAGGGCGCGCTTCTTGAAGTCAAAGAGCGGCGCCCGCGGGTCGCGGTCCTCCCGGTACTGGCGCACGGCGTGCCACCAGCTCTGGCCGGTGCCGGGATTCTTCAGCTCGCAGGTCGCCACCGGCAGCCCGTTCAGCGCGAAGAGCAGATCGACCGTGTCCCGCCGCCCCGGATGGCAGGGGACCTGCCGCGTCACCGTCAGGCGGTTGCCGTCGTAAAGGCGCAGAACCTCGTCGTTGAGCCCGTGTGCCGGCTTGAACCAGGCGAGCCGGAAGGCCTTGCCGTAGAACTTGAAGCCATGGCGCAGCACGTGGAGCGTACCCTTGCCATCCAGCTCCTTGACGAGCGTCGCGATCAGCAGCGCTTCCAGCCCCGCGCCATGCAGCGCGCGCATCTCCCCGAAAAGCTTGGGCTGGGCCGTCTCCAGGCAGGCGATGATCTCGGCGGGGAAGAGCGCCCGCTCGGCGTCCCATCCGGCAACGTCCCCGGCCAGCCACCCGGCGCGCTCGAGCAAGATCGTCTCGACGTAGGACTCGAAGGCGCGCTCGGTGGCTTGGGACATCTGGTTAGGCGAAGCTGCTGCGGACCTTCCCGCGTCCGAGCAATTCACCGAAGATTCTGTAGTTTCTGGTCTCGCGGCGCCAGCGTCCGGCGACGATGGCTGGATGGACGCGTTCCTGGTCGGCGAAAGCCAGCAGGTCTGCCCGGCTCTTCGGGGCCCTCTTCCGGAAAGCGGCCCAATGCCTCTCGGGTATCATCGCCTCCATGGCCAGTCTGTCCGCCTCGCGCTCTTCAGCGGACCGGCCTTCGGTTTTCTCCAGGTCATCGATGATGATCCGGCAATCACCGGCGGGCAGATGGCGAATGACGTGAGCCAATTCGTGCGCGAGCGTGAACCAGAAATTGTCGAGCCGGTCGTGCCGCAGCGTGAGCGCGACGATCACGGCACCGTCGTCACAGCGGATCGCGACCCCATCCAGATGGGTGCCGGGCAGCGCAGGCTCCACCACCAGCTTGATCCCGACCTTCGCCAGCATCTCACGGGCGATGCGGGGACCGCTCTCAACGGCACTGAGCCTGGCGATCTCCCCGATGAACGCGGGATTGACCGCCTTGGCCCGGAAAGGGCCGATCTTCTGTTTCTCGGCCAGGTGCCAGACTCGCGCCTGCCATGCCCATAGGGCCTTCTCGTTCATCTGCGATCCGCTCCGGACCCGCTGGCGCAAACGGGCCGCCTGAAAATCCGGTATTCCCGGCGCGGTCAGATATGGGCCGAGGATCTCCTCCGCCCTCTCGAAGAGTTCGCGCCGCGTCTGCACGATATCGGCGAACCAGCCTCGCCTGACGATCTCCGCGAGCGGAAACTCGCGCCAGTCGGTGCCCTCGAACGCGGCCCGCGGGGGCTCCTTGGCGTCCTGGATGAGCACGTCGAGAGGAATTCCGAGCCCCTGGTGCAACTTCCGGATCATGGCCAGGCTGAGCGGACGCTTGCGATTCAGGACCTCGGACACCTTCCCCTTGCTGCCGATGTGCGGGACGAGGTCCTTCGGCGCGAGCCCCTGCTGGTCCATGAGAAAGAGGATCGCGCTCACCGCGTCCGGCGGAAGGATCGGGTAGTGCTCCTTCTCGAAGTTCTCGATGAGCAGCGTCCAGAGCTCGGCCGCCTGCGCTTCGGGAGAATCCTGTGGCGCGTCCCAGAGCCGTTCGAGCTCCCGCAGAGCCGCCTCGTTCTCCGCCTCGGACTTGATGATTCTGGGAAGCATCACAACTCCTTCACCTTCAGCTTGTCGTACTCGCGGTGCCTTCCGATCCACCGGGTCATCACCCGGCCATAGCGGAAGTGCACCCAGACGACCAGTCGGTACTTGTTGCCGCCGACGTTGAACACGACCCGCCTGTCATCGATGATGCTCGCGCTCGGGAACGCCGCTTTCAGCTCGGCCGCATTGGCCCAGTGCGCCGCCTCCGCGATCCTGAACCACGTTCGCAGCGGCAGCTCGGCATCTGGGTACTTCTCCCAGAACTCCTTCAGCATCCTCCTTGAGATGACATGCATGAATCTAGTTGGTTCCCGATTCGCTGTCAATGGGAAAAGTTCCCGTAATGGGAACTTCTGCCTGAGTTTCCCGGCGAACGTCGATCTTGCCGGTCACGGCGGCGGTGATCAGGGCCGCGCGGTACTCCTGGAGGCGCTCGATCGCCTCCTCAACCTTCGTCGCGAGGGCGTCGATCTTCGCCGTCTCGCGGTCGAGGAAGGCGGCGATGGCGCGTTGTTCGGGAAGGGGTGGCACTGGGAGATGTGCGCCGCCGAGAGTGTCGCGATTGACCTTCGGCATTGCCACCCGCTCAGACTCCAGCGTTGCCCAAGCAGTATATTCGGGAGAAAGCAGAAACCAGAAGAGGTACCCATGTTCCATGCGACCTCTTGTTCGCAATGGATACATGTCTGCACTGCACAGGCAGTCTTCCGGTGCGATGGCAACCTTCGCTAACGCGGGACGAATCTTCGAGTAAACGATCTCACCCTTCTTGCATAGGTACTTCCCGCTCTCGGCACCCTGCTCGCCGGCCGTCTCTAGTCCGAGAATGCGTCCTGTTCCGGGGCCAATGTGGTTGGGCGCTATCAGAAGCATCGAGATCCATGGCTCCTGTTCGGGATCAACCTGCCCTTCGGCGATAAGAACTTCTCTCGAGAACCTGGATACCTCCCAATCCTCGGGGACATCGCCGAGCCAGGGAATGCCGGAGGGCTTGAGGCGGGGCGGCGCGTTCGGCGAACGCGCCCTACCCTTGTCATCGTGGCCGTCCGGAAGTTGCGGCGCGACCGGCGGTCGCGTCTTGCCTGCGCGCATGTCGTTCGTTGGTAGGGCGGTTTCGCCGAAACCGCCGGCATTGGCATCGCCATCCCGCGGCGCGCCCGGCAGTCGCGCCCTACCTTCGGCCCCTGGCGGGAGGCCGCGGGTGACGGTGCGCGAGATCAGCGCGGCGCGCTTCTCCTTGAGCCGCTCGATCAACTCCCGCTTCTTCGCCACCAGCGCGTCGATCTTTCCCGTCTCTGCGTCAAGGAAGTCGGCGATGGCGCGCTGCTCCCCGGGAGGGGGGAAAGGAAGCGGGAGCGTTCCGATCTCTGAAGCGTTAACGGCGGGGTAACTGACGCCAACCGAACACGCGACGATCGCTTCGACTAGACCCATCTCACGAAGGGCGTGGGCAAGGAATCCGGCAGCTACTTTGCGGGGTCGGACGACTGCGAATCCGGTAGATACGACGGTATTTGGTGTCGGGTCCTTGATCGGAGCTATCGCTCGAAGGTAGGTCCGCACCGTCGAAACGATTGTGTCCCCGTCTCGCACAACGCGTCGCGCCCGACTCGGTGCGCTCTCGAAGACCATTTCTTCGCGTGCAACGATCCCGCAGACTGCGTCAACACTGCTGATGTCCACGTACGACATCTCGTACCCGGAGTCCGTCGTCTCCAACAGCACTTCGTCATTGATGGAGGCGCCGTATTTGAGCCGCTTCACCTCCCAGTGCTTCGGCACCACCCCGAGCCACTCCACGCCGCTCGGCTTGTACGCGGGATAGGGACGGCGGCTCATAGGGGCTTGCGCCATGATATCGGATTTGCAGGGAGGATCACGTTCTCGACCTTGTCCTGAGCGATCCGTTGCATCGGCAGCGCAGGGGTGGCGCGGAGGCGAGGACTCCGTCGCGCGGACCGCAGGGAGCACGACGGAGTGCCGCAGCGACAGGACCCCGAAGCCACATCGGAAACGAGGCGTGCCGGCGGCTCATCGCGCCCTCTTCCCTTTGGCCGCGGCCCAGAGCGCGCCGATCGGGACGGCGTGAATATTCGCCGCGAACGGGACGACCTCCTTGCCTAGATAGAGAAGCACGCCGCGCAGGAAGCGCTTGCCCGCCGTCTCAGCGAACGCCGTGAGACCGGCCGCGTCGCGGGCGCCGGGCGTCGCGGTGGCCTTGATCTCCACGGCCACGCAGCGCCCCCGCCGGTCCTCGAGCACCAGATCGACCTCCCGCCCCGCATGCGTCCGGAAGTGGTACAGCGCCGGGCGGGTGGCGCTCCAGGCGGCCGCCCGGAGGATCTCGTTGACGGCGAAGGTCTCCAGGAGCGGCCCGAGCGGTCCCTCCCCCGCGAGAAGCGTCTCGGCGTCTGAGCCGGCAAGGTGCGCCGCCAGGCCGCTGTCGGCCAGGAAGAGCTTCGGCGCCTTGACCTGCCGGGAACCGAGGTTGGCGCTCCAGGCCGGGATCCGGTGCAGGAGATAGAGCGCCTCGAGCAGCGCCAGGTAGCGCTTGAGCGTGGTCTGCGGCAGGTCGGCGTCCCGCGCCAGGTCGGCCCAGCTCAAGAGGCCCCCGGTGCGCGCCGCCGCCAGCCGCAGGAGACGCGGCAGGGTGGTCAGCCCCTCGATCGCCGCCAGGTCGCGGACCTCGCGCTGCACCATGGTGTCGAGATAGGAATCGAACCAGGCCGCGCGCCGCACCGGGTCGGTGCGCGTGAGCGCCTCCGGGTAGCCGCCGGCGAGCAGGCGCTGCACGACGCCGGCGCGCGGCTCCGCGACCGGGGTCGATCCCGCGAAACCGGCACCGAAGGCGCCGTCGACGAAGCTCTCGCGTGCGCCCTCGCGCTCCCCCTGCGTGAACGGCCAGAGGGTGAGCAGCTCCATACGCCCCACGAGGTGCTCGGCGACGGCCGGCACGGCCATGACAGCGGCGGAACCCGTGAGGAGGAAGCGCCCGGGCTGCCGGTCGGCATCCACGGCGGCCTTGATCGCGGGGAACAGGCCGGGGGCGCGTTGCACCTCGTCGAGCACCACCGGCCCATCCAGCCCGGCAACGAAGCCGGCGGGGTCGCGTCGGGCCGCATCGAGCGCCGCCGGGTCGTCGAAGCTCAGGTAGCGCGCCCGATGAGGACCGCCGGCGACGCTTCGCGCGAGCGTGCTCTTTCCAGTCTGACGCGCTCCGGCGAGGAAGACGACAGGGGTGTCGGCAAGGGCCTCGAGCAGCCGAGCGGCAAGGTGGCGGGGGATCATGGGTGAAATTTAACCATTTGACGGATGAATTTCAACCATTGGCGATACCCGTCGACTCAGCTGCCTCCGGTGACCTCGGCGAGCATCCGCACGATCTCCCCCTCGAGGCGCTTCAGGTCGGCCTCGATCGCCTCCAGCGGGCGGGGCGGCTCGTAGCGGTAGAAGTGGCGATTGAGGGGAATCTCGTAGCCGATTTTCGTCTTCTCGTCGTCGACCCAGGCGCCCGGGACGTGCGGCAGCACCTCGCGGGCGACGTAGTCCGCCACAGGCTCCTTGAGAAGGACGGTCTCGGTGTCGCGCAGCTCAGGGTCGGGCTCCGGGTTGCCGTGGCGGTCGCGGCAGATCTCGGCGGTTGCGTCGCGCTCGCCGAGGGCGGCGACGACGGCCTTGGTCTCGGGAACGCTCAGCCGAACGCCGGCGGCCTCCTGCGCCTCCCGCAACTCGCTGAGGAAATGCGCGCGGTTGCCGATCGTCCGCCCGCCGGTGCGCCTGGCCAACGCCCGCACGAGCCCGCGAATCTCTTCCTGGCGCTCGCGCCCCTCCTCGATCTCGCGCAGGCGCGCCTTCTCGGCCTTCCTGGCGCTCGTAGCCAGAGCGCGGAAGGCGGGCTCCTCCTCGAGGAGGGCGATCCGCTCCGGGCTCGCCTGGAAGGAGAGGCGCAGCGGCCGCTCGACGGTGATCTTGCGGTAGCCGAAGTCCTCGTTGTCGAAGACGCGGCTGACGACGAGCGACTTCTCGACGCCATCGAAGACGAAGGTCCGCGTCTCGCCATCGCGGCCGTCGCCGTGGATGCGGGCGATCTCGCCGATCTGGTCCGGCTCCCCCTCGTCCTTGTCGCCGATCTTGTTGCGCTTGTTCCCGAGGCTCTTCTTCATCTTCACGAAAAAGCGGCGGGCGTCGACGAGCTGCACCTTCCCCTTGCGGCGGCGCTCCTTGCGGTTAGTGAGCACCCAGATGTAGGTCGCGATGCCGGTGTTGTAGAAGAGCTGGTCCGGGAGGGCGACGATCGCCTCCAGCCAGTCGTTCTCGATGATCCAGCGCCGGATGTTGCTCTCGCCGCTGCCGGCGTCACCGGTGAAGAGCGGCGAACCGTTGAAGACGATGGCGATCCGGCTGCCGTTTTCCTGCGGTGCGTTCGGCGAACGCGCCTTGCCCGGGGCCTGCATTTTCGCGAGCATGTGTTGGAGGAAGAGGAGCGAGCCGTCGTTGATCCGTGGCAGCCCGGCGCCGAAGCGCCCCTGGAAGCCTTGCTGCTCGTGCTCCTGCTGGATTCGGCGCTGCTGCTGCTTCCACTCCACGCCGAAAGGGGGGTTGGCGAGCATGTAGTCGAACGTCCAGCGGGTGCCGTCCTCGCGGCGCTCGAGGGCGTCGTGAGTGAAGGTGTCGCCGAGGTGGATGTTCTCGGCGTTCTCGCCCTTGATGAGCATGTCGGAGCGGCAGACCGCCCACGCCTCGTCGTTGAGGTCCTGCCCGTAGAGGTACGGGTGAGCGTCCCGGTTCTGCCGGCGGATGTACTCCTCGGCCACGGAGAGCATGCCACCGGTGCCGCAGGCCGGGCGGGTCGTAGATCGTCTTGACCACGTCGCTCTTGCGCAGGTCCTTCTCCGGCGAAAGGAGGAGGTTGACCATCAGCTTGATCACCTCGCGCGGGGTGAAGTGCTCTCCGGCCTCCTCGTTGGACTGCTCGGCGCCGATCCGGATCAACTCCTCGAAGACGTAGCCCATCTGGACGTTGTCCACGCGCGCCGGGGAGAGGTCGACGGCGGCGAAGGCCTTGACGACCTCGTAGAGCAGGTTCTTCTCGGCCATGCGGGCGATCTGCTGGTCGAAGGAGAACTTCTCCATGATGTCGCGGACGTTCCGCGAGAAGGAGTGGAGGTAACGGTTCAGGTTCTGCGCGAGCTGGTTCGGGTCGTCGAGGAGTGTGGCGAAGTCCAGTTTCGACAGGTTGTAGAAACCATGGCCGGTGATCTTCTCGAGGACGCGATTGACGACGGGCTCCGGCTTCCCCTTGACCCTCGCATGCTCGGCGAGGACCCTGGCCTTCGTCGGCGCCAGCAGGCAGTCAAAGCGCCGCAGGACGGTCAACGGGAGAATGACCTTGCGGTACTCGTTGCGCTTGTAGGGCCCGCGCAGCAGGTTGCAGATCCCCCAGATGAAGGAGGCGATTTGGGCGTGGGTCTCCGGGCTCATCGGCGGCGCCGTCCGCCGCGCAAGACCCGGTTGACGGCAGCTGCATCAAAAGCCTCGGGGTCAAACCCCTCGCCGACCCAGTCCAGCAGTTCCTCGCTCTCGGGATCAGCAGGGTTTCGAAGCGCCTCGAGTATCGCGTAGTACCCCGGCGTGCCGCCGCAGTCCTCGGGCGGGCAGGCCAGCTCGCCGGCGAGGCAGAGCGGCTCGGGCCGGGACGGATCGAAGGGCTCCGCCTTCTCCAGCTTGATCTCGTGCTCCCAGCTGTCGCCGAAGTCATATTCGTAAATGACTTTGGCGCCCTTGCGGGCGAAGACGTCGGTAAGGTGGCGGCTCTGAGGCAACTCCTCGCGGCTCGAGCGCTTCTCACGGAAGGCGTGCAGGTGGCCGTCGTCCCAACCCATGGCGATTTGCACGATGCGGTGCAAATCGCGCAGCGTCCGGTTGTCCTGGACGATGATTCGTCGCCAGATCGGCGGCTTGGTGTAAAGCAACGTGATCTTGAGCTGAAGAAGGTGTGCCGGGGCCGGCGCCCATGTCACGAACGGACGACGCCTCTTCTTCTCTGGCTTCTCTGCCGGGGGGGCGCAGTCGGGGATCTCCGCGGGCTGAGCCCGACGATCATCCGCCGGCAGACCAGGGAATAAGGGAAGGACTTCTCCAGGAGCCCGTGCAGACTTCGCAGGATCAGACGTCTTGGAGGCCACCTCGCGCACGAGTTGGGCGCCCATGTTCTCGAAGGCATCCTGCAGCTCGATCTCCTTGGCGACCGTCACCCCGTCCTTGGTGATCGTCGGCGAGCCGAACTTCTTGTCGATGACGACGTTGCGCCCCTTCGGGCCGAGGGTGACCTTCACGGCGTTCGCCAGCTGGTTCACGCCCCTGAGGATCGCGGAACGACCCTCCTCGTTGTACTTGAGCATCTTGGCCATAGTCGTTTATCTCCTTCTCTTGAAATCAGTCAGTGCTGAATGGGGCGCCGAACTACTTCTCGATCACGCCGAGGATGTCGTCCTCGCGCAGGATCAGATACTCCTCGTCCTCGATCTTGACCTCGGTGCCGCTGTACTTGCCGAAGAGGATCTTGTCGCCCTTCTTGACGTCGGGCGCCAGCACGGTGCCGTCGTCCTTGATCTTGCCCTTGCCGGTCGCGACGACCTCGCCCATG
>CAZEOK010000010.1:0-12015 GCA_964513745.1 uncultured bacterium
CCAGGCAGTGGCGCAGCCCGCGCGGCGCACCGTTGTACCCCGTGGAGAGGATGCGCTTGTCGCGCACCAGCACCGCCCCGACGCGCCTGCGCAGGCAGGTTGAGCGCGTGGCCACGAGACGCGCGATCTCGGCGAAATAGTCGTCCCACGCAGGACGCAAAACGCAGCCCTCCGGGCTAGTCGGCATCGGCGGCGAGCCGCTCGGCATAGAGGGGGAAACCCGCCGTGAGTTCGGCGACCGATTCCCGGACCTCACGGGTTACCGCAACCTCCCCGCGCCCGGCGAGGCTGCGACAGATCAGCCTCGCGATCGTCCGCATCTCACCCTCGCGCATGCCGCGCGTGGTCAGGGCCGGGGTGCCAAGGCGGATGCCGCTGGTCACCGCCGGCGGCTGCGGGTCGTACGGTATGGCGTTCTTGTTTACGGTGATCCCGGACTCGTCGAGCCAGGTCTCCGCCTCCCGGCCGGTGATGCCGAGGGGGCTGAGGTCCACGAGCATCAGGTGATTGTCGGTTCCGCCCGAGACGAGCCGCAGGCCGTCGTTCGACAGCTCGGTGGCGAGCGTGCGGGCGTTGGCGATGACCTGCTCCTGGTAATGCTTGAACTCCGGCTGGAGCGCCTCGTGGAACGCCACGGCCTTGGCGGCGATGACGTGCATCAGGGGGCCGCCCTGGAAACCCGGGAAGACATTCTTGTCGATTGCCTTGGCGTAGGCTTCACGGCAGAGGATGAGCCCGCCGCGCGGACCGCGCAGGGTCTTGTGGGTGGTGCTTGTCACGATCGCCGCGTGGGGGACGGGGGAAGGATGCAGGCCCGCGGCCACGAGCCCGGCGATGTGGGCGATGTCCGCGACGAGCAGCGCACCGACTTCCTCGGCGATGGCGCCGAAGCGCGCGAAATCCAGGATGCGGGGGTAGGCGCTCGCTCCGGCCACGATGAGCGCTGGCCGGGTTTCGCGAGCCACTTCACGCAGCCGGTCGTAGTCGATGGTGCCCGTCTCGCGCTCGACGCCGTAGAAGGCCGTCTTGAAATAGCGTCCGGAGAAGTTCACGGGGTGACCATGGGAGAGATGTCCACCGTGGGCGAGGTTCAGGCCGAGAATGGTGTCGCCGGGTTCGAGAACGGAGAAGTAGGCCTGCATGTTGGCCTGGGTGCCGGAGTGCGGCTGCACGTTGGCGTGGTCGGCATCAAAGAGCAGCTTGGCGCGCTCGATGGCCAGCCGCTCGGCGATGTCGACGTGCTCGCAGCCCCCGTAGTAGCGGCGACCGGGGTAACCCTCGGCGTACTTGTTCATGAGCACGGAGTCCTGGGCCTCGAATACGGACTCGCTCGCGAAGTTCTCTGAGGCGATGAGCTCCAGTTTCTCGCCCTGCCGCCGGGTCTCGAGGCGGATGGCCCGGGCGATCTCCGGGTCGGTGATGCGCAGGTGCTTCATGGTCGTTCGTCACTCCTTCCGGTGTTTTCGGCCGTTGGTGTCTCCCTCGCGGACCGCCGGAGATTCTAGCACGGAAACGCGCCGCGATACACCCGCGCCGCGGCGATCGCCTCGTGCTTCGAGGAGAAAAATCTTGACAGTCGCAAGCCCGATACTATAAGAGAAACAGGTTTATACAAGCGTGTTCGACGAGGGCGTGCAATGCGAGGGACGGGTGTACGCAGGCGATCGGTGTGATGCGTAGGGCGCTGCGGGTCGGCCTCTGGACGATGTTCTGCTTTGTCCTGGCGTTGGCAGGTCCGGCGGCCGCGCTGGAACTGGACACCAGCATCGATCTCGACTACGCGTATTCTCAGGAAAACCTTGGCGGCGACGTCAAGGCGACAACCACGTACAACCAGAAGTACGAGATCAAATACGAGACCGCGCTGACCACGGTTTTTGACTTTCTCGGCGCCGTGAGGCTCGAACTCCAGGACGCCTGGCACACGAGTGAGGCGAATACCTCCACGGTGAAGCCGACCCTGGAGCTGCAGGCCAAAGGTGCGCAGGCCGCCGCAAAGATCGCCTACGAAGGGACCGTCAGCTCCACCGACGCCTATCAGGAATCTGGGGATGTCACCACCTATTCAACCAGCCTGTCCGCAGATCTGGAGGTGACCCCCCTGCTGTGGCCGGAGGTGAAGCTCAAGCTTCAGAGCAAGGGGAGTTACGACCCCTGGACCACCGAGAACACGACCGACACCGCCGAGTTTTCGGCACGCAAGGACGTGTACGGCGTGCGTCTGGAGTTCAACCTCAAGCTCGAGGAGGTCGAGTCCCTGCTGCCCGAGCGCTCCGTCAGCAACGAAACCCAGTGGTCCGGCAAGACGACGTACAAGGAGGTGCTCTGGGGTGGGACGGAGTTCGAGCTCGCCTACGAGATCAAGGAAGGCTACAAGGATGAGCGGACCCGGGGGGTCTTCACCGGCGAGACCGAGGACTACAACCAGGTACTCAAGACCCGTTTGAAGAATTCACTTGCCATCAACCCCAAGATGACGCTCGGGCTGTCCTGGGAATATCAGCTCGACCAGGACCTGCTGGCCCTGGACTACGACTACAAGCTCAAGAACAAGTACCTGGCGGACATGCGCTGGGATTTCATGCCGTGGCTCAAGGTCACCGGCGAGGCCAAGCGCGAAACCGAGCGCACCATGGCGGCGGTCGGCGAGGATGACGAGGGCAGTCTGTCCGACGGCATCAAGGCCGGGTTCGACCTCTCGTTGATCTCGTGGCTCCGCCTTGCCGGCAAAGCGGAATACACGAGCAAGGAGGAGATCTCGGCAGACTCCGGCGGCTCCGTGGACCCCGAAGACGAGACGAAGTTCGAACTCGTCGCCAAGCACCGCCTCGGGCAGTTCTGGGATCTGACCGTCAACGCGAACTCTTCGACCAAGCACGTCGACAACTGGATCTCGAATCGCGATTCGAAGGTCAAAGCCGAACTCAAGCTCAAGGTGCAAGACCTGGCCGTGACGCCGACATACGAAGCCAGCCGCTCGAACGAGTGGGAGTGGGGCATCGACGACCCGACCGGGCAGAAACAGTCTCGCGACGGAAAGATCAAGCTGGAGTACAAGCTGCAGCTGATCGACCTGCTCGCGGCGACCTTCTCGCACGAGTACGGCGTCAAGATCGAGGACACCCTCGACGATGTGCTGAATTTCGAAAGCACGCTCCAGTACAGCGAGGACACGCGGATCAGCCTCGTCATCACCGAGATCATCCGCTCCCTGCGCCTCGAGGGAGAGCTTGAACGCAAGGCCTCCGACACCGAGGACGACGCGGACCCGGAACTCGTGGAGCTCGCGTACGTGCTCAAGCTCGACTGGAAACTCGACGAGTTGAGCCTCGCGGCAAGCCTCAAGTATAACGACAAGGGCGACACCTACGATGACGTGAGCTTCAATACCAAGGTCGGCTGGAAAGGCGAACGGCTCGAAGTGACGGGAGAGTACCAGTTCGACAAGATCTACGCGGAAGAGACCGATGAGAAGCGCAAGCTCAACCTGAAGCTCAATTACAAGTTCTAGGTGCCGACGGGTTCTTGACAGGGAGGCGATGATAACTACAATGTTGACGAATTCGGCGTGGGACAACGATCCGGGGAACTGGCGGGACACCCTTTCCGGGTTCCGGGGGGGGGACGTGCAACTGAAACGTAAAGCACTGAGAGGGGTCGGGAGGACGCTCATGGGGAAACGGTTTGCACTTGTCGCGGCGCTGCTGGCGGCTCTCTCCCCCCTTGCGGGGTGCGCAGGCAGTTCGCTGGTGAGCTCCTACCTGCTTGAAGACGCCAACGTCGGCGGCGACCCGGCCAAGACTCTCAAACCCATCAAGAACGTGCTGATCTGGCCTCTCGAGAACATTGCCACCGGCACCAAGTCCAAGGGGGTCGAGACGCGATTCTCTGGAGTGCTCGCTGACACGATCACGCTGCGCGGCGGATTCGATCGTGTCGTGGTTCTCGAGGAGGATCAGGCAAAGGACCTCATGACTCGCGCCGGCGAGGAACTCGGTCTCAAGAAGAAACCCAAGACGCCCGGGGATGGCGCGCTGATCGCAACCAAGCTCGGTCAGCTCACCGGCACAGAGGCCATCATCACCGGACGGATCGAGGATTACGACGAGGATAAGGTGGACAAGGCGACGCTAACCGTCGTTTCGGCCTCGTTCATCATGCTCGACGGGCGCGAGAAAGCGTACGTGACGCTCGACAGTTTCACCCCCGCCAAGCGCGTCTGGCGTACGAACACCAAACGTGTGAGCAAGGAAGGGCCTTTCAACAGCAGGGAGAGCATCGACGACGCGGCACGAACGATGTTGCGTGACGTCACTGACCGTATGACTTCCGATCTCGGTCATGGCGCCGATGTGTCGGGCAAGGCCCAGCAGAAGAAAATCGCCGAGATGAACGCCGCCGCCGAGAAGAGCCTTGATGCCGGGGAGTACGATAAGGCAATCGCCGGCTGGAACGAGGTGCTCAAGATCCAGCCCGAGAACAAGAAGGCCAAGAAGGGCATCGAGACCGCCGAGAAGGACAAGCGCGAGGCACAGGAGAAGGCGAAGGCTGTCGCGCTGCAGAAACAGGTCGATGAGATCAAGGGCAAGGCGGTGGCTGCGGCCAAGGACGACAATCTCGAAGGGGCGATCGCCGAGTGGAAGAAGATCCTCGAACTCGATAAGGGCAACAAGGAAGCTGTAAAGAACATCGAGGGACTCGAAAAGCAGATTGCCGACCAAAAGAAGAAAGAAGCCGGGGAGGCAGAGAAAAAGGCTGCCGCCGAAAAGAAGAAGGCTTCTGAAGCCGTGAAACCTGCCGAAGCACCCAAGGCCGTTGAGACTCCCAAGGCCGTTGAGACTCCCAAGGCCGTTGAGACTCCCAAGGCCATGGAAGCACCGAAGGCCATGGAGGCACCGAAGGCCATGGAGGCACCGAAGGCCATGGAGGCACCGAAGGCCGTGGAAGCACCCAAGGCCGTGGAAGCACCCAAGGCCGTGGAAGCACCCAAGGCTGCCGAGGCACCGAAGGCCGCGGAGAAAAAGGCCGAGGAAGCCAAGCCTGCGGCGGCACCGGCAGCCGGTGGCGATCTTGAAGCGGTTCGCAACCAGGCGATGGCGGCGTTCAACAAAGAAGATTACCCGACCTCCAGGGACCTCTGGAAGCAGATATTGGCGACGTCACCTGACGACAAGCAGGCCAAGGAGATGCTCGAGACGACCGAGATGTTGCTGAACGCCCTGAAATGACCCCCCAAGGGGATGCGGGCGCGTGGGGGCACTCTCACCGTATGCGACACTCATGGCGCTGGATCCTGCTCATCGCGGCAGCAGTCGGGGTGGCGATCCCGGTTGCTGCCGAGGATGCCGATCCGTCCCCATCCCTGGAGTATCGTCCGCGCCGGACGGTACTCCCTGAGCCCAAGGCGCCGACGCCTGCGCCGCCGGTGACGATTTTTCGGGAAGCGATCGGTGGCTATGGCATCGGGACGGGATCCTTTGACAAACCGGTTGATGTCGCCAAGGATGCGAACGGCAACGTCTACGTGCTCGACGCCGGGAACAACAGAGTCCAGAAGTTCGATGGCTTTTCGAACTTCATGCTCAGCTGGGGTGCCTACGGCTCCCGCCAGGGCGAGTTTAACCGCCCGACCGCCGTTGCCGTAAGCCCCGGGGGCCTCGTGTACGTGGTCGACAGCGGCAACCACAGGGTCCAGCAATTCAATCAGGATGGCGTGTTCATCAAGTCGTGGGGAGGGCTCGGCAGCCGCGGCGGCGATTTCAAGAACCCGCGCGATATAGCCTTCGAAGGCTCCACCACAATCTGGGTCCTTGACGCCGGCAACGAGAGAATCCAGATGTTTCAGTTCGCCAAGGACAGCGAAAAGTCCACTCAGGCACCTTCGTTCAAACTCGAGTTCGGCAACACCTTCTCGTCCCGCGGTGGCACGTTCAGCGGCCTGGTTTCGCTTGCCTGGTCTGACGAGCGGCTCGGCTATCTCTACCTGCTCAGCGAGGGTTGTCTCGTGCAGCAGTTTCAGCTCGACGGCACCCTGGTGAAAAGCTGGTCGGCCGTGGCCCCTGAATCCGGGCTCTGCGCGCCGGGGCGCATCGAGACCGACAACAAGAACGATTACGTATACGTGCTCGATGCCGGCAACGGTCTGCTCGAGAGGTTCAACGGCGACGGGCATTTCCTCGCCGCCCTACGCGGCGCCGAACGGCCGTTCACCGGACCGCTCGGTTTTACGGTGGACCCTGATCACGATGAGATTCTGGTCGCGGACACAGAGAACAACATCGTGCAGAAGTTCACCCTGCGCTGACCGACGCCGCTGACGCTCAGAACGCGCGTGTCAGACCACCCCCAAGGAGGAACGATGATCAAGACTTCCAGAATCGCCGCCGCGGTGCTCGGCGGGGTGCTCGCGGCCGCGTCGCCCGTAGTTGCGGAGGAGCAGGGCTTCACGCCCATTCCGGTGATCAAGGGCGTCAAGTCCCTCGAAGTCGGCCTTCCGGCACCCGACTTCACGGTCAAGGATTTAGACGGCAAGACCTATGTCTTCAGCGAGGAGCGCACGAAGCGGGCCCATCTGCTGGTCTTCTGGTCGATTTTCTGCGAGCCCTGTCGCGAGGAGATGCCGATCATCCAGCGGATCGCCGACGAATACCGGGCTGCCGGCACCGTCGACGTGCTGGCCGTGAACATGGACGGAGAGCCGTTCAGCGACGGCATCAAGGGCTTCATGCGGCAGTACAAGTACTCGGTGCGTGTCATCCTCGACGAACTCGATCCACGGGGCGAGAATTTCGCCATTGCCGATCCGTACCAGGTCGCCGGCACCCCGGTGATCTATCTTGTCGACGCCGCCGGCAAGGTCGCCGGGACCCATCTCGGACGAATCGGCGAGGCCGATCTCAAGGTGATGGTTTCCCGCATGCTCGGAGCGAAGTAGGCGCTCGCGATGCCCGTGCCGATCACGCCGCGGCGCCTGGTGCGAGGGGTCGTCGCCTCCCTCGCCGTCGCGGCGTTCGCCGCCGTAGCAGCCGTGGCTGCCGACCCGGCGCACGCTGCGAGGCTCGAGGAGGGACAGAAGGCCGTCAATCTGAAGGGCACGGATTTTCTCACCTCCGCCCCGCTCGATCTGGAGCAGTCGCTCGGCAAGCGCGTCATCCTTCTGGACTTTGGCTCGATCTATTGCAGTTCCTGCATGGTCACGGTGCCCAACCTGATCAAGTTGAGGAAGAAGTATCCCGAGGAAAGCCTGGCGATCTTCAACATCTACCTGGACATCTACAATCCCCAGCGTGTCACCAAGTTCTTCCGCGGATTCGCCAAGGACATCAACCTGAGTCTGCTCATCGACGACAAGCTCGCCATCAGCCGCGAATACGGTGGGGACACCCTGCCGACCACGATCATCATTGATCGGGGCGGCACGATACGCAGACGGATCGTCGGCTACACCGAAGCCGACGAGAAGGAGATCGACGTCGTCATCGAGAAGCTTCTCAACGAGATGCCCGTGACTGGCAGCAGCGTCGAGAGGCGGGGGGAGGAGCCGTTCACCGTCTTTGTCCCGGAAAGCTTCACCAAGACTGCCCAGGACAAAATTTATGTCGTCGGCTACACCGGGGGCGCCGGTTCCCGTGACATCACCCTGAAGCTCAACAACCTGCCCGAGCGCACCGGCACGGCCAAGGAGAATGT
This sequence comes from uncultured bacterium, assembly GCA_964513745.1. Classification (GTDB taxonomy): domain Bacteria; phylum JAUVQV01; class JAUVQV01; order JAUVQV01; family DATDCY01; genus DATDCY01. The sequence goes on from CAZEOK010000010.1 coordinate 7,690, forward strand.
CTTTCACTTTCTGACGCCGCTCTCGCTGGCGATGAACCTGATCGAAATCAAGGGGCAGGGGGAGGCGGGTGCTAACCAGAGCCAATCCGTGGTCCTGTTCCGCGAAACGCGCATGGGCGGCGATATCACTTCTGATCTGCCGGCGTACAAATTCCACCGCGAGGAGGAGAAAAAGCCCTGCGCGAAGTGCCACAAGCTCGAGGTCCCGCTGCAGGACAAATCCGGCATGGGCCAGAGCGACATCTGCGGCGCCTGCCACACCGCGCTTGCCAAGCGCATCTTCACCCACGGGCCGATTACTGTCGGCGGGTGCCTGCCCTGCCATGACTACCAGAGCTTCCCCAATAAATACGAGTTGCGCGCGCAAGGCGTGGAGCTCTGTTACTCCTGTCACGATCGGGTGCGGGAGCAGGTCGATAAAGCATCCCACGTCCACGGCCCCGTCGCTGCCGGGTTCTGCATCGTCTGCCACGATCCCCATGGCGCGAACGAGCGTTTTCTCCTCGTCAAGCGCGCGGACCGGTTGTGTCTGAGCTGCCACCAGGACATGCTTGGCGAGCTCGCCAAGCCTTTTTTGCACAAACCGATCGAGCAGGGAAGCTGCACCGGGTGCCACGATCCGCATGCGGCGAACGAGAGCAAGCTGCTGGCCCTGCCGCGTGAGGCGCTTTGCGAGAAATGTCACGACTTCAAGGGAATGGTGCACATGCACAAGATCGGCGCGACGGCAAAAACGGAGTTCGCGCCGGGGATGCCACTGAGCAAGGAAGGCACGACTGCCTGCTATAGTTGCCACTATTATCACGCCGCGGAGCAGCCGAAACTCTGGCGCGGGACCAAGGAGCAGTGCGGCATAGGTTGCCACGACGCGCCGCAGCCCGAGGGCGTGGAGCCCGGGGGTGAAGACGTGACGGAGGGTAAATGAAGAACTTCACGACCAGCCTGGGGTTCCGGCTCACGGTGGCCTCTTACCTTGTGGTCGCGGTGTTCATGAGCGTCGCGGGTATCACGGTCTACCGGGTGAGCAAGGACTCGATCAAGATGGGCGCCATGACGATGGCCGACCGGATGGCCGAGGAGCTCGCGATCATGCCCGCGTCCACTCCGACCGCGGAGCTGGGCGACCGGCTGCTGCGCCTCAAGGTGCGCAAGTCCGGCTCGACCTGGATCATGGACACGGACGGCAACCTGCTTTACAACCCCGATCCCCAGTTTCGCGAGGAGTATATCGTCGCCAGGAAGAACTTCGGCAACATCCAGGTGGCGCTGCAGGTCGCCAGGCCCCGCGCCTCCGGCCAGGGGACCTTCAAGGAGAAGCTCGTCGACATCGCCCGGAAGTACGAGGAGGGGTTCGGCACGTACAAGCAGTTCGGCGAGGAGCGCATACTGGCGTTCCGCAGCCTGCCCGGCCGCGGCCTGCTGATCGGCGTGGACGAGCCCGTGTCGAGCGCCAACTCCGAGCTCGACCGCCTCAAGAAGTTCATCTCCTACACCGCGTTGATCAGCGCACTGCTGATCATGGTCTTCAACCTGGTCGCGATCAGGATCATCATCAGGCCGTACTACCAGGAGATGGAGGACCTGAACGCCAGCCTCCAGTACTCCAACGCGCAGCTCGAGGACATCAACGGCAAGCTCGCGGTCTCCAACCGCAACCTGACGACACTCTACGAGGTCGGGCTCGGTCTGCGGCACAGCCTCGCGTTGAAGGACATCCTCGCGCTCATCGTCAACGGCGCCCACCAGGTGCTGGACGTCGACCGCATCGCCGTGTTCCTGCCGACGCCGGATGGCAAGTCGCTCGAACTGCGCTCCCTCGCCGGTGACGGCAAGCCGGCAGGCGCGGTGACGGTGCCCCTGACCACGCAGGGGGGCGGGCTCGCGGCATCTTTCCAGCGCAAGGAACTGGTTCGACTCGAGGAGGGCCAGAAGATTCCACCGAGCCTGCGGCTCGCGCCACCGGTCGCGGCCGAGCCGTTCCTGCGCTCCCGGGCCTATGTCGCCGTTCCCCTCATCGTCAAGGATCGGGCGGTCGGGGTGATCGCGATCGACAACAAGAGCCGTCGCGGCCCGATCGCCGAGGAGCAGGTGAACCTGCTGGGCATCTTCGCCAACCAGGCCGCGGTCGCCGTCGACAACGCCCGCCTGTACGAGCAGCTGCGCCAGAAGATCACCGAGCTCGACGCGCGCGTCGACCAGCTTTCGATCCTGCACCAGATCGGCAATTCGATGCAGCGGGACATCACGCGCCAGGAGGCCCTCGGCTTCATCCTGCGCGGCGTTCTCGAGGGAATTGGATTTTCCCAGGTCGCCGTCGCCCTCGTCAACCGTGAGAAGGGCGAGCTTCGTGGGGAACTTGGCCTCGGGATGGAGGGCGATGATGTCAGAGCGATCCGGGTGCCACTGATTCAGGAGGACAATCTGCTGATCATGGCCGCCACCCGCAAGGCGCCGGTCGGCATCGTGCATTTCAGTCGCAGCAGCCTGGGTGAGGTGCTCGGGGCCTCTCTCGAGGAAGGTTCCTGGCGCGAGAGCCTCGGTACCGGACTGCCCGGTGCAAAGGCGGCCGTCGTGGCCGTGCCGCTCATCGCCCGCGAGGAGGTCGTCGGCGTCATCGGCGTCGTGCGCACCGAGCCGGCTGTCATCCGCCGCCACGAGATCGAGTTGCTGCTGCTCTACGCGAACACCGCCGGGCTCACGGTCGAGCGCGCCGAACTCTACGCGCGTATGCACAAGAGCATGGAGAGCCTCGAGATCACGGACCACGTCTCCCGGCTCTTCACACTTCAGTATGGCCAGCAACGGACGCGGGAGGAGATCGCGAAGTGCGACGCGTCCGGACTGCCGTTCGCGGGCCTGATGATCGGCATCGATGCCTTCAAGGAGTACAACGACCGCTGCGGCTACGTTCTCGGGGATCGCAGCCTTGCCGAGATCGGAGAGTTGGTCAAATCCTCGCTGCGCGGCGGGGAAATTGCATTTCGCTATGGCGGTCGTCTGATCGCGGTTGCCTTGCCCGGGGCGACCCGGGAGCAGGCCGCAGCCATCGCCGAAGATATTCAGGGCCGCCTGGGGGGCCACCGCTTCGAAGGGCCGCTGGGGCTGCGTGACCAGTCAATAACGCTGAGTATCGGTCTGGTGGCCTGGGCAGCGGGAACGAAACCCCCCGTGGCGTCGGAGATCTTCAAGGTTGTGCTCGGGAGGCTGCACCGGGCCGAGTCAGAGGGTGGCAACAGGATCTTTGCGGATCAGGGGTAGCGAGCCGCCGGCTCGCGACAGTCGATCGCACGAACGGGGAGAGCCATGCCGAAAAAAGTAATCGCCAACACGCTGACGTTCGACGATGTCCTGCTGGTGCCGGCGCACTCGCGGGTGCTGCCTCGGGAAACGAGCACGGCAGCCGTATTCTCGCGCGGTATCCGCATCAGCATCCCGATCGTCTCTGCGGCGATGGACACCGTCACCGAGGCCCGCCTGGCCATCGGGCTGGCGCAGGAGGGCGGGATCGGGGTCATCCACAAGAATCTTTCGCCGAGCATGCAGGCGCTCGAGGTCGACAAGGTCAAGCGTTCCGAGAGCGGCATGATCATCGATCCGATCACGATCACCCCGGACCGGCCGATCAGCGAGGCGATGCAGGTGATGCGCGAGTATCGCATTTCCGGCGTGCCGGTGGTCGAGGACGCGGGGCGCCGGCTCGTCGGCATCCTCACCAACCGGGACCTGCGTTTCGAGGAAGATCTGGACCGCCCGGTTTCGCTGCTGATGACCAGGGAGAACCTTATCACGGTGAGCGGCAAGGTGACCCTCGAGAAAGCCAAGGACATCCTGCACCGTCACCGCATCGAAAAGTTGCCGGTTGTCGACCGGGGGGGCAAGCTCGTCGGGCTGATCACCATCAAGGACATCGAGAAGAATCTCAAGTACCCGAACGCCTGCAAGGACGGGCACGGGCGGTTGCGGGTCGGCGCGGCGGTTGGCGTGGGCCGCGACGCCGAGCAGCGTGCCGGGCAGCTCATCGAAGCCGGGGTCGATGTCATTGTCGTCGACACGGCGCATGGGCACTCGCAGTCGGTGCTGGACACCGTTCGCCGGCTGCGCCGGTTGCACGGCAAGCGTGTTGACCTGGTGGCCGGCAACATCGCCACGGCTGCGGCCACGCGCGATCTGATCAGGGCAGGTGCCGACGCGGTGAAGGTCGGCATCGGTCCGGGATCGATCTGCACGACCCGTGTCGTCGCCGGGGTCGGTGTCCCGCAGATCTCGGCAATCATGGAGTGCGCAAAAGTCGCACGGGCCGCCGGCGTCCCGGTGATCGCCGACGGC
>CAZEOK010000010.1:12025-43282 GCA_964513745.1 uncultured bacterium
GGCATCAAGTTCTCGGGGGACATCGTCAAGGCGCTCGCTGCGGGTGCGAACACGGTCATGATCGGCTCGCTTTTCGCCGGGGTCGAGGAGAGCCCGGGGGAGAAGGTCCTCTATCAGGGGCGAAGTTACAAGATCTACCGCGGCATGGGTTCGATCGGTGCGATGTCGGCGGGGAGCAGAGACCGTTACTTCCAGGAGGACGAGTACAGCGAGAAGAAACTTGTTCCCGAGGGGGTGGAAGGGCGGGTGCCGTTCAAGGGTTCGCTTTCGGACAGTGTGCACCAGCTCATCGGCGGTCTGCGCGCCGGCATGGGATACTGCGGTTGCTCCACGCTGGACGAGCTCTGGACCAAGGCCCGTTTCGTGCAAATGACGAGCTCGGGGTTGCGAGAGAGCCATGTGCACGATGTCGATGTCACCAAGGAAGCCCCCAACTACCGCCGCGATTAGGCCGTGAGGCCCTTTTCCGCGCTGGCGGCGGTGCGGCGTGCTCGAGAACGCCGCCGCGATCACCCGGGCGCGCCTTGCCCGCACGCAAAATAGCGCTCATGGCCCCCGTCTCAGGAAATATGAGGAGAGGATGAAAAAGACACCGGGAAGAACCGTGAAGTCGGCGGCACGGGACCTGCACGCCGAGCGCATTCTCATCCTGGATTTTGGCTCGCAGTACACCCAGCTCATCGCGCGCAGGGTGCGCGAGCAGAAGGTCTACTGCGAGATCTGGCCCTGCACCGCCGGCAGCGCGGAGGTCCGCCGCTTTCGTCCGCGCGGCGTCATCCTCTCGGGGGGGCCGTCGTCGGTCTACGAGGCCGAGGCGCCGCTCGGGCCGGCGGGTATCTTCGAGCTCGGCGTACCCGTGCTCGGCATCTGCTACGGCATGCAGTTGATGGCCCATAGTCTTGGCGGTCAGGTGGCGAAGGCCGCGGGACGGGAGTACGGCCGCGCCCACCTGAGGGTTGCCGCTGCCGTGGATCTTTTCAAAACCCTCGGGGGCAGGGGGAAGGCGCAGGAGGTTGTCTGGATGAGCCATGGCGACCGCATCGAGCGGCTGCCGCTGGGATTCCGGATCGTCGCGACCACCGCCAACTCTCCCGTCGCCGCCATGGCTGACGTGAAGCGGCGTTTCTACGGTATCCAGTTCCACCCCGAGGTCGCGCACACACCGCGCGGGCGCGAGATCCTCGGCAATTTCGTCCACGGCATCTGCGGCTGCTCCGCGACCTGGGACATGCACTCCTTCGTCGACTACGCGGTCGCGCAGATCAACAAAACCGTCGGCCCGAAGGGCAGGGTGGTCTGCGCGCTCTCCGGCGGCGTGGACTCCGCGGTTGCCGCTCTGCTCGTGCACCGTGCGATAGGCGAGCGGCTCAGCTGCATCTTCGTCGACAACGGTGTGCTGCGGCGAGACGAGCGAGTCGATGTCGAGCGTACTTTTCGCGACCACTTCCATCTCAACCTCGACGTGGTTGACGCCGCGGATCGCTTCCTGGCGAAGCTTGCGGGCGTGGCCGATCCGGAGCGCAAGCGCAAGATCATCGGCAACGAGTTCATCAGCGTCTTCGAGGAGGAGGCCCGACGCATCGGCAGGGTCGATTTTCTCGCCCAGGGGACCCTCTACCCGGACGTCATCGAATCGGTCTCCTTCAAGGGACCGTCCGCGGTCATCAAGAGCCACCATAACGTGGGGGGACTGCCGGAGCGCATGCACCTGAAGCTGGTGGAGCCCCTGCGGGAGCTCTTCAAGGATGAGGTTCGCGAGCTCGGGCTCGAGCTCGGGCTGCCCGAGCACATCGTCCGTCGCCAGCCTTTCCCGGGGCCGGGTCTCGCCATCCGCGTGCTCGGCGAGGTGACGGCCGGGAACCTCGAGCTCCTGCGGGCCGCCGACGCCATCATTCAGCAGGAGATCGAGAAGGCTGGCCTGACCCGCAAGCTCTGGCAGTCCTTTGCCGTGCTGCTGCCGGTGCAGTCGGTGGGGGTCATGGGCGATTCGCGGACGTACGAGAAGGCCATCGTGCTGCGAGCCGTGCACTCCCTCGACGGCATGACCGCGGACTGGGCCCGGCTCCCCGACCGGCTCCTGAGACGCATCTCCAGCCGTGTCATCAACGAGGTCGCTGGCGTGAACCGGGTGGTCTACGATATCTCGTCCAAGCCCCCCGCGACGATCGAGTGGGAGTAGGGACCGGAGTCACCCTGGCATGACCAGTACAAAGACGTGGCAGGCGCTCCCGGCGATGTGGCTCAGAGCCCGCCGAAAGCGCAGAGGCAGCCGGGGACCGAGCAGCATGTGCCCAGTGTAAAAGATCCCGCCGGAACGCGCGCGCTTCACTACCCACCCGCTTTCTTCGAATGACTGACGCCAGCGGGCGCGGCCGAACGCGACCAGTTCGCTGACCGCGGAACCCGTCGCACCGTGTCGCGAGGGCAGCAGCGCCTTGCGCAGCAGGGCGGTTTTCGACAGGCGTTTCAGCTGGAATCCAAGATCGATCTGACCGGCTCGAGGCGGCCCGGAAGCGCCTCTGCCCCGCAGCAGGGCGACGAGGGACACGGCCAGGAACGGGTAGTGCGTCACGGTCTCCCAGAAGCGCCAGGACGCGCTCGGGACGACGTGGATCGCGCTGCCGCCGGGCCGGAGCACCCGCTGCAGCTCCTTCTGGAACGCCGGCAGCCCGGCGATGTGCTCCAGCACGTTTGAGCTGAAGATCACGTCGAACGCGGCATCGGCAAAGGGCAGATGCATTCCATCGTAGACGGTGACCGGCCAGACTCGCTCCGCGACGTAGCTGCTGTCGGCGACATCGACCGCCTCTACCGCGTACCCGCTCGCGCAGAGTCTCCGGGCCTGCCACCCCGTGCCGGCGCCGATTTCGAGGAGCGCCGCGCCGGGGAGCGCTGCGGCGCGTATCTCCCGCAGGACATCTTCCAGCTCGGCGATCCTGAGCGTTTCGAGATGGGCGAGGTCCACCGAGTGAGGGCCGGCTAGTACTTGCGGCCGGTCACGCCCCTCGTGCCCTTGACGATGTCGCGTGCTTTTTCCGCGGGCCGCAGCGAGCGGACTGCCGCACCGGCCCGCCACATCTCGGAGTCCCGGATGGCGCCCAGCTCCTTGGCAAGCTGTTTCTGGTAATCAGGCCTCCCGCACTCCTTGATGACGCGCTCCGCTTCCTTGCCTGAGGAGACGCGCGCGTAGAGCTCTTTGAAGACGGGCAGGGTGGCTTTCTTGAATTTCGGCTTCCAGTCCAGCGCACCGCGCTGCGCCGTCACCGAGCAGTTCGAGTACATCCAGTCCATGCCGTTTTCGTCGACGAGCCGGATCAGGCTCTGCGTGAGCTCCTCGACCGTCTCGTTGAACGCTTCGCTCGGCGAGTGGCCGTGCTTGCGCAGGACCTCGTACTGCGCCTCCATGATGCCAGCCAGCGCGCCCATGAGCACGCCGCGCTCGCCGGTCAGGTCGCTGTTCGTCTCGTTCGGAAAGGTCGTCGGGAAGAGATAGCCGGAGCCGATGCCGATGCCCAGCGCGATGCAGCGCTCTTCGGCGCGGCCGGTCGCGTCCTGCTGCACAGCGTAGCTCGAGTTGATGCCGGCGCCGGAGAGAAAGTTGCGCCGGACGCTGGTTCCGGAACCCTTCGGGGCGACCATGATCACGTCAACGTCATTCGGCGGCACGACGCCGGTTTTCTTGCTGTAGGTGATGGAGAAGCCGTGGGAGAAGTAGACAGCGTCGCCGGGCTTCAGATTCTTCTTCACGAGCGGCCAGATCTGCCGCTGCGCGGCGTCTGAAACCAGCATCTGGATGACCGTGCCGCGCCGCACCGCCTCTTCGATGTCGAACAGCGTCTTGCCCGGCACCCAGCCGTCAGCGACGGCGCGGTCCCAGTCGCGACGGAACGATTTCGCCTGGCCGATGATGACCTTGAAGCCGTTGTCCTTGAGGTTGAGGGCCTGGGCCGGCCCCTGGACCCCGTACCCGATGATCGCGATGACCTCGTTCCTGAGAACCTTCCGGGCTTTCGCGAGCGAGAACTCCTTGCGGGTCACTACCGTTTCCTTCGAGCCGCCAAAATCGATGATCGCCATCCGTTATCTCTCCCGTGGTTTGAGGGTGTTTGCCAATGCGTCAGGGCTGGTCCGATGCCGGTTTCTCCGGTTGCGTCCGCGCCGCCAGCATCCGGTTCACCGCCGTGACGTAGGCCCGCACCGATGACTCGACGATATCCGTCGATACCGCTCGGGCGGAGATTTCGCGTTCGCCGTCGAATTGCACCTTGATGCTTGCCTCGCCGAGCGCATCCTTGCCGGAAGTCACGGCCCGAATCTGGTATGAGACGAGGGTGCCGCTGAGGCCCGTGATGCGGTCCACCGCGTGGTAGGCCGCGTCGACCGGCCCGTCGCCCGTCGCCGAATCCTGAAAGGTCGCCTCGCCGCCGCGCAGCACCACGGTGGCGGTGGGGATGGACCGGGTGCCGCTTGTCGTCGCCAGGTACTCGAGGGACCAGATCTCGGGCACCACCGCGATGATTTCCTGCTCGACGAGTGCGGTGAGGTCGTCGTCGAAAATCTCCTTCTTCTTGTCGCAGAGATCCTTGAACTGCACGAAAGCGCTCGCAACCTGCTCCCGGGAGAGCTCGTAGCCCAGCTCCTGCAGCCGCTTTGCGAAGGCGTGCCTGCCCGAGTGCTTGCCGAGCACGAGTTGGGCCCGGGAGAGCCCGACGGACTCCGGGGTCATGATCTCATAGGTGCGGGCGTCCTTGAGAACGCCGTCCTGATGGATCCCCGACTCGTGCGCGAAGGCGTTCCTGCCGACGATCGCCTTGTTCGGCTGCACGTCGATCCCGGTGATTGCCGCCAGAAGCCGGCTGGTCCGGACGATCTCCTCGGCATGGACGCCCGTTGTCGCATTGAAGAGGGCGGGGCGGGTCTTGAGGGCCATCACGATCTCTTCGAGGCTCGCGTTGCCGGCGCGCTCGCCGATGCCGTTGACGGTGCACTCGACCTGCCCGGCGCCGTTCTGGATCGCGGCCAGGGAGTTCGCCACCCCGAGGCCGAGGTCGTCGTGGCAGTGCACCGAGAGCACCGCCCGCTCGATGTTCGGTACCCGTTCGCGGATGATCCTGATCAGGTCGCCGAACTCCGAGGGGATGGCGTAGCCCACGGTGTCGGGGATGTTGATCGTGGTCGCCCCGGCGTCGATCGCGGCCTCGACGACGGCGCAGAGGAACTCCCAGCCCGAGCGGAAGGCGTCTTCAGCCGAGAACTCCACGTCTTTCGTGAGGGACCGGGCGTGCCGTACTGCCGCGACCGCGCGTTTGAGGATCTCCTCCCGCGTGGTGTTGAACTTTTTCTGGATGTGGATGTCGCTGGTGGCGATGAAGGTGTGGATGCGCGGCTGCGCGGCGTGACGGACCGCGTCCCAGCAGCGGTCGATGTCGGCGGGCATCGCGCGCGCCAGTCCGGCTATCACCGGGCCCTTGACCTCGCGGGCGATGGCGCTGACCGCGTCGAAGTCGCCGTCGGAGGCGACGGGAAATCCGGCCTCGATGATGTCGACACCGAGGCGGGCCAGCTGCCGGGCGAGCGTGATCTTCTCGGTGATGTTCATCGAGAATCCCGGCGACTGCTCGCCGTCGCGCAGCGTGGTGTCGAAGACCAGAATCCTTCGGCTCATGGGAGTTCCTCCCGCTTGGGGTGGTGCCGGTGGGTTTCCTCCGGGACCCGCGCGTGCCGGGCGCGACGGCCGGGGGCGCGTCGCATCAGGAACATGACCACCGGCTCGACCGGCCCGGACAGCAGATACAAAACTGCCAGCACGAACAGCGAGATCTGCGGGTGGATCGCGACGAGCGAGATCAGGATGACCACCGAGACCAGGAGGTAGAAGGCGCGGTGCGGCTTGCTCTCGAGCTCCTTGAAGCTGCGGTACCGGATCGTGCTGACCATCAGGAAGGAGAGCAGGTAGGTCAGCAGAACGAAGAGGATGCCCGAGGTCTGGCGGCCCCCCGCGTGCATGTGGTGAAAGAAGAGGACGGTGACGGCGAGGGTTCCCCCGGCCATCGGGATCGGCATGCCGGTGAACCAGCGCTTTTCGGTCGAGGCCACCTGGACGTTGAAGCGCGCCAGACGCAGCGCGCCGCAGGCCACGAAGAGAAAGGCCGCGACCCAGCCGATGCGGGCGAATGCCCTGAGCTCCCAGATGTAGACGAGCAGGGCGGGCGCGACGCCGAAGGATACGAGGTCGGCGAGTGAATCGAACTCCACGCCGAAGCGGCTCGAGGTCCCGGTCATGCGCGCAATCTTGCCGTCCAGGCCGTCCATGAAGGCAGCGATGATGATGGCCACCGCGGCGTACTCGAATTTCAGGCTCATCGCGGCGACGATCGCGTAGAAGCCGGCGAAGAGGTTCCCCGCGGTCAGAAGGTTCGGGAAGATGTAGGCGCCCTTGTGCGGGGGCGGGCGGAGCGCGGGTTCGATCATGAGGCAACCCTCCAGCGGGCGATCACGTCCGCCCCGCCGCGCACGCGGTCGCCGACGCGCACGGAAGGCTCGGCCGCCGGGGGGAGGAAGACGTCGACCCGCGAGCCGAAACGGATCAGGCCGTAACGCTGGCCCCGCTCGATGCTCTCCCCCGGGGCCAGGTGACAGACGATGCGTCGCGCGATGAGACCGGTGATCTGGACGAAACGCACGTCCCCGCGCGGGGTACGCACGGTGACCGAGGCCTGGGCGTTCTCGCTCGAGGCCTCGTGCTTCCAGGCTGCCAGGAATTTGCCCGGTCGGCGGGTCACGTCGACGACCTCGCCGGCGACGGGTGTGCGGTTGACGTGGACGTTGAAGATCGAGAGGAAGATGCTGATCTGCGTGCCGCCCCCGATCTGGGGGAGGATCTCGATCACCTTCCCGTCAGCGGGGGAGACCAGCGTCCCCGAGTCGGCGGGGATCACCCGCGCGGGGTCGCGGAAAAACCAGGTCACGAAGAACGCGAGCACCAGCGCTGCCGCGCCGGCCGCCCGCCAGTCCAGCAGGGCGCAAAGCGCGGCGATGGCGATCGCGGGCAGAATGAACGGCCAGCCTTCGCTCGCGATCGCAAGACGCATCACGGACAGGTTCTTCTCAGGCGCGGCCGTCGCGGGCGCGGGCGATGGCCACCCGACCGGTGCGCACGACTTCCTTGACGCCGAGCGGCTGAAGGATCTCGAGCAGGGCCTCGATCTTGTTCTCGTCCCCGGTGACCTCAAGCGTGTAGGAGCGTGGGCTGACGTCGACGACCTTGCAGCGGAAGATGTCCACGATGCCGAGAAGCTCGGCGCGGTTCTCGGGGCTGGCGTGCACCCGGACCAGCGCCAGCTCGCGCTGAACGACGTCCTCGCCGGTGAAGTCGGTGACCTTGATCACGTCGATCAGCTTGTTGAGCTGCTTGGTGATCTGCTCGACGATCTGGTCGTCGCCCCGCGTGACGATGGTCATGCGCGAGGCGCTCGGGTCCTGCGTCTCGGCGACCGAGAGGCTGTCGATGTTGAAACCGCGCCCGGAGAAGAGCCCCGCCACGCGCGCGAGGACGCCGAACTTGTTCTCCACCAGCACCGAAATCGTGTGTCTCACCGTTGTCACCTCGCCAGCCGCCTTCAGATGAGGATCATCTTCTTGAGGGAGGCCCCCGCGGGGACCATCGGGTAGACGTTCTCCTCGGGAGAGACGCGCATGTCCACCATGACCGGCCCGGGCGTCGCAAATGCCCGCTCGAGCGTCGGCACGACCTGCTCCGGCTTGGTTGCGCGCAGCCCGGTCGCACCGTAGGCCTCGGCGAGCTTCACGAAGTCGGGGGCACAGCGCAGGCAGGTCGAGGAATAACGCTTGTCGAAAAAAAGCTCCTGCCACTGCCGGACCATGCCGAGGAACTGATTGTTCAGGATGACCACCTTGACCGGTAACCGGTACTGGACCGCCGTCATCATCTCCTGGATGTTCATCTGGATGCTGCCGTCGCCGGCAACGTCCACCACAAGGCGGTCAGGGAAGGCGACCTGCGCGCCGATGGCGGCCGGGAAGCCATAGCCCATGGTGCCAAGCCCGCCGGAAGTGATGAGGGAGCGGGGGTGGACGAACTTGTAGAACTGGGCCGTCCACATCTGGTTCTGCCCGACTTCGGTGCAGATGATGGCCTCGCCCTTGGTCAGCTCCCAGATCTTCTCCACGACGTACTGGGGCTTGATCACCTTCGGGTCCGACTTGTAGCCAAGGGGCTGCTCCGCGTCCCAGGACTTGACCTGAGAGATCCAGGAGCGGTGCTTGGCCTCCCAGTCGGTCTTGCCCGGCCGCAGGTGCGGGAGCAGGTCGTGGAGCACGTTTTTCACGTCTCCGACGATCGGCAGGTGCGCCCGGACGTTCTTGGAAATCGAGGTCGGGTCGATGTCGGCCTGGATGATCTTCGCGCCGGTCGCGAACTCGTCGACCTTGCCGGTCACGCGATCGTCGAAGCGCGCCCCGAGGGCGAGGATCAGGTCGGCGTGCGAGATCGCCATGTTCGCGGCGTAGGTGCCATGCATGCCGAGCATCCCGAGCGACAGCTCGTGCGTGCCGGGGATGCCGCCGAGCCCCATGAGCGTGCTCGTCACCGGGACGCGGGCGGCCTGCACGAGCGCCAGCACCTCCGCGGCCGCGTTCGAGGCGATGACGCCGCCGCCGACGAGCAGCACCGGCCGGGAGGCCTCCGCCAGCATCTCGGCGGCGCGCTGGATCTGCTTGGGGTGGCCCTTGTAGGTCGGGTTATAGCTGCGCAGCTCGAGCTTGTCGCGCCAGTGCGGCTCGGTCTTGTTGGTGAGCACATCCTTGGGCAGGTCGACGACGACGGGACCGGGGCGGCCCGTGGTGGCGATGTAGAATGCCTCCTGGATGGTCTCGGCGAGGTCTTTGACGTCCTTGACCAGATAGCTGTGCTTGACGCACGGGCGGGTGATGCCCACGATGTCCGCTTCCTGGAAGGCGTCGTTGCCGATCAGCTGCGTTGGCACCTGGCCGGTGAGAACGACGAGCGGGATCGAGTCCATGTAGGCCGTGGCGATCCCGGTGACAGCGTTTGTCGCGCCCGGCCCCGAGGTGACCAGCGCCACTCCGGGGCGGCCCGAGGCGCGGGCGTACCCGTCGGCGGCGTGCACCCCACCCTGCTCGTGACGGACGAAGATGTGCTGCAGCGGGCTGGAGAAAAGCACGTCGTAGACACCGAGGATGACGCCGCCCGGATACCCGAAAATGTGAGTGACGTTCTCGCGGATCAGACTCTCGACGAGAATCTCGGCGCCGCTTTTTTTCACGGCGGCGCGCCCGGACGCAGCATGCGCGCTCATCTGCCTCCCGCCTCCCGCACGAGGGCCGCCATCTCGTCCTTGCCCGCGAGCTTGAGCTTCTGGACCGTGCGCCGCTCGAGTTCCTGGTCGGGAGTAAGGTGGTGAAGGCGGTCGAGATCCGCGATTTGCTGCTCATACCGCAGGTGTCGGGTCCAGAGGCGCTGAAAGACCTCGCTCTCCGAAAGCAGCCTCTTCACGATCGGATCATCGCTCATCATCTATAACGCTCCCTTCACCCTGATGGAACCTTGCTGCATGCTAACGGAAGGGTTGCGTCATGTCAACGGAACGTCTCGCAAGCCCGCGACAGTGCGGATGATTTTAGTGTCTGGACGAATGGTCACGGCGTCGCAGGGGCGCAGATAGCGGGGCAGGAGCGTCGTTAATTCGGAAGGGCGGGATGCTCGAAGAGCCGAGCTGCCGAGCAATGCGATCGCCGCGGCGCGAAGGTGATTGATGTGGGGCGGGGCGAACCGCGCAGCGCCACCCGGGGAGAGCATCTCGATCAGGGGGGGCGGGAGCTCGCCGATGACCAGGCAGCCCTCAGGGATCTCGACCGCGAGAGAGGCAATCGGGACGAGGCCGTCCTGTCCAAGGCGGCTCGGACCTGCGGCGGTGGCACGAAAGAAGGCGCGGAAAACCTCGCCGCGGCGTGCGTTGAGCACGGCACACACCAGGGCATCCCCGGGCGGGGCATTCGCTGCGAGGGCTGCGAGCGTCGAAATCCCGAAAAGCGGCACTCCGAGTGAGAAGGCGAGCCCTTTGGCCGAGGCGATGCCGGCGCGCAGCCCGGTGAAGGAGCCCGGGCCCTGCGAGACGGCCACCGCCGAAAGCCGTTGGAGTGGAATGCCGAGCGTCGCGAGCAGCCAGTCCACGGCCGGCAGGATCCGCTCCGAGTGGCTCTCGGGGTTGCGCAGCGTGATCTCGCCGATCAGCTCACCGGCGTCGGAGGCCAGGGCGACGCCGCCGAGCAAGGTGGCGGTCTCGATTCCGAGCACCAGGCCCCCGCAGGGAGAGTCTTCCTTTTTTTTCATCGATTCAGGTTCGGTCGTGCTGCCTGCGGGCGTCATCTTTCGCCCCGGCAAGGCCGCCCCGGAGATCGCGCGGAGGCACACTGCCGTGCGCCGCACAAGCGAATCGACAGGGCAACGCCGCCGGGGCGGGAGAGGGCCCCGCAGGCGGCACGGCCAACGTCAGGGCATCACGAATTCGCGCTGGGCGGGCTTGACCGAGAGGACCGGGCAGGGCGCCTTTCGCACCACCTTCTCGGCGGTGCTTCCGAAAATGATGTGCTCCACGCCGGATCGCCCGTGGGTGCCAATGACGATCAGATCGATGTCGTTGGCTTTTGCATAGCGGATGATCTCGAGAAAGGGCATGCCCCGCAGGATCACCATCTCGCTGTCCAGCCCGGCCAGTTCTTCGGCGGGAATGAGCATCTTGAGCTGACGCCCGGCCTCCTTGACCATCTCCTGCTCCAGTGCTTCCGGGGGGGAGACGCGGGGAAGATTGAGCCCCTCGGAAAAGATCTTCTCGTTGACGACGTGCATCAGGATGAGTCTGGCCTTTGAGGTTCGCGCGAAGTCGACGGCGTACTTGAGCGCCTCGAGCGAAGACTCGGAGAAATCAGTGGGGTAGAGAATCTTCTTGAGCTTGATCATGTCCGCCTCCCCTTGCATCGAGAACAGGATGAACGCTCGCTTCCTGAAAAATATTCTATCATGGTTCTCGTAAGCTGATGAAGCGGGATGCTCGTCCCCGGGGTTCGGATGCCGGTGCGCACCGCAGTGCAGGGCCCCCTCCAGTTCCCACGCTAGCCGACCTCGTTGCAGGGACGAACGCGGAAGGAGACGCCGAGTTCCCTTTCCGCGACGCTCCGGCAGGCCTCGATGTCCAGGCCGGGCAGCGCCACGACGCTCGCCGTGACGTTCGGGACAAAGATTCGGGCCTGGCGGATGAAATCCTTCACGGCGGTGTACGCCGCCGTCCCGGCATCGGGGCGGCAGATACTGGCGTACGTTTCAGCGTCGGCCGCGTTGAGGCTCACCGAGAGGGTGTCGACAAGCCCGGCCATTTCATGAAGGATGTCGTGCTCGCAAAAGAGTCGGGCCTGGCCGTTCGTGTTGATGCGGATGCGCGCGCCCTGTTCCTTCAGGCGGCGCGCAACCTCGCGCACGACATCCCAGCGCAGCAGCGGCTCGCCGAAGCCGCAGAAGACCACTTCGTCGTATCCGGTGACATCGCCCGCGGCCGCAATGATCTCCCGGGCGGACGGTTCTCGCTCCAGGCTCAGGTCGTGCCCCTTGACGACCGGGTTGCTCTCGCGGGTGCAGAAACTGCAGCGGTTGGTGCAGCGGTTCGTGACGTTCAGATAGAGCGAGTTGCGTATCGGGTAGGCGATCACGGGGGCTGCTGGCGGGCCAGGGAGTCGCAGCAGGGTGCAGGCGTTGAGGGTGGTGATTCGCCGCACGTCGCGCAAGGCGAGCCCCTTGGTCGCCGCTAGAGCCGCCGCGGTTTCGGCGACGAAGGCTGGCTCGTTGCGTCTGCCCCTCCGGCCCTGGGGGGCGAGATACGGGGCATCGGTCTCCAGCACCATCCGTTCGATCGGCAGCGGGCTCACCGCACGGGGCAGCGAGGAGCGCGGAAAGGTCAGGGGCCCGGCGAGCGAGATCAGGAATCCCAGCGCGAGTGCCCGCTCGCCGTCCTCACGGCTTCCCGAGAAGCAGTGCAGCACGCCGCCGATTTCGCCGGCTCGCTCGCGCTCGAGGATGGCAAAGGTGTCGGCGGCGGCATCGCGCGAGTGCACGACGAGCGGCTTGTTGCACGAGCGCGCGAGCGCGATGTGGCGCACGAAGAGTTCCGCCTGCCGATCGCGCGGGGAAAGATCCCGGTGGTAGTCGAGTCCCGTCTCGCCGATCGCGACCACCGCCGGGTCACGCGCGAGGCGCTCGATCTCGTCCCAGTCTTGCGGGGAGACGGCCTCGGTATCGTGCGGGTGTACGCCCGCTGTCGTCGAGATGAAGCCGGGGTTGGCGCCGACAATGACCAGATTGCGGCGCAGCGAGAGCAGATCGATCGATGCGCTCACGATGTGGGCTACTCCGGCCTCCCGCGCGCGGGCAAGAACGGCCGGGAGGTCGGCGGCGAACTCCGGCATGTCCAGATGAGCGTGTGTGTCGATCAGCATGGAAGCTCGGTGCAGGGAAACACTGTCTTTGCGCAGGGGTGGTGCGGAGGGGAGGCCTCCGTCGGCGGACCGCAGGGAGCACGACGGAGGCCCGCAGCGACAGGACCCCGCAGCCCGCACGGGAATAGGGCTGCTGTCTCCCGAGCGCTCATTCCTCGATCCGCGGGAAGAGCGGGCCCGAGGGGCGCAAGCGGCTCCCGGCGGGCAGCAGGTCCCAGCCGCCGGGGACCTGCGTTGCGGGAGATCCTTCAAGACCGAGGTCGCGCCACATGCGGTCGGCGCTGCCCGGGAGGAAGGGCCAGAGCAGCACGGCCGTCGCCCTCAGCGCTTCGAGGCAGCCGCGCAGACAGCGCTCGAGGCGCGGGCGGGCGAGGGGGTCTTTGGCGAGCGTCCAGGGTTTCTCGTCGTCGAGGAACTTGTTCGCCTGACCGACGAGGACCCAGATCGCCGTCAGGGCGGCCTGGGGCGCGATACGCCCGACGGCCGTCTCCGCCTCGGCCGCCGCCACGGGAGCCAGAGCCGCGAGCGGGCAATCAACCGAGGCGGCCGCGGGGATCTCGGCGGCGAGGTACTTGACGGTCATCGCGAGCACGCGCGAGAAGAGGTTGCCGAGGTCGTTGGCCAGGTCGGCGTTGATGCGACCGACCAGGGCCCGCCGCGAGAAGTCGCCGTCCGGCCCGAACGGCACCTCGCGCATCATGAAGTAACGCAGTGCGTCAACGCCGTAGCGATCGGCAAGCTCGCCCGGGTCGACGACGTTCCCGACCGACTTCGACATCTTGCGACCCTCGATGGTCCACCAGCCGTGGGCGAAGATGGTGTGCGGGGGGGCGATCCCGCCCGCATGGAGCATCGTCGGCCAGTAGACCGCGTGGGTCGTCAGGATGTCCTTGCCGACCAGGTGGTGCACGGCGGGCCAGAAGCGCTCGAAGCGGGGGTCGCCTGTGCCGTAGCCCGGGGCCGTGATGTAGTTGGTCAGTGCGTCGAACCAGACGTAGGTCACGTACTCGCGGTCAAAGGGCAGCTCGATGCCCCAGGCAAGTCGCGTTTTCGGCCGGGAGATGCACAGGTCGCCGAGGGGCTGGCGCAGGAAACCGAGTATCTCGTTGCGACGCGACTCGGGCTGGATGAACGCGGGGTTGGCCTCGATGTGCGCGAGCAGCCACTCGCGGTGGCGGCCCATGCGGAAGTAGTAGTTCTGCTCGGCGAGGCGGACCAGTTCCCGTCCGCAGTCCGGGCAGCGCCCGCCTTCGGCGTCCTTGTCGGTCCAGAAGCGCTCGTCGGGGACGCAGTACCAGCCCTCGTAGGCGGCCTGGTAGATCTCGCCGCGCGCGAGCAGCTCCGCCAGAAGACCTTGTACGGCGCGCACGTGGCGGGGCTCGGTGGTGCGGATGAAGTCGTCGTTGCTGATACCGAGCTTCTCCCAGAGCGAGAGGTAGCTTTGGACCATCAGGTCGCAGTGCTCCTTCGGCGGGATGCCGAGCTTTGCCGCCGCCTGCTCGACCTTCTGGCCGTGCTCGTCCGTCCCCGTCAGGAAAAAGACGTCCGTGCCACGCTGGCGGTGGAAGCGGGCGAGCGCGTCAGCGACCACCGTCGTGTACGCGTGCCCGAGGTGGGGCACGTCGTTGACGTAGTAGATCGGTGTCGTGATGTAGAACGGCGGGCGAACCGACACGCGCTACCTGCCGACGCAGAGATACTCGAAACCAGCCGCCCGCATCTGCTCCGGGTCGTAGACGTTGCGACAGTCGACGATCCGCGGGGCGGCCAGCACGGACTTGAGGCGATCGAGGTCGAGTTTGCGGAACTCGTTCCACTCCGTGAAGATCACCAGCAGGTCGGCCCCCTGCGCCGCGTCGTAGGCGTCCTTGCACCAGGCGACACGCTCATCGCCGAGGACCGGACGGGAGGTCTCCATGGCGGCGGGATCGAAGACGCGCACCCGCGCGCCGTCGCGGAGCGCCCCCTTGAGGATGTCCAGGGCCGGCGAGTCGCGAACGTCGTCGGTGTTCGGCTTGAAGGCCAGCCCGAGGGCGGCGATGGTCCGCCCCGAGAAATCCGGGAGCAAGCGATGCATCTTGGCCGTCATCGCCGCGCGCCGCTCCTGGTTGACCGCCAGCACCGCTTCCACGATCCGCAGCCGGTAGCCATGCTCGCCGGCGATCTGCACCAGGGCCGAGGTGTCCTTCGGAAAGCAGGAGCCGCCGTACCCGGGCCCGGGGTGAAGGAACTTCGGGTTGATGCGCTTGTCGAGGCCCATGCCCTTGGCGACGTGGTGGACGTCGGCCCCGACGCGCTCGCAGATCTCTGCCATCTCGTTGATGTAGGAGATCTTCGTCGCGAGAAAGGCGTTGGAGGCGTATTTGATCATCTCCGAGCTCGCGACGTTGGTGATGACGAACGGCGTTTCCAGCAGGTAGAGCGGAGCATAGAGGTCGCGCATGATCGCCACAGCCTGGTCGCTGTCGGCGCCGATGACGACGCGGTCCGGGTGCATGAAGTCCTCGATCGCCGAGCCCTCGCGCAGGAACTCGGGGTTGGAGACCACGTCGAATCGCACCCCGTTGGGGTTGTTCCGCTGGATGATACCGCGGATGCGCTCGCCCGTCCCGATCGGCACGGTGCTCTTGGTGACCACCACCTTGTAGCCGTTCAGGTTGCGGCCGATGGCCTCGGCGACCTCGTCGACGTAACGCAGGTCGTCCGATCCGTCCTCTCGCGGGGGGGTGCCGACGGCGATGAAGACCACAAGCGCCTTTTCCACGCCGGCCTTCAGATCCGTCGTGAAATGCAGCCGCCCGCCACGGATGTTGCGCTCGACGAGTTCCTCGAGCCCCGGTTCGTAAATGGGGATCTTGCCGCGCTCGAGGGCCTCGATCTTGCGCGCGTCGTTGTCGACGCAGGTCACGTCGACGCCGAACTCCGCGAAACAGGTCCCCGTGACCAGCCCAACATATCCGCTGCCGACCACGCTGATGTGCATGTGCGTTACCTCCCTGCGTGAGCCCGGGCCCGAGGCCTGCGGGCGGTTATGCCTTCCGGGCGAGCCTCCGCACGGAGGGGGGCGAGGTGGAGCTCGGCGGCGGCGATCACCGCGCGCTCCACCTCGTCAATCGTTCCGGTCATCGTGGCGCCCGCTGCGTTGCGGTGACCGCCGCCACCCCAGCGGGCGGCGAGCGCGGCCACGTCGACCGTGCCTTTGCTGCGGAAACTCAGTCGGACCTGCCCGGGCATGATTTCCTTGAAGCAGACCGAGAGCACGGCCGATTCCAGTGAACGGGGGTAGCCGGCCCACTCCTCGCTCTCCGCCGGCGAGCTCAGCTTGCCAAGCACCGCGCGCGGCAGGCGGATCCAGGCGATGCGACCGTCCTGGGTGCGCCGCAGGCCGGCGAGTGTCTGGCCAAGGGCGATCAGGCTTTCGTAGGGGACCGATTCGTAGACGGATTGCGCGATGCGCGACGGGTCGATCCCCGCCCCGACCAGGCTGCTGGCGATCCGGAAAGCACGCGGCGTGGCGTTGCCATGGCGGAAGGAACCGGTGTCGGTGAGAATCCCGGTGTAGAGCGCCTCGGCGAGGTGGCCCTCGGGGCGCACGCCGAGGGCGACGGCGAGCCCGTGGATGATCTCCGCGGTGGAGCTGGCGACGGGAACGACCCAGTTGAGGTCGCCGTACCCCGGATTCGTTGCATGGTGGTCGATGTTCACCACCGGGACCGGCGGTCGCGGCTCGAGAAGTCCGCTCGCGCGCCTGGCGTCGCCGCAGTCGAGAACGAGCAGGGCCCTGTAGGGTTTCCAGCTCCTCGGGGGGGACGAACTGAAGCGCTCAGTGCCGCGCAGAAAGCGGTAAACCCGCGGCACCGGGTGACTGTTGACGATGTCGGCCCGCCCGCCGAGGCGTTCGATCAGCATCTGTGTCGCGCACTGGGAAGCGACGGAGTCGCCGTCGGGATTGACGTGGCTCGTGACGAGAAACCGCCCCCCGCCGCGCAGCAGCGCAAGGATGCCGGTGCGGTCGCGCTTCACGGGGTCTCGCCCCCGCCGGTGCCCTCCGCGCCACCTTCGCGCTTGAGCTGCTCGAGCACCTCGGCGATGTGGACGCTGTGCGCGATGGAGCGATCGAGGACGAAACGCAACTCGGGGATACGGCGCGCCTGGATGCGGTGCATCAGCACCCCGCGGATCATGCCCGCGGCGTGGCGCAGCGCCTCGAGGGTGTCTTCGGCACGGGAGTCGTCCAGGACGCTGACGTAGAGCTTGGCGCTGCGCAGGTCCTCCGTGGTCTCCACCCGCGTGAAGCTCACGAAGCCGATGCGCGGGTCCTTGAGCTCGCGCTGCACGATGGCCGAAACCTCCTCCATCAGGAGTTTGTTGAAACGTTCGCTGCGCTTGTATTGTTTCATGGACGAATCTCCCTAGAGGATCTCGGTGTGCACTGCCTCGAGACGGGCCAGGTGCAGCTCCTCGACGAACGAGGCCACGTGCGCGAGCATGCGTTCAACCTGGTCCCGGTCCTTGCTCACGCAGGCCACCCCGATCGTGGCGCGCTGCCAGGCATCGAGGTCGTCGACCTCGGCGATCGAGACGTTGAAGCGGTTGCGCACACGATCCTTGATGCTCTTGAGCACCTGACGCTTGCCCTTGAGGTCATGGTTTTCAGCGAGCGACAACACGATCGTGCAGATCCCGACGACCATCGCCGCCCGCGCCCTCTCCCGGCCTAGGAAAGGACTGCCGCGACCTGGACCTGGGTGAAGGCCTCGATGATGTCGCCCTGTTTCAGGTCGTTGTAGTTCTCCACCGAGATGCCGCACTCATAGCCTGCGGCCACCTCCCGGGCGTCGTCCTTGAAACGGCGCAGCGAGCCGATTTTCCCGGTATAGACCACGATGCCGCCGCGGATGACCCGCACCGAGGAACTGCGGGTGATCTTGCCGTCGAGCACGCCGCTGCCGGCGACCGTGCCGATCTTGGGCACCTGGAAGAGCTCGCGCACCTCGGCCCGTCCCTGCACCTCCTCCTTGAAGGTCGGTGCGAGCAGCCCTGTCATGGCCTTCTTGATGTCCTCGGTCACCTGGTAGATGACCCCGTAAAAACGCATGTCCACCTGCTCGTGGGCAGCGATCGCGGCGACTTTCGGCTCGGGGCGGACGTTAAAGCCGATGAGCACGGCGCTCGAGGCCGCGGCGAGCAGGACGTCCCCCTCGTTGATCGCGCCGACGCCCTTGTGGATGACGCGGATCTTGACCTGCGCGCCCGAAAGCTTTTCGAGCGCGTCCGTCAGCGCTTCGACAGAGCCCTGAACGTCACCCTTGACGATGATCGGGAGCTCCTTGACCTCACCATCCTTGACACGCGAAAAAAAGTCCTGGAGGTTCAGGCGCGGGCGGGGGGCGACGTCGACACGGCTTTTCTGCTCGCGCATCGCGACGATCTGCCGCGCCTTGCGCTCGTCGGACACGACCTGGAACGACTCGCCCGGGTCGGGGACGCCGGAGAGGCCGAGCACCTCGACGGGCGTCGAGGGGGGCGCCTCGCGCAGGGCCGCACCGGCCTCGTTGTAGATCGCCCTGACTTTTCCGGACTGCACGCCGGTCACGAAGAAGTCGCCGACCCGCAGCGTGCCGTCCTGGACAAGCACGGTCGCCACCGGACCGCGACCGCGATCGAGCTTGGACTCGACGATGGTGCCGCGGCAGGGCTTGTCGGGGTTGGCCTTGAGCTCGAGCACCTCGGCCTGCAGCAGGATCATCTCCAGCAGGTCCTCCAGGCCGATGCCTTTCTTGGCCGAGACCTCGACGAATATCGTCTCGCCCCCCCAGGCCTCCGGTATCAGGCCGCGATCGGCGAGCTGGGTCGACACCTGCTGGGGGTTGGCTTCTGGCTTGTCGATCTTGTTGACGGCGACGATGATCGGCACTCCTGCCGCCTTGGCGTGGTCGAGGGCCTCGACTGTCTGCGGCATGACGCCGTCGTCAGCGGCGACGACAAGCACGACGATGTCGGTGACTTTGGCGCCGCGGGCGCGCATCGCCGTGAAGGCCTCGTGGCCGGGAGTGTCGAGAAAGACGATCGATCCCCGGGGGTGGACGACGTGGTAGGCGCCGATGTGCTGGGTGATCCCGCCTTTCTCCTTCTCCGTCAGGCTGGATTTGCGGATCGCGTCCAGCAGCGACGTCTTGCCGTGGTCGACGTGTCCCATGATCGTCACCACGGGGGCGCGGTGCACCAATGCCCCGGCGTCGACGTCGGTCGGGAGCCCTTCCTCCTCGAGAGAGACCCTCTGCACGAGCACACCGAATTCCTTAGCGACGGCGCTGGCGCTGTCGAAGTCGAGGAACTGGTTCACCGTGTACAGCCGCTGCCGGGCCATCATCCGCTTGATGATCTCGTTCACCTTCACGCCGACCTTGTCGGCCAGCTCCTTCACGGTAATCCCCTCGCTGATGAGAATCGGCGTGGGGGCCACGAGCGGTGCCGCAACCGGAGCGGGTACCGCAGCGGCCACAGGCACTGGCGGTGGTGCCGGGGAGGGCGCAGCCGGAGGCGCGGACGGGGCCGGCGCGTGCTGTTTGCCGGCCGCGGGGGTGGCCGATGCAGGTGCGACGGGTGCGACTGGTTCCGCAACCGTCGAAGCCACGGGCACAGCAGCAGGCGCCTTCGGCTTTGCCGCAGCCGACACCGGGTGGGCGGCTGTTTTCCCCGGAGGCCTGGTGGCCTTCGTGGCGGGAGACGGTGGCTTGAGCTTCGCCTCCACGACCGGCTGGCCCTGCTCCTGCTCCTGCTTCGGGGTCGCCTTTTTTCTGGCGGGGGCCATTTTCTTGGCCGTGTCGCCTTTTTTCGGAGCCGGGGTCTTGACGGCGGCGCTGATCCTGGCCGCGGTCTCCTCATCCACCGCGCTCATGTGGTTCTTGACCTCGATCCCGAGGCCCGCGATCACCTTGAGGAGGTCCTTGTTCTCCCTGCCGAGCTGTTTGGCCAGCTCGTATACCCGTACCTTGCTCATGATCCCTCAACCTCCTCCCGCCGCGGCGCTTCCCCGCGCCGAATGCGATGATCCGTCAACCCCGATCTTTCATTATCGCACGAAACAGAGGAAAATGCCTGCCACCTGTCCATCGCCTGAAGAATTGCGCTGGCCAGGCCATCGACGGTGATTGCCGCCGCCTCGACGGGGGACCGTCCCAAGATCATGCCGAGCGTCTGCGCATCAGGTGCCGTGCGCAGCGCGACCGGCTGTGATCGTGCAGTCCAGGACGCGATGGCGTCGGCGGAGATGTCAGCGGCGATCAGCACAAGTCTGGCCCGTCCAGCCGCGAGCATCGCACGCACGCCCGCAGGGCCGCAGGTCACCCCGCGCATCTTGCGGGCGATGGTCAGGAGATTGGCAACCCGGCGTCCGAGCCCTTCCGCCAGTTCCCGGCGCCTCACGGCCGGGGACGGCAACCGCACCGGCGCACGCAACACGTGGCCGAGCGCGCCGGGGGCCATGGCGTCGAGGCAACCGGGGGAGGGGCAGACCCAGGCGCCGCGTCCCGGCAGGCGCCCCTCGATATCGAAGCAGGCCGCGCCATCCGGCCCCCGCACCAAGCGGATCAGCTCGGCTCTTGGCCGCTGTCGACGGCAGCCGAGGCAGGTTCGTCCGGGTTCACGCTCCCGATGGCTCAACCGAGGCGTCCCCCCCCGTTACATCCGATTCGGCACTCCCGTCGGCGGTTTCGGGCGGGAGGGGCCCGTCGATCTCCGTCCGGCTCGTGATGTCGACTTCCCAGTCGAGCAGTTTCGAGGCCAGGCGCACGTTCTGTCCACGCTTGCCGATGGCGAGGGAGAGCTGGTCGTCGGGGACGACGGCGAGCAGCGCATGCCGCCCGGCATCGATCTCGACGCGGTCGACAAGAGCCGGCGCTAGAGCGTTTACGAGAAAGGTGCGGACATCCTCGGCGTACGGCACGATGTCGACTTTCTCTCCGCGCAACTCGCGGACAACCGACTGAACGCGCGAGCCCTTCATCCCGACGCAGGCCCCGACCGGGTCGATCCCTTTGGCCGTGGAAAGAACGGCGATTTTCGCGCGCTCTCCCGGATCGCGCGCCGCGCCGAGTACCTTCACGAGACCCTGGCGGATCTCCGGGACCTCGAGTTCGAAAAGTCGCACGAGGAATTCCGGCGCCGTGCGGCTGAGGATGACCTGGGGGCCGCGGATGGTGCGGCGCACCTCGAGCACGAAGGCCCGCAGCTGGTCGCCGCTGCGGTAGGACTCGCGGGGGATCTGCTCTTTTTTCGGCAGCAGGCCCTCGGTCTTGCCGAGATCGACGTAGAGATCGCCCTTCTCCTTGTGGTGGACGGTCCCGGAGAGGATTTCACCCTCGCGTCCCTTGAAATCGTGGTGGATGTGGTCGCGCTCGGCTTCGCGCACCCGCTGCATGATCACCTGCTTGGCAGTCTGCGCGGCAATCCGGCCGAAGTCCGCAAGATCGGTGAGCGCTTCAACCGTGCCCCCGATCTCGGCAGACGGGTCGAGGGCGCGGGCTGCCGGGAGGGAGATCTCGGCGAGGATGTCCGTGGGTCGCTCGACCACGGTTTTTGCGACCAGGATGTCCAGATTGCCGGTGGTTTCGTTGAGCCGGATCTGGAGGTGGCCGTTTTCGCCGAGCCGCTTGCGGGATGCCGAGATCAGCGCGGTCTCGAGAGCCTGGATGACCTCGGTCTGGTCGATGCCGCGCTCGAAGCTGATCTGCTTGATGATGTTCAAGAGTTCCTGGTTCATGGTTGATCTCCTTGCGCGCCGCCGGGGGTGCGCGTGCGGCCGCGCAGCAGCGCGGCCCAGTCGATCTCGGGCCGAGCACTCGCGATGTTCGAAAACTCGAGCGAAACCGGCGTTCCGGTGTCGGGCGCGAACTGGACGGTCCCATCCACGACTGCGGTGACGCGTCCCACGAGCCGGCGCTGACCATCCGGGAGGGGCGCGAAGGTCTTGATGACGGCGCGCTCGCCGACGTGCCGCCTGAAATCGTCGAGGCGTTTCCAGGGCCGGTTGATACCCGGGGAGGAGACCTCGAGACGGTACCGGCCGGGCAGCACGTCGGCGACGTCGAGCGCGGTTTCGATCGCCGTGCTCGCTCCCTGGAGTTCGTCGACGGTCACCCCTCCGCCGGGGCGATCGACGGTGAGGCAGAGGACGGGTTCGCGCCCGGGACCGGTGAGGACGACATCGATGATCTCCAGGCCAAGGGCCGCGAAGATCGGCGCAGCCGTGGCCTCGGCCGCGGCTTCGGCCTGCTGTCGTCGCGACATCGGCGCCCCCTGTTCAATAAAAATAAAAAATGGGCTTCGGAAAGCCCATTCACCAACGTGCCCGGTGGTCTGATCGACCTGCGACGAATCATACCCCCGAGGGACGTTGTGCGCAAGGGGAAACCGAGAAACACTATGACGAACGCCAACCTTACTGCCGCGTCGGGCTAGGCGGTGGTGGCCCTCAGCGAGATCCGCTCGATGCTCAGGGCCTGTCCGCTTCCCGGATCGACCTGGATGACTACCCCCTGCAACTGCGCGTGGAGTTTTGCCGTTTCGAAGCGCTCTGGCATGCCGGTGAGGAACTTGCGCACGACTATCTCGGCCTCCACGCCGATAACGGATTCAGAGGGCCCGGTCATGCCGAGGCCGGAGATGTAGGCGGGGCCCCCCGGAAGCACCCGCTCGTCGGCGGTCTGGACATGCGTGTGGGTGCCGACAACCGCGCTCACGTGACCGTCGAGAAATCGGCCGAAGGCGATCTTTTCGCTCGTCGCCTCCGCGTGGAAATCGACCACCCGCACCCGGGCCTCGCCGGCGACGGTCTCGATCTCCGCCATCGTCGTGCGGAAGGGGCAGTCGAAGTCGTTCATGAAGACCCTCCCCGAGGCGTTGAGTACCGCGACTTTAATGCCATTGCGGGCGGTGACCACGATCGAGCCATAGCCGGGGGCGCCCGGGGGGTAGTTGAGGGGGCGCAGCAGCCGGCTCTCCTTGGGGATGTAGCCGAGCACCTCCTTCTTGTCCCAGACGTGGTTGCCGGAGGTGATCACGTCGATGCCGAGGCGCAGCAAGTCGTTTGCGGTATCGGGGGTTATGCCGAACCCCCCCGCAGCGTTCTCGCCGTTGGCGACGGTCAGGTCGATGTCGTGCGCCTCCTGGACCTTGCGCAGGAAAAGCGCGAGCGCCTGGCGCCCCGGCTTGCCGACCACATCCCCGATCATCAGAATCTTCACGGCAGTCTCTTTTCGGTCACGGTAGTCGACGAGGCCGGATAAGGTCCCAGATGCAAGGCGCGCAACGACCCGCCGAATGAGGCGTACCAACAACACGCCGCAGATGGGGTCTTAGCTGGCCTTGTCACTTGGCGTAGTCGACGGCGCGTTTCTCGCGGATGACCGTGACCCTGATCTGCCCGGGATAGGTCAACTGCTCCTCGATCTTGCGCGCGATGTCCCGGGCCAGCACGACCGTGTCGGCGTCGTTGACCTGGCTCTCCTGGACCATGATGCGGATCTCCCGGCCGGCCTGGATGGCAAATGCCTTCTCGACCCCGCGGAAGGAGTCGGCGATCTCCTCGAGTTTCTCCATGCGTTTGACGTAGGCTTCGAGGACCTCGCGGCGGGCCCCGGGGCGGGCCGCGGAGAGGGCGTCGGCTGCCGCGACGAGCACGGCTTCCATGGTCCGCGGTTCCTCCTCCTCGTGGTGCGAGGCGATGGCGTTGATGACCTCCTCGCTCTCCTCGTAGCGCCGGGCGACCTCGGCGCCGATCAGCGCGTGCGGCCCCTCGGTCTCGTGGTCCATGGCCTTGCCGATGTCGTGGAGCAGGCCGGCGCGGCGCGCCAGCTTGACGTTGAGGCCGAGCTCGGCGGCCATGATCCCGCAGAGGTACGCCACCTCGCGCGAATGCTTGAGGATGTTCTGCGCGTAGCTCGTGCGGTACTTCAGGCGCCCGATGAGGCGCACGATCTCCTGGTGGGCATTGTGGACGCCCAGGTCGAAGGTGGCCTGCTCTCCGGCCTCGCGGATGGCCTGGTCGGTCTCCTTCTTGACCTTCTCGACAACCTCTTCGATGCGTGCCGGGTGGATGCGGCCGTCGGCGATCAGGCGCTCGAGCGAGATCTTCGCTATCTGGCGGCGCACCGGGTCGAAGGCCGAGAGAATGACGGCCTCCGGGGTGTCGTCGATGATCAGGTCAACACCCGTTGCCGCCTCGAGGGTGCGGATGTTGCGCCCCTCGCGGCCGATGATGCGGCCCTTCATCTCCTCGCTCGGCAGCGGCACCACCGAAACGGTCGACTCGGCGACGTAGTCGCTCGCATAGCGCTGGATCGCCGTGCTGATGATCTCCTTCGCCTTCTTGTCCGAGATCAGCCGCGTCTCCTCCTCGGCCTTGCGGATGGTGCGCGCAGACTCGGCCTTGACCTCCTCCTGGAGGTTGTCGATGAGGTGGCGGCGGGCCTGCTCGGCGGTCATCCCGGCGTTTCTCTCGAGAACGGCTTTCGCCTCGCCGGTGATGCGGCCGATCTCCTTTTCCTTCTCGGCGAGGCCCTTCTCGCGGTCGGCGAGCCGGTTCTCCCGCTGGCTCAGATCCGATTCCTTGCGCTCGATGAGGCCGACCTTGCGCTCGACGTTTTCATCCTTCTGCTCCAGCCGTTTCTCGGTGGCCGAGAATTCCTGGCGCTTGTCGCGAGTCTCCTTCTCGAATTCGGCCTTGGCCCGCAGGAGGTACTCCTTCGCTTCGAGCGCCGCTTCCTTGGTGATGGTCGCGGCTTTCGTCGCCGCGGACTCGAGGAGCTGCCGGGCCTCCTGCTCGGCGCCGCCGAGCTTCTTTTCCGCGATGGATCGCCGGGAAAGCCAGCCCGCAAGCACGCCTGCGGCGAGAGCCGCCAGAGCGATGATCAACACGACGGGTATCTGCACGGGTGACACGTCACCACCTCCTTGTCGGTGACCCTGCGCCGGTGGCGGGGATCACGCGGTTTTCGGTGACCACGAAATCCATCGGGACGTCGTGGGGGTCGGCCGGGACGCATTCGACGATCTGAACCTCGAAAGCGAGGCCGACCTTGAGGGCGCCGGGGGCGGCGTCGGCGAAAGCCCGGTCGTAAAAACCGAGGCCGTAGCCGAGCCGGCGTCCGGCAGGGTCGAAGGCCAGCCCCGGGACGAGGAACAGGGGAATGGCCGCGGTGGGAAGAAATCGGGCAGATTCGCGGGGCGGCTGCAAGATGCCGAAATGGCCACGGACCATTTCCGAGAGCGAGCGGATCTCGGCGAAGACGAGCGGCTCCGTCGTACCGTGGAGGTGAACCGGTACCGCGACTCGCCGCCCCTCGCCCAACAGCGCGGTGATGAGCTCGGTGGTCTGGACTTCCTCGCGGAAGTCGACGTACGAGCAGATCAGTTCAGCCGAGGAGAAGCCGCTGATGCCCCGGCAGGCGGCGGCGATCTTCCGGCTGCGCTGCAGCCGCTCGGGTACGGACAGGGCGCGGCGCGCCTCGGCGCAGGTGCGCCGTGCCTCCACCTTCGCCCTGGTCTGCGGGTGTGCCCTGTTCATGCGGCGTCCGGTCGGATGGCCTCGGAAGGCGATCGCTGCTGCCGGCGTGCGCGTGACCGATCGCGTCGTGCATCTCGCTGTCACCTGGCGGTGACCGCGACTGGGAAACCTGCGGGGTTGCTAAAAAACCGGGGATACGGGGACGCCGGGGATGACAAACGTCATCCGTGCGCGCCACGCTCCTTCGCGTTCAGCCGCCTTCGCGCGGAAACCAGCCCCCCCGCGGGTCGAGGGAAGCGGGAATCCAAGGATTGCCATTGCACAACGGTCAGTCATGATCGAAGTCTCGCGCACCCTGATTGCATCAACCGCGGGGGCCCGAATCCTTGCCGTTATTTCCTTTCATTGGTCCGGTTATGGTTCTATGTCAACGGGTCGTCGAGGCGACCCGGGTCCGTGCGTAAAACCCCCGCGAACGTGCCGTGTGGGCAAAATGGTCTCGAACCAAAAGGTCCAAGGGGGGAGACAGCATGGCGCGGAAGGCTTCCCGTCCCGAAGGAGAGGCGTGCTCAAAGCGCCCATCGTTTGTCTCCCCGTGCCACTTCTGTTGGTTCGACAATTTTTCCGCCCATTCACGAACACCGCAGGGGCACATCCTGCAAACGCAGTATACGGGCCGCCGGAGCGAAAGGCAAGGGGCGTCGCGGCAATCATCTGGATGCCGGGGGGGCGAGTGCGCGGTCGAGGATTTCGACGATGGAGACCATCCGGTGCTCCAGGTCGGCGGGGGCCGGGACTGCTGCGGCTGCGTCGCGCATGCGGAAAAGCTCATCGGCGATGTGTAGGGCGGCAAGAATCGCAATTTTCCCGGTGGCCACCACTTTGCCTGAAGCCGCGACCTCGCGCATGCGGGAATCGACGAATCGGGCGAGCTCCTCGAGTCTTTCGGCGGGCTCCGCGGTCTTCAGAGGGAAAGACTCCCCACAGATCCTGACCGTGACGTGGACTGTGCTCACCAGGCCACCCGGTCGATCTCCTCGATGAGACGTCGAATGGTGTCACGGATCACGATCCGCTCGGTGCGCAACCGTTCGAGTTCCATGACAAGCGCGGGATCGCGGGACGGGGGAGCGGGCTGAGCCGATTCGGTGCAGCCCGGGGCAGGTAGCGCCGCGAGCATTGTCTCGAGTTGGGCGACCTTTTCTCTCAGATCCGAGACAAGATTCGCGACCGCGACCGCTCTTTCTTCAAGAATGTCGATGACGGCTGACATGTTCATACGCTATCTGAAGTTGCCTTGCGAGTCAATGAAGATTCATGCACGAATTCAAGGTGTTGTTTTTATTTTATGAGAATGTGGTTGATGCCAGGTCCGGTTAGGCATGAAGCCGGCAGCGTGAATGCGCAACGGTGAAGGCATCGCCTCTTCGCACGCTGATCGCTGATGCTGCAACGACTCGAGCGCGAGGGTCCGCTCGAGAATGGCAGATGGGTTGACGGCGACATCCGCGCCATGCTGGCGGCAGTCGATTGAAAAGGAAGATCGTTGGTGTCGGGGAAACGGGCTGGTTGACAAGCCCGCGCGCCACGTCGGACGCGCGGGCCGGAGTGATCGAGGCTAAGAAAGAGTCTCGCGCGCAACCGCGACGAGGCGCGAGAACGCCACCTGGTCGACAACGGCAAGGTCGGCCAGCACCTTGCGGTTGATCTCGACGCCGGCTTTTTTCAGCCCTGCCATGAGCCTGCTGTAGGAGATGTCGTTGGCCCGGGCACCGGCGTTGATTCGCACCACCCAGAGCCCGCGGAAGTCGCGCTTCTTCGCGCGACGGTCACGATATGCGTACTTTCGGGCCTTGTCGACGGCTTCGGTGGCGGGCCGCAGCAGACGGTGCTTCCCCCCCCAGAATCCCTTGGCGGCCTTGAGAATCCTCTTGCGGCGCTGCGGGGTTTTCGGCCCGCCCTTTGTCCTCGGCATCGCACTCTCTCCTTCTGTTAGCAGGCCGCTGAAAACGACCCATCTGCTGCGTTGCGCTCATACCGACTCAGTGCGGCGCACAAGGAGTGCGCCTCATTCGCCGGATATGCGCGCGCCTTGCACCTGGGCCCTTTTGAGCAGCCTGTTTGTACCATTGTCGTAACCGTACACGTTAGAACTTGTACGGGATCAGCTTCCTGATGTTCTTGTGGTCGGCGGCGTTCACCGTGTCCGACAGGCGCAGGCGGCGCTTGCGCTTGCGGGTCTTGGTCGTCAGGATGTGGCTCATGTAGGCTTTCGAGCGCTTGATAATCCCCGTCTTCGTGGTACGGAAGCGCTTGGCCGCCGCCCGATTGGTCTTGATTTTAGGCATCCTGTGCATCCTCCTCTGGAACGGCGATGTGAGCCACGGAGTCGGGGAACACCGCGCCCGGCTTGACCACGAGATAGACATACATGTTCCGGCCTTCGAGCCGGGGCGGATTCTCGGGGGCCGCATACGGGGCGAGGTCGGTCGTCAGGCGGTCGAGGATGTTCCGCCCGAGATGGGTGTGGGCCATCTCGCGGCCCCGGAACATGATGGTCACCTTGACCCGGTGCCCCTCCGAGAGGAACCGCATCACGTGACCCTTTTTGAAGTCGTAGTCGTGCACTTCGATCTTCGGTCTCATCTTGATCTCTTTGATCTTGATGATCCGCTGGTGCTTCTTCGACTCCTGGGTTTTCTTCGCCTGGCTGTACTTGAACTTGCCGAAGTCAAGGATGCGGCAGACCGGGGGAACGGCGGTGGGCGCGACCTCCACCAGGTCGAGGTCGCGGTCCCATGCGGCCTGGATGGCGTCGTTGAGGCTCAGGACACCGAGTTGGTTGCCCTCGTTGTCGATTACCCGCACCTCCCGGGCGCGAATCTCCCGGTTGATCCGCTGTTGGGTCGTTGCAATCACGCTCATGCCACCGTCACCGTTCGTTGTCCCCCTTGTTCATTGAGGAGCTCGAGAAACTCATCGAGACTCAGCGTGCCGATGTCGCCGTGCTCGCGCCGGCGGACAGCGACCCTGCCTTCGGCCTGTTCACGGGCGCCGAGTATAGCCATGAAGGGCACTTTCTGCAACTGCGCTTCCCGGATCTTGTAACCGATCTTCTCGTTGCGCAGGTCCTCCTCGACGCGATGGCCGGCGGTGCGCAGGCGGGCGGCCACCTGCCTGCCGTACTCCTCCTGGGCGCCCGTGATCGTCAGGACCGCGACCTGGACCGGCGCGAGCCAGAGCGGGAACGCGCCCGCGAAGTGCTCGATCAGCACCGCGATGAAGCGCTCGATGGAGCCGAGCACGACGCGATGGATCATCACCGGACGCTTTGGCTGGCCGTCCCGGGCGATGTACGTCAGATCGAAACGCTCCGGCAGCGTGAAGTCGCACTGCACGGTGGCGCACTGCCAGGAGCGACCGATGGCGTCCTGGAGCTTGACGTCGATCTTCGGGCCGTAGAACGCGCCGTCGCCCTCGTTGACGGCATAGGCGAATCCGCCGGCGTCCAGCGCCTCGCGCAGCGCGCCGGTGGCGAGCCCCCAGTCCGCGTCGCTGCCGATGGACTTCTCCGGGCGGGTGCTCAGCTCGAGCGTGAAGGCGAAGCCGAACATGCCCATCACGTCCTTGATGAAGCCGAGAACCCCGGCGATTTCCCCCTGAAGCTGCTCGGGGGCGCAGAGGATGTGCGCGTCGTCCTGCGTGAACTCGCGGACCCGGGTCAGGCCGTGGAGCACCCCGGATTTCTCGTGCCGGTTCACGGTGCCCAGCTCGAAGTAGCGCAGCGGCAGGTCGCGGTAGGAGCGCATCCGCGACTTGTAGATCGTCATGTGCGAGAGGCAGTTCATAGGCTTGATGCCGTAGCGCTGCTCGTCGATCTCGGTGAAGTACATGTTCTCCCGGTAGTTGTCGTAGTGCCCGGAGCGGCGCCAGAGCTCCTCGCGCAGCAGCCGCGGCCCGAAGACGATCTGGTAGCCGCGGGCGAGGTGCTCGCGCCGCTCGAACTCCTCGACCAGGTAGCGCAGCAGCGCGCCCTTCGGGTGCCAGAGCACGAGGCCGGGGCCGACCTCGTCGGCGAACGAGAACAGGTCGAGCTCCTTGCCGATCTTGCGGTGGTCGCGCTTCTTCGCCTCCTCGATGCGGTGCACGTAGGCCTCGAGCGCCGCCTTCTCGGGGAAGCTCGTGCCGTAGATGCGCTGCAGCATCCGGTTTTTCTCGTCCCCGCGCCAGTAGGCGCCGGCGACCGAGAGCAGCTTGAAGGCCTTGATCTTGCCTGTCGAGGTCAGGTGCGGACCGCGGCAGAGGTCCGTGAATCCTCCCTGGCGGTAGATCGACACGGTCGGATCCTGGATCGCCTCGACCAGTTCGGCTTTGTAGACCTCGCCCTTCTCGCGGAAGGCACTCAGGGCCTCGTCGCGGCCCATCTCGCTGCGCACGAACGGCGCGTTGGCTTTGACGATCTCCGCCATGCGTCTCTCGATGCGCTCGAGGTCTTCGGGCGTGAAGGGTTTCTCGACGTCGAAGTCGTAGTAGAACCCCTCCTCGATCGAGGGGCCGATCGCGAATTTGGCTCCCGGGAAGAGGTCGGCGACCGCCTCGGCCATGATGTGCGCGCTGGAGTGGCGGAAGACGTCGCGCCCCTCGGGGCTGTCGAAGCCCAAGCCCTCGAGCCGGCAGTCGGCGGTGAGCTGAGTGGTGAGGTCGGTGAGGCGATCGTCGACCCGGGCGGCGACGAGTCCCCCGGGCGACGCCGGCGCTCTCAAACCGCGGCTGTGGAGCACCTTGCCGGCGGCAGTCCCGGAGGGGACCTCGGCTGTGGAGCCGTCGGGAAAGGTGACCGTGATGGTTGACATGTCGTCAGGCCGGAACGCCGAGGGCGGTCAGTCTGCCACTGCCAGAGGGGAACGGGCGTCGAGCATCGGGAGGAGGGTGCGTCGTCGTGCCGGAACGTTCACGCTCTCTTCCATTCCCCTCGTTGCAGTTTGTGAAAACCTGGTAGGGACGGGCGGTCTTGAACCGCCGACCTCTTGCGTGTCAAGCAAGCGCTCTCCCCCTGAGCTACGCCCCTACATGCTCCGGTCATGCTAAAGCAGCAATTCTTGTAGTTTTGCGCCAATTTGTCAAGGGGATTGTTTGCTATATTGGGAAGCTGGAGCTTCATCAACACGATGACCATCCGGCGCGGCAGGTATCTTCAGACGGGATAATCAACGCGGACGAGGTAGAGCCCCTGCGGAGGCGCCGCCATCCCGGCTCGTTTACGGTCTCTGGCTGCGATGATGGCGGCAAAATCGTCTGTCGAAAAACGCTTGCGCCCAACCTCGATAAGCGTCCCGACGATGTTCCGTACCATGTGCCGGAGAAAGCCGTTGGCCTCGAGTTCGAAGGTGATCAATTCAGCCTCTGTTGCAACATCGCATCTTGTCAAAGTCCTGAAAGGGCTGCTTGCAACGCATCCCGATGCTCTGAATGATGTAAAATCGTTGTTGCCCAATAGCATCTGCGAAGCAATTGTCATCGATTCTACGTCGAGTCTCATGTTGATATTCCACGCGCGGCCATGTTCGAATGGTGATCGCATGACGCTATTGATAACCCTGTAGCGGTAGAGTTTGCTTGCCGCGGAGAACTGAGCATCGAAGCCGGTATCGACCTCGTCGGCGCGAAGCACGGAAATCGTCGGTGGGATGATGCTGTTGAGAGCATGTGCAAAAGACAACGGTTTCATTGTTGATAACGTGTGGAAATTTGCGACCTGTCCAAGAGCGTGGACGCCTGTATCGGTGCGGCCTGATCCTTTGACGCAAACCAGCTCCCCGGTGATGCGCCTCAGTCCATCCTGGAGCACCGACTGGATCGTCGGTCCTTGTGGCTGAACCTGCCAGCCGAGGTACGGCGCCCCGTCGTAGGCGAGCAGCAGCCGGATGTTGCGGCTGCCCGCGGTGGTCGCGATGCACGTCATTGACGATCCTGATTCCCTTTCACGGTGTCGCCTACTATAATCCGCGCGCCAGGCGAGAACAATGAGCCGTCGACTAATAGACTACGACTTCGAACTGCCGCCCGAGCGCATTGCTCAGGAGCCCGCCAGGGTTCGTGATGGTGCCCGACTTCTGTCGCTCGACCGCGTCTCGGGTGCAATCGAGCACGCGCGGGTCTCCGGCCTTCCGGGACTGTTGCGATCTGGCGACATGCTCGTCCTCAACGACACCGCGGTGCGTCAG
>CAZEOK010000011.1:0-43067 GCA_964513745.1 uncultured bacterium
CGAAACGCGCGCACTCCTGGACCTTGTTCATGCTCGTCATCGCGGTGACCATGACGACGCGCGCGGCGGGATCAAGCTCGTGGATCGCGCGCAGCGTCTGCACGCCGTCCAGCTGCGGCATCACGATGTCCATGGTCACCAGGTCGGGTTTGAGTTCGCGATAGAACTTGATCGCCTCGATCCCATTGCCGGCCTCCCCGACGACCACGAATCCCGAGCGCTCCAGGATTCCCCGCAGGGCCCGGCGCATCGGCGACGAATCGTCGACGATGAGTGTGGTGATAGGCTTTGCGGCCATGTCGTCGTTCCTCCCTGTTGCGCTGCGCAGATACAACGTGATCCCCATGGCTCCCGCCGCCGAGCCGAGCAGGACCTGGGCGGCTTGCACCTCACCCGCGCCGGGAACGTCGGCGCCCGGCGCGATCCCGGGAATCGAGAACGCGCAATCCAACCCCAATTCGGCGAGCCGGCCGTCGATGTGCCCCATGAAGCAGTTGCCCAGCTCGGCGAGGGCCGCGTCCTCCTCCCCTGGCTCCAGCTCCAGGCCCAGGCCGGCGTACAGATCAACCCGCAGGCGCCGCTCCAACCGCTCCTCGAAGGACAATACGAGCCGCGCGCGTCGTGGTCCGCCATCGCGGAAGATGACCCGCCGCCACGTCGACCCGGGCGCGCCCGGAACCGGCGCAAGTTCGATCCGGGCCAGCGCCCGGGAGACCGAGATCACCGGCTCCTCGAGCGCCGGCAGCAGGTTCGCCGCGTCGGGCACGGGTGCCAGTTCCGCGCTCACGTCAGGTCCCGTGTGGCTCGGAGCACTTCTTCCACCGTCGTGATTCCGGCCGCGATCTTGCGCAGACCGTCGTACCGCATGTCCTGAAATCCCCGCTCCCGCAAGTATGCCCGGATCGCCTCGGCCGGCGCCCGCGCGCTGATCAGCGCGCGAATCCGCTCGTCGACCAGCAGGATCTCGTGCACCCCGGTGCGCCCCCGGTAACCCCGCTGCGAGCAGTGCACGCACCCGGCGCCGCGGAAGAAGCGCAATCCGTTCGGTGCCGACTCCAGCCCGAGCGCCCGCAGCTCGGCGGGTGTCGGCGGATACTGCTGGCGGCAGCGCGGGCAGATCGTCCGCACCAGGCGCTGGGCGATCACCCCCAGCAGGGTCGGCGAGATCAGGTACGGCTCGACGCCGATCTCGATCAGGCGGTGGATGGTGCTCACCGCGTCATTCGTGTGCAGCGTCGAAAAAACGAGGTGGCCGGTGAGGGCCGCCTCGGCGGCGATGTTCCCCGTCTCCGGGTCGCGGATTTCGCCGACGAGGATCACGTCCGGGTCCTGCCGCAGGATGGCCCGCAACGCCAGCGCGAAGCTCAGCCCGCGCTTCGGGTTGATCGGCACCTGGCTGATCCGCGGCAACTGGTACTCCACGGGGTCCTCGACGGTGATGACGTTGTACTTCACCGTGTCGAGCGTGGCGAGCGCCGAGTAGAGGGTCGTGGTCTTGCCGCTGCCGGTCGGGCCCGTGACCAGCAGCAGACCGTAGGGCTCGCGGGTCAGCCGCTCGAAGATCTCGCGGTTGTGCCGGGAGAGGCCGAGCTGTGCCAGGGGGACGACGGAGCGCTCGCGGTCGAGCAGGCGCAGCACCACTTTTTCGCCGAAGCTCGTCGGCAGCGTCGAGACGCGCATGTCGATGTCGCGCTCGAGGATGCGAGCCCGGATGCGCCCGTCCTGCGGCACCTGGCGCTCCGAGATGTCGAGCCCGGAGATGATCTTGATGCGCGAGGCGATCCCGGCCATCAGGTGCGGCGCCAGCGAGAGCTGATCGGAGAGCTGCCCGTCGATGCGGAAACGAACGCGCAGGCCGTTCTCGCTCGGCTCCAGATGGATGTCGCTCGCGTTCTCGAGGACCGCCTTGGCGAAGATCTTGTCGACAATCTCGATCACCGGCAGAGCGCGCCCGGCGCGCTCGAGGTCCCTGATGTCCGCGGCGGCCTCGTCCGCCACCGACCGCTCCTCGACGCCGACCGCCGCAATCCGGGTGGAGCGACGGCCCGCCGCGAGGTGCTCGTCGATCAGCCGCACCAGATCGCTGTTGCCGATGACCACCGGCTGGATGGTGCGATGCGTGCGCTCCCGCAGCAGATCGAGCACGTGGAACTGCGAGGGGTCGGTCAGCGCGGCCGTCAACTCGTCGCCGACGCAGAAGACCGGGAAGACCTTGTACTTGCGGATCATCTCCTCGGGGATCATCCCGAGCACCTCCGGTGACGGTGAGATGTCCGCCGCACTCATCACCGGCAGGTTGTAGAGGTTCCCCAGAGTGCCGACGAGCGCCTCCTCCCTGAGGTGCCCGAGTTCCACCAGGAGCTGCCCGAGCGATTTGCCGTGGCCGCGCTTGCGCTTTTCGCCGATGGCTGTTTCGAGCTGCTCGGGGGTGATCAGCCGGGACTCGACAAGCGCCAGCCCCAGGCGCTGCTCGCTCTCGGAGAGGGAAATCGTCACGACGGCGCGCTCGGCGGCGGCTCGGGGGGCTGCACGGGAGCCTGCGCGGGATGAATCTCGGCAACTCCCTCTTGCACGAGACGACAAAAGAAGTTGTCGATCTCGTTCTGGGTGGCATCCGCAGCGACAGTTCGGGGAGTTTCGCCCCCTGCCGCGGGGGCAACCCCGGGGGTCAGGTCCCCGAGGTCGTCGAACGCGATGGCCGGAAACCGGGTTGAAGACGGCCGGATCGCGTCGGCGGACGAGGCGGGAGCCGCTGGCGCCGGCTCGGCGAGCGGTGCGAGCAGGTCCCTGGCGCAACCGCCGCAGTAGCGGACACCCTTGTCGTTCAGGAATTGACAGGCCGGGCACAGGTCGGCAAGGGGCTGCGCGCAGGAGCCGCAGTACGCTCTGCCTCGATCGTTGACCGCGCCGCACGCCGCACAACGCATCACGCCCTCCCCCCCGCTCCCGCCTCAGGCGACCGGCTTGCGCAGCAGTTCGCGAATCACGATCAGAAGCGCCGGCAGTGAATACGGCTTGGCGATGAACGGAATGCCGACGGTGCGGATCCGGGTGATTTGCGAGGTTTCGTCGGTGTAGCCACTGGTCAGCAACACCCTGCTGCGGGGCGAGAGGTCGTGGATGCGGTTCGCCAGGTCGACGCCGTTGCCGTCGCCGAGCGCGACATCCGAAAAAACCAGATCGAACGCGGCCGGCGCCTCCCGCACCTGCCGTTCGGCAGCCACGGCGCCGGCTGCGGTCAGCACCTCGTAGCCGTTGGCGCGCAGCGCCTCTGCGGCCACGGTGCGGTAGCTCTCCTCATCCTCCACGAGCAGGATGCGCTCGCCGCCGCCGCCGAGTTCTTCCAGGGCTCCGGCTTTCTCGACCCCGGCGGCGCCTTCTCCCCCGGCGGGGGGGAAAAAGATCTCGAAGCGGGTCCCCGCCCCCGGCTCGCTGCGCACGGTGATCCACCCCAGATGTTGCTTGACGATCCCGTAGACCACCGAGAGCCCGAGGCCGGTACCCTTGCCGGCCGCCTTGGTGGTGAAAAACGGCTCGAAGATGCGCTGCAGCGTTTCCTGCTCCATGCCGCAGCCGGTGTCCTGGACAAACAGCCGGATGAATGGTCCGGGGCGCGCCCCGAGCACGCCGCGGCAGTAGCTGTCGACAACCTCGACGTTGCCCATTCCGATGGTGAGCACCCCGCCCTGCGGCATCGCGTCGCGGGCGTTCACGGCCAGATTCATGATCACCTGCTCAATCCCGCCGCTGTCCCCGTGAATGCGCCCGCAGGCCGGGTCGATCTCGGTGCGCACCTCGATGCGCTCGCCGATGATGCGCCGCAACATCTTGAGCAGGTCCTCCACGATGTGCACCGGGTCAAGCGGCACCAACTCGAGAGGCTGCTTGCGGGAAAACAGCAGCAACTGGCGGGCCAGCCCCGCGGCGCGGTCGGTGGCCGCCATGATCTGGTGCAGCTCGTTCCCGATGGCGACGCCTTTGCCGCTCTTCATCTGCGCCAGGTCGGCGTAGATCTGAATGGCTCCGAGAATATTGTTGAAGTCGTGGGCCACCCCGGCGGTGAGCACGCCGATCGCCTCCATTTTCTGGGCCTGCAGCAACTGGGCCTGCAACTCCTGCTTCTCGGCCGCCGCACGGCGCTCGCGGCGGCGCACCTCCGCGTCCGCCAGTTCCCGGCGCACGACGTGCGGAACACGGTTCATGTTGCCCTTGATGACAAAGTCGTTGGCGCCGCTTTTCATCAGCGCCACGGCGGCGTCCTCTCCCACCGCGCCCGAGACGACGATGAACGGGATGTCGATCCCGGTCTCCTTGAACAGGGCAAGCGCCTGTGGCCCGGAGAACTGCGGCAGCGCGTAGTCGGAGATCACCAGATCCCACTCGCCCTTGCCGAGGGCATCGAGGAATGCCTCGGACGTTTCGACCCGCCGGAGCTGCACCTGGTACCCGTCGCGGCGCAGCACGTGCTGCAACAGCACGGCGTCGTCCTCGTTGTCCTCGACCAGCAGCAACCGCAGTTGCGTCTCACTCATGGTTCGCCTCCTCGCCGCGCGCGGCCCCGCCGAGCGTGAAGCTGAACGTCGCTCCCGCCCCGGGATGTCCCTCGGCATGGATCTCGCCGTGGTGGCGACGGACAATCCGCGCCACCGTGGCCAGACCGACCCCGGTGCCCGGGAACTCCTCGACGCTGTGCAGCCGCTGGAACGGGCTGAAGAGCCTGTCGGCAAAGGCCATGTCGAACCCGGCGCCGTTGTCCCGCACGAAATACTCCCGGCGATCTCCGGCCTCGCGCGCGTCGAACTCGATGCACGCCGCGGGATTCTTGCCGGTGTATTTCCAGGCGTTGTCCAGCAGGTTGCGCAGCGCGATCGTCAGCATGTTCTGATCGCCGACAGCCGTCAAGCCCGGCCGGATCCGGACTTCGACGGTCCGCTCGGGGTGCTCTCGCCGCAGGTTCTCGACAATGGCCCCGGCCAGCGCGCTCAGATCGACCGGCGAGGCGCTGAACTCCAGGCGCATGACCCGGGAGAGCCGCAGCAGATCGTGGATCAGGCCGGCCATGCGCCTGCCGGCCTCGCGGATGCGCTCGAGATGACCGACGCAGTGCTCGTCGAGCACCCCGGCGGACTCCTCCTGGAGCATCCGGCTGAAGCCATCGATCGCGCGCAGCGGCGCGCGCAGATCGTGCGACACCGAGTAGCTGAAACTCTCGAGCTCGGCATTGGCGTGTTCCAGCTCTGCGGTACGCTCCGCCACCCGTTGCTCCAGCTCGGCGTTGAGCCTTTGCAGTTCCGCCTCGGCCAGCTTGCGTGAGGTGATGTCACGATTGGAGACGCGCCGCCCGAGCGCGCGCCCGTCGCGGCCCTGAACCGGCTGGCAGACGTGACCGATCCAGCGCACCCCGGCCTCGCGCGTGACGATGCGGAACTCCTCCTCCTGAACGCCGTCGCCGCCACGTCCGCCGAAAATCTCCATCTCGTGCCGCACGAAGGAATCCCGGTCCTCGGCGTGCACGATGCGCTCGATGAGACCCGGGTCCTCGACGAACTCCTCGGGGCGATACCCCGTGATACGCTGACACGAGGGGCTCATGTAGATCAGCTTGCGGTCGGGCCCGATCCAGTACTCCCAGTCGGCGGTGAAATCCGCCATCGTGCGGAACTTCTCCTCGCTCAAGCGCAACGCGGCGCGCAGGCGAACGCGCTCACAGGCGGAGCGCAGGGTTTTCGCCAGCAACGCGCCCGTCAGATCCTCCCGGGCGAGGCACTCCTGGGCTCCCTCCGCGAGCGCTCGCAGCCCGGTTTCCTCGTCCGGCGCGACGATCACCAGCGGCAGCCCTGGCGCCGCCCGCCGCAGCGGCCGGAGCTGCTCGAAAGCGGCGGGTGCGGCGCGGCCCAGATCGAGCAGCAGTGCGTCGACCCTGACGGAGCCGAGCAGGTCGCGGGCATCGTCCGCCGAGGCCGCGGCGATGACCCGGAAACAGGAGGCGGTGTCCGCAACAAGCAACTCGCCAGGCGATGGGCCACCGTCGGCGGCCCCGTTGATCGCAAGAATGGTCAGCGTTTCCACGCGTGCACCTCCGGACGTCGCCTGACGATACTTCACGGTCGTCGTGAAAACAAGGCCTGTCCGTCGGGACGGGGCGAACCGGCCGCGAGCCCTTGGTTGTCGGAGCCTTGCCTACAGCAATACCAGCGCTCCACCGACGGGAATGCCGCTGCCGCGGGCCTACCCTGAATACGAAGAGAAAAAGCGGCGGGAGAAGGAAGGAGGCGGGCAATGGACACAAGGGAGAGGGACACCGTGGTCGGGATCCTCGAGCTGATGGTGCGCTGCGAGGAGGCGGTAGGTGATTACTACCTCGTATGCGCGGAGACCTGGCCCGCGGATCGCAGCTTCTGGCTCAAACTCTCGGACGAAGAGACCACGCACGCGGTACGGCTTGAACTGCTCGCGGTACGGGTGCAGACGGACGCCACGACGGTCAGTGTCAACAGGCTCTTCCCGCGAGCCGCCCTCGAAGCGTTCCTGGCGGGCGTGGCCAGACAGAGCGTCCGGGTACTCGAGGGCGAGGTCGACCGGTGTGCGGCCATTGCGTTCTCGCGGGATCTGGAGCGCTCCCTGATCGAGAGCCAGGCGCTGCAGGCCATCGCCCTGAGTCTCCCCAAATGGCGGAACTACCTGAGCGAAATCGCCGCCGAGACGCTCGAGCACGAGCATCGGCTCCAGGAGCGCTTCGCGCGCGGCAGCCAACGCGACATGATACAGGGAGGCCTGTCATGAAAAATGAAGATCTCGGCCGGGTCCTCGGCACTCTTGATGCGCTCGCGGCCTGCGGCGAGGCGGTTGCGGATTTCTATCAGTCCTGCGCGGACGTCTGGCCCGATGAGGGCGATTTCTGGTCGGACATGGCCGTCGACGAGGTCGTGCAAGCGGCGCGGCTGCACCTGATGCGGTTGCGGGCCAGAGACTCCGCGGACGCCGCGGAGAGTGTCAGGCTCTTCTCGCCGGCCGCCGTCAACGGTTTTCTCGCCTGGGTGAAAGTCAACCGTGAGCGGGTCCGCACGGGCCGCATCGACCGCCGCGGGGCGCTCGCCGTGGCGCGGGACCTGGAGCGCTCGCCGATCATGAGCGAGCACTTCCGGGTGACCCGCGCGACCGTGGAACGGATTGCGAACTACCTGCTCGCATACGCCACGGAGTTCGGGGACCATGAACAGCGCATCGCGGCGCGGCTGTCGTGCCAGCTGCCCACCGCGCTGGTTGCCTAGCGGGTTGCTGAAATGCCCGGGATGGGCCTTTTCAGCAGCCTGCCGCGGGGAGGTAGCGC
This sequence comes from uncultured bacterium, assembly GCA_964513745.1. GTDB lineage: Bacteria > JAUVQV01 > JAUVQV01 > JAUVQV01 > DATDCY01 > DATDCY01. The sequence continues at coordinate 7,331 of CAZEOK010000011.1, forward strand.
GCGACCACCCGGACAAGGTCCGGCAGCTCGAAGGGCTTCGTCACGTACTCATCGGCGCCGGTCTCCCGGCCGAGCAGGCGGTCGCGGGCCTGGGTGCGCGCGGTGAGCATGACGATCGGAATGTGCTGGTAGCGCTTGTCGAACTTGAGCAGCCGGCAGACCTGGAAGCCGTTGAGCTTCGGCAACATGATGTCCAGCAGGATCAGACCCGGGCTCTCGTTGCGCGCGATCCGGATCGCCTCCTCGCCATCGTAGGCGACAAGGCATTCGTACCCGGCTTTCTCCAGCGCAAAGCGCACCGTCTCGACGATAAACGGCTCGTCGTCGACGACGAGGACCTTCCTGCTCCCTGTCGGCTCACTCATGCTTCTGTCATACCTCAGATCCATCAATTCGGCAAACGGATTCCCCTGCTCCCGGCGCCGCTGCGTCGCCCGGGGCGGCTGCCTGCGGCAGGAAGACCCGGAAAACGCTCCCCCGGCCGTCGCGACCCTCGGCGAGGATTTCGCCGCCGTGGCTGCGAACGATCCCCCGGGAGATCGGCAGGCCAAGCCCGACGCCGCCCCCGTGCTCGCGGCGCAGGGTCGACTCGACCTGATGGAAGCGCTCGAAGATCCACTCGCGCTCCCCGGGGGCGATGCCCACGCCCTCGTCGGCAACCTGCACCTCGACGAGCGAAGCCCCGGGCGGGCGCACCACGTCGCGAACGGCGGCAGGGGGCTCCACACGGTCGCCTCTGACGGCACGCAGCTCGATCGTGCCGCCCGCCGGGGAGAACTTCACGGCGTTGCACACCAGGTTGAAAAAGACCTGTTTGAGCCGCTCGGGATCCCCCGCAACGATCAGCGGCTCCTCGAGCCCGAGGTACGCCAGGCGCACCTCGTGCTCGAGGAGCAGGTACTCGGCCTCGTTGCCGACAGCCCGCAGCAACGCCGCCAGATCGACGGGTACGCGCTCCAGGGGGATCCCTCCCGACTCGATCCGGGCCACGTCGAGCAGGTCGTCAACCAGGCGGATGATGCGGTGGACGCTGGTCTGGGCCATCCGCAGGAAACGCTCCTGCGTCGGCGAGATCTCGCCGGTGCCGCCGTCGAGCAGGAGGCTGTGGCAGTTCTTGATGCTCGTCAGCGGCGTGCGCAGCTCGTGCGAGACGATCGTGACGAACTCGGTCTTCATCCGCTCGGTTTCGCGCGACTCGGTGATGTCGCGCAGCAGGCCAACTACCGCGATCGGATCGCGCCTGTCGCCCCGGATCGCCGTCAGATCCAGGGTCAGGATCCGCTCGGCCGGCCGACGCAGCGCAAACTCCCGCGTCAGCGTGTCCGCATCGGAGCGCAGCAGCTCGGAGACCGCATCCTGCACCGGGATCCCGCGCTCGGACTGCAACCGGGAGAGACTCCGGAACTCCTCGCCGGGAGCCAGCGCCAGGAGCTCCCGGGCCGCCGCGTTCATCACCAGCACCCTGCCGTGCTGGTCCACCAGCACCACGCCCTGGTGCATCCCGGCGACCATCGCCGCCTCGCGCTGGCGCGCCTCCTCGGCCAGCGCGCGCAGCTTCTCGAGCACCTGGGCAGCCGGTGCGGTCAGACTGCGAAGAAACGACTCCTGCTCCGCCGTCGGGGCTTCCCCGGCGGCGGGCAGCAGAACCACCCCGGCGCACGGGCTTTCCGCAGGGCCGAGCAGATGAATCTGCTCACCCCCCGGGGTGGCAGCGGCCCGGACCGTTTGCGCCGCAATGCCCGTGATCTGCCGGACCCCCAGCCCCTCGAGCGTGGCGCCGCCGAGCAACGCCGGCGTCCGCTGCCGGAGCAGGGCGAGCAGCTCCTGCGGCCGGCCGACTTCGTTTCCGGCATCCAGAAGCACCAGCTCCGGCTCGGGATCGACCAGGTACACCGCGCCGCAAACGAAGTCGACGACCCGGTAGGCCGCCCGGAGCCAGATTTCGGCCACCGCGGCGGGCTGCTTTGCCTGCGACATGCCGGCGATCGCCTCGGCCAGGACGCGCAACTCGTACTGGCGCTCCCGCAGGCGGATCTTCTCCGTGCGCGCCAGCTCCTCCAGCTCGACGTTCGCGCGCGCCAGCTCGCCGAAGCGCAGCGCCCGCTCGACGACCTGCGCCAGATCCTCGCCGCTGAAGGGCTTGCGCAGGAAATCGGTGGCGCCGGTGCGCAGCGCGGCGACTGCGGTCTCCACGGTCGCATACCCGGTCGCCAGCACGACGGGCAGCAGCGGGAACGACGCCCGGATCCTGCGCAGCAGCGCCACGCCGTCCATGCCCGGCATCTGCAGGTCGGTGATCACCAGGTCGTAGTCGCGCAATCCCAGCCTGCCGAGAGCCTCGAGAGCATCGACCGCGGTATCGACCAGGTGTCCCAGATGTCCGAGATGCGCCGCGGAGGCCTCGCGGACCGAGTCCTCGTCGTCGACCACGAGGACCCGTTTCTTCCGCTCGATCTGGGTCCGCCGCGTCACCCAGGCCCTGGTCCGCGCGACCAGGTCGGCGACATCCTCGGCCTGGGCGGGCAGATAGAGCGCATCCCAGAGGATGGCGGCCACGGGCCCGGTGACCTGTCGGCGGTGGGCGAACGGGGCGAGCAGGCAGATCTGCGCCGCGGGGTGCAGATTGCGCAACAATTCCAGCTGCGGGGCGCCACCGGCGGCCAGCAACGCCTGGTCGAGCAGCACCAGGTCGGCCTGGGCATCCGCCTCTTCAGGGATCCCGGGCGCGAGGGCAGCCTCGGCATCCGCCTCCCGCAGCTTCTGCACGAGGACGTCGTGGCTCCCGGGGTCGCCGCCGATGATTGTGACGCGGATCGCCATCGTCCCCCGCTCCGTGGTGCCCTGCGGGCCTTGCTGAAATTGCCTCAAGATCCTTCCCGCGAGGAGCAAAAAGCGCCACCGGCATCGTGACACAACGCTCCGGGGCATGCAAGCCGGCGGCGCCCTGCATTTGCTATACTGCCGTCGCGGCCGGTTGTGCGACGCCGCGGATGCCAGGAGGGGGCGGATGCGCGTCTATCTCTTCTCCAAGAATGCCCTGATAGTCGTATTTCGCTGGCTCCTTTTCCTCGTTGCGGCCTACCTCGTGCTCTTCGGAGCTGCCCAATCGCCGACCCTCTACTTGGCGCTCCTCGGCCTGTTCGCTGTCAGCAATGTCGCCCTCAGCCTGGTGAGTCACGAGCGATTCCGCCGCTGGAAGCTCAACTACGCCGTCGTCATCTTCGACGTGCTTTTCATCTCGGCGATGATCTACCTCACCGGCGACCTCGACCTGTACATCTTCTACTTCTTCACCATCCTGATGGCCTCCTATGGACGCAACATCCAGGGCAGCCTGCTGGTGGCGGTGCTCGCCAGCGGCTTTTACGTCTGGATGGCGGTTCGCACCGGGAGGGTGGCGACCCTGACCAGCCCGGTGCTGCTGATCCGCATACCGTTTTTCTATCTCGTGGCCCTGATCTCCAGCTTCATGGCCGAGGAGTCGCGCAACGAGGAGGAGCGTCTGACCTGGACGCAGACCATCCTCGGGATGACCCAGGATCTGGCCGCGGCGCGGGACCGCGGCGAGGTTCTCGCCATCCTGCGACAGACGCTGCGCCGCTTCCCCGGGGTCAGCGACGCCCGCGTCTTTTTCGGCGTCGACGGCGGCTTCCGGCGGGCCGATGCCGCCACGACCGACATGCCGGGACCGTGGTCCGCCGCCGAGTTCGGCGTTGCAACCGCCGCTGGCGTCGGGGAGCACTCCTTTTATCTCGCACGGCTTCCCGCCGGACGGTCCGACGGAGGCCCCCACCCCCCGGAAGCCGCGCAGCTCGCCGCCTTCCCCTTTACCACCCACGTCGGCGAGCACGGACTCCTCGCGGTCTACCCTGCGGGGGTCGCAGAGTTCGGCGAGCGGATGTGCGAGGTCTTCAGCATCGCGGCGCTGAGTCTGGCGCGCAGCCTCGAGCATCTGGACGCGTTCGCGGAAATCAACCACCGGGCCACCGAGATCGAATCGCTGATGGAGGTCAACCATGTCATCAACTCAACGCTCGACCTCAGCGAGGTGCTCCGCCAGGTGATGGCCCAGAGCACCCGGCTGCTGGGCGCCGAGTCCTCCGCGCTGATGCTCATCGAGGAGCCGACGCAGGAGTTGGTCTTCGAGGTCGCCACCGGCGACAAGGGTACGGCATTGAAGCAGATCCGACTCAAGCTCGGCGAGGGGGTTGCGGGGTGGGTGGCGCGCGAGGGACAGCCGCTCATCGTCAACGACCCGGCCGCCGATGAGCGCTTCTTCATCGGGGCGGACCTCACCACCGGGCACACGACCCGCAACATCATGGCCGTTCCCCTCACGGTCCGCGGGCGCGTGATCGGCGTTCTCGAAGTGCTCAACTCCCTTCCCCCCGGGCGGCCGTTTCTCGACAGCGACCTGCACCTGCTCCAGGCCCTCGAAAACCAGGCCGGGACGGCGATCGAAAAGGCGCGCCTGTACAAGTACATGGAGGAGCAGGTCAACGAGACGATCGAAATGTACCTTTCCCTGGAAAAGGAGAAGGGGAAAGTCGAGGCCATCCTCGCGAGCATGGTCGAGGGGGTGTTGGTGTGCGACGAGGAGGGACTCGTCACTCTGGTCAACGAAAAGGCGCGGCTCGCGCTCTCGCGCGACGATGCCACCTGGCTGCCGGAGCACGGGATGGTCCTCGGCCTGCTGAGGCGCGCGGCGCTGGAGCACGCGGAATTCTCCCAAACCATCGCCCCGGACACCCCCGGGCATCGGATCTACCGCGTGCGCGTGGCCCCCATGCGCACCGGCGCCGGGAAGTTTCTCGGCGCGGTTGCCGTGCTCGAGGACGCCACCGAGCTGACCCGTCTCTCGCAGCTCAAGTCGGAGTTCATCTCCCAGGTTTCGCACGAGCTGCGCACGCCGCTGACGTCGATGCGCGGCGCACTCGGTCTGATCGCGCGACGACGCGCCGGAGCGCTGACGGCCGAGCAGACCGACCTGGTTGCCATGGTGCAGGAGGAAGTGGGACGGATGACCGCGTTGATCAACGACCTGCTCGATCTCTCGAAGCTCGAGTCGGGCGTGGTCCGCCTCGAGCCCGAGGACCTGGCCGTGCGGCCCGTGCTCGAAAAACTGCTCGAGGGATTGCGGCTGCTGGCCACCGAAAAGAGCCAGGAACTGGTCTGGGAGTGGGACCCGCGACTGCCCCTCGTCCGCGCCGACCGGCGGCGCGTGGAGCGCGTGCTCGCCAATCTGGTCGGCAACGCGATCAAATACACCCCCGCGGGAGGACACATCGCCCTTGGAGCAGACGTTCTCCCGGCCGGCCCGGGGAAAAAGGAGGGGAGTCCGGCCATGGCGCGCTTCTGGGTAAGCGACACCGGGTCGGGCATCCCGGATGAGGACCGGCAGCGGGTCTTCGAGAAGTTCCAGCGTGGCCGCGAAAAATCGGTCGAAGGCATCCAGGGGACGGGACTGGGGCTGGCCATCGCCCGGCAAATCGTCGAGGAGCACGGTGGGCGGATCTGGATCGAGAGCGCTCCCGGAGGCGGGAGTACCTTCTTTTTCACTCTGCCGCTGGCGCCAGCCGCAGCCCGTGGCGTATGATGGCTGCATCAAGGGAGGGCGGGCGATGACAACCAGAAAGATACTCGTTGCGGACGACAACGCCAACATCCGCAAGGTGGTCAAGATGGGTTTCGAGTCCCTCGGCTACACCGTGCTCACCGCGGAAGATGGCAGGGTGGCCCTCGAGATGATCCGCGGCGAGCACCCCGACCTGGTCATCCTCGACGTCATGATGCCGGAGAAAAGCGGCTACGATGTCTGCGCCGAAATGAAGGCGGACGCCGAGCTGCGCGCGATTCCTGTGGTGATGCTCACCGCAAAGAACCTCGAAGAGGACCAGTACTGGGGCCGCGAACTCGGCGCGGACGAGTACATCACCAAGCCGTACGATCCCGAGCACCTCGAGCGCGTCGTCGAGAAGATCTTCGCGCTGCGCGAGCGCGGCGAGAGCTATCACCCGCTCACCAAGCTGCCGCTCTGGGCGGCGATCCGCCATGAGATCGAGCAGCGGCGGCAGGCACGCGAGCTGTTCGTCGTGCTCGGCTGCTCGTTCGAGCCGGCGGCGTTCGAGACATACCAGATGAAGTACGGCAACATCAAGGCCGACCACGTCACGCTGCAGGCCAGCAAGATCATCCAGGAGACGGCCCGGCGGATCGCGGGGGATCGGGCCTTTGTCGGCCACACCGGGGACAATGTCTTCCACCTCGTCATCCCGCCCGGGGCCGCGGGGGAGATGCGCGAGGCCATCAACCGTGAGTTCGCGGCGGGTGTCCGCTTTTTCTACCGGGATGAAGACGCGCTGCGCGGGTATGTGCTCAAGCCCGTGCCGGGGGGCGTTGACCAGTGCATTCCACTCCTCAGCCTGGGGTGGAAGGTGGTGACCCCCGAGTAGCGCCCACGCACGGTTGCCAGAGCTGCGACGCTCAGGTATGCTCCGCCATCGAAATGGGTATGCCGGTGAGCGCTGATCCGAGGAAGGCCGCCGCGATTCTCGCGCTTGCCCTGCTTTTCGTGCCCGCCTGCGACAAAAAGGGCAGTGGACGGGTTGCCATGCTTGGCGAAAAGGACAAGGCCTACGTCCGCAAGACTCTCGACGGCATGAAGGGCGAAGTGCGCGTGGTCCTGTTCTCGCGCGATGGCGGCGCGTGCAAGTACTGCGGCGAAGCCGAGGGCCTGCTTTCGGACATCGCCGCCGCTGCGCCTCGTGTCAAGGTCGAGGTCCTCTCGCTGAAAAAGGACGCCGCCCGCGCCCGGGAGCTGGGCATCGACAAGGTCCCGGGGATCGCGCTGCTCGGCAAGAAGGACTACAACCTGCGCTACTTCGGGCTGCCAAGCGGTTACGACTTTATCCCGTTCGTCGAGACCATCCGCGCGGTGGGCAACGACGATCCCGGCGTCTCCCCTGAGACGGCCGCGCAGCTCGCGAAGCTGACCAAGCCCGTCCAGCTCTCGGTGTTCGTCACCCAATCCTGACCCTACTGCCCAAAAGCGGCCCGGGTGGCCTACTCGATGGCGATGGCGAGCGACAAGGTGCGCGCCGAGGTCATTGACGCCGAGGAGTTCCCCGAGCTGTCGCGACGCTACAACGTCGCCGGCGTACCCAAGACGCTGCTCATCTACCAGACGGAGTTCGTCGGCGCCGCGCCCGAGGGCTTCGTCCTCGAAAAAATCCTGAACGCGCCGTAACGGCCGCCCCGAGCGGGGTACTGGCGCTGTGGACCTCCCCTCCGCGCCACCGTTACGGTCGCGGAAAAGGGCCATCTGCGGCGTTGGAAACCTCCCTCCTCACTGCGGCGCACACGAGTGCGCCTCATTCGTCGGATCGACGCTGTCTTGGCAAAGGAGCCGTGATGCGTGACGCCTTCGACAAATCGTTCGACGAACTCATCGAAAAAGGCTACATCGAGGAGACCGCACCCGGCCCCAAGGGAGACCGGTTCCGCCTGACGGACAAGGTCGGCGAGCAGGAGCGTTATCAGGCCGAGCTACGCAAAGCCCTCGCGAGCAACAGCCCCGCGGAAATCCTCAAGCGGATGGCCGAATCGAACTGACGTTTCGTGGTCATTCGCGGTAGGCTCCGCCACGCGTGCCGATCTTCACCACCACAATGACAAGCTGGGTTGCTTTGACTTCGTAGACGATGCGGTAATCCCCGAGGCGGACCCGGTGGAGCCCCTTGTGCTTGCCCTTGAGCGCCTTGCAGTCTACGGGATAGGGATTCTCAGCAAGGGCGAGTAACTCACGCTTGACGCGGAGGAACAGGGGACGAGGTAGAGCGTCAAGCCCCTTCTCTGCCGCACGGGTGAGGAGGATTTGATAGGCCACGACCTACCGAGTCCCGCGCTTGCGGAGATACTCCTCGAAGGGAACAAGATCCGTGGGCTTCGTCTTGTCAAGGATGCGGTCCGCGTCCGCCGCATCAAGCCGGTCCTCTAATTCTTCGAGCAGCGCCATGTCCTCGACCGGGATGATCGCCGCGAGATTCTTTCCGTTCTTGGTGATGTAAATCCGTTCCTTCCCGTAGGCCGCCCTGGCGACGACTTCCGAGAAATTGTCCCGTACTTTCACTGCGGTCATGGTGCCCATGCCCTACCTCCTGGATTCTGTTCCTTACAGAATGTACGTAATGGCAGGTATGGTGTCAAGTCCGATGACGCTGAATAGCCTTGCCGTCCCAAGGCGCTCCGGCACGCTTCCCCATCGTGAGGCTGTACCCCCGAACTGTTCTTGCACGAGGACTTCAGGGGAGATCATTAGCAAGTCCGCTCCTTATTGTTGAGCGGCGATTAGTGCGTTGGCCTCGGTAATCAGGGCGTGCGCCGCAGCGGATTCAATAGCCTTGTCTGTCTGAGCCTCCACTTCGCGGACGAAAGCGTTGAGGTCGTTGACGAAGATCTTCAAAGCGTTGGCGGCGCCGGTCTTATCTCCCCGCGCCAGCGCGGCCATAGCCGCTTCCACCTTGACCTGGAGGCTATTGACGATGCCCGAGCTCTCCTTGATCTGCCCCATGTACTGCAGGATGTGGAGGTCGTCGATCAAGGTCTGTGGAGTGATCACAACGGGTGGCGGATTGCCATCGATCCGGCCGATGAGCAGGTTCGCCAGATCAGCGAACACGGAGGAGTCGATCCGCATGCTCCCGCCGAACTTCACGTGGATCACGACATTACTGCGGGCGAAGGTCACGGACTTGATAGTTCTCAAAGAGTAGTCGCCGATCGTAACGGCCGTCGGGAAGGTCGCGTCGGCTATGTCGATATGGTAGGCCTTGACGGCGGTCAAAGCTTGGGACGGGCTGTCGAAGATCCCGTACTCGATCGCAAGATAATCCCAATTCTTAGCAGGAGTCCCGGCATCTGTTTGTTCATACCACCACTGCGCCAGAGCCGGGTATTGCTCTCTTGGGAGATGGTGCTCCAGGTCGGTCTCGCTGGGGTCGCTCGGGTCGGTCCTCGCCAGCTTCCTGACCACCCACCACTCGTGGCCTTGCCCGACCTTTTCGAGTCGATACCCGGGCAGCTCACCTTCCTTGAGCTTTATCGTGTCGAACGCGGGAGATCCCGCAACGGCCGTTCCTGCCGTGCAGAGGCAGAGCATCACGACTAGAGCACAAGACACCAGGACAAAGACGAAAGCCTTCAAGGACTTCCTGCTGCCGGATGTCGACATGGTTTTTTTCTCCTTCTCGCTCTTTTCAGCTCGTAAGCCAAATGGACGCGACTACCATGGCCTGAGCTTAATATGCACCTTCTCTACCGAGCCGTCGTCGAGAAGGAGAACGACGACCCATGAGCCGATCGCCAGGTTCTCAGTTTCGAGGCTGTAATCATATTGCTTTCTCACGGGATCGAACCGGAAGAGGGGTGCTGCGCTCAAGTCACCGGGAGCCCTCTGATGCAAAGGTTCCCGTTGCGACGTGTCCTCCGCAAGCGGCCGCAGAAACAGCCGAGCCACTACATCATCTGCCGGCTTCCCGTCCCGCCGCGCGATCTTGAAAGCAAGAGGGATGACCTCTCCCTTCCGAAAGGCACATTCAGTTCCCGCGGTCAGGGGCGCTCTGAAGCCGCCGAAGTCATAGGTCGCCGGCAACACTACGCTTCGCTTACCAGGTTCGGGTGAGAAGTCCACCGTGTAGGTGTAGATGCGGTCAACATCCGTCACACCAGTGAAGGTTTCCATGAAACATTGTCTCTTCTCATCACATGTGCCGATATCGAGTGAGAATCGAGCCATGGTAATGCCGGTCGCCGTGACAACAAAGGGGCCTCCAGTCTCACCCCAGATGTACATTGCCCAGGTGGTAGCGGGATCTCCTGTGCTCTCGTCGAGGTAATTGGAATTCTCTATTTCCTTAATGCCTGAACCAGTCCTGGGATCTCCCGCTGCACGCCTGCCCCGCGGGTCTGCAACCAGGATCTTTACGGACGCATCATGGTAGATGTCGATCAGGCTCAGATCCTTCGTGTCATCCGCACTCCATGCGACGTTCACAGGGAGCGCCACTAGCCACAGGGACAGGATGCAGGCAGCACTCGCTCCCAGGAGTGAGCGCTGCCTCTCAGTCATCGTCACTTCAGGGCCTCTCCGAAGTATCCGCATCAGACCGGGACCTCCGCGCTCGCGGCGGCGCCGGCTCCTATTCCAGTGCGCCGTGCGCAATGAGCAGAACGGAGAGATCTTCCAGTCCTGCGGCTATGGCCAGACCGAGGGCCGTCTGTCCGGATCTGTTCCTGCTATTGACTTCAGCGCCACGTGCGACCAGAAGGCGCGCAACACTCTGATTCCTACTGCGCACAGCGCTCATCAGAGCGGTGTTCCCGTTGCGGTCGAGGACATTCAACCGTGCGCCGTGTACCAGGAGTTTCTCGACGAGATCGAGGCTGCCGTCACGTTGGGAAGAGACGATCATGAGGGGAGGGCCCCAGACATCGGTTTCGGCATTGACATCCGCGCCGCGATCGATGAGCAACGAGCCGATCTCCCAGGAGTTGTACAGGAGCGCCTGGGCGAGGGCCGCCGCCCCATGGCGGTCTTTGAGGTTCGGGTCCAGTCCACGGTCAAGGAGCAAGATCGCAATCTCCTTTCGCAGACCCGGATCCCGCACGGACATCAAGGCGAAGGAAAGAACGGTAAACCCTTCGGGGTCGCGAGCGTTGATGTCCACGCCTCGCGCCAGCAAGCTCTCGATGATCCGAGGGTGCCCGCAGGCTCTGTGCAGCGGGCCGTGACCTTCGCTGTCCTTAGTATCGATGCGCGCGCCGTGGGCGAGCAGAAACTCGACGAGATCGGCGTACCCTCCGGTGCCGGCCGCCATCAACGGGGTGGTGCCGCTGGCGTTCGCCAGGTTGACGTCCGCTCCCCTCGCCAGAAATGTCGCCGCCAGCTCTGGACGGTGGTAGGCAAAGGCCAAAAGGAGCGGTGTCACACCTCCGGGTCCTGGGCCATCGATCCGGGCGCCGCGTTTCATCAATAGGTCAACGATTTCTGCGTATCCCCGCTCGACCGCCAGGAGCAAGGGGGAGACGCCGGCACTGTTTCGCGCATCGGGGTCGAAGCCCCGCGCAATCAGCTTGTCGATCTCCCGGGCATCGTTCCCCTCCACCGCGAGGAAGAGTTCGGTTGCCTTGTCATAGGTGTCTTTCGGAAGACTTCCATGCCGGACGCGCTGGAGATGCGCCTCTTTCATGAATGCCCGCATCTTGTCGAAGGGGACGTCGTTCCCGTCGCAATGCCCGAGGGGACACCAGGAAGGTCCGCAGGGGGAGTGGCCGTTTCGAGGCAGGGAAACCCGCACTTCCTTCCACTCCGGTAGTGGCCATTTGTCCCAGGGCTCGAAAGTCTTTCCCCGCCGGACGACTGTGTCTCCATAGCCATCGCAGTCGTATTCCGCCTTGAGGATGTAGATATAGGGGCCGTCCGCCCAGAAGTGGAGGGGCCGCAAACCAAGCAGCAACCGCAGCGGAATCCGAAAGGCACCACGGGCGTCGGTGATCGTCTCGCGTGCGTCGAAATACGCGGTGACTCTGCCGGCGGGAGTCAGGGCCTCGGTGTTGTAGACGGCAAGCACCGCCGCGCCGGGGATCGGCATACCGGTGGCTTTGTCCAGAACGACGCCGGAATACGGTCCGGAGAACTTCCAGACTGCGCATCCCGATGCCATGAGCGCTGCCGCCAGGAGCGGCAGGAAAAGATATTTTCTCATGCGAGTGCTCGCCCCGCCGCACACTGGAGCGGAAACCGTAGTGCCTGTTATGTGTCGCGCCATTGAATCTCCACGACGATGCTGGTCACCTCTCACCTCTCCAACCGCGGCGAGCGCCTGCGGTGCCCCCACGGTTTCCGCACAAGCATGCAGCGAGCATGCAGCGAGCCCGGGGACGCGAAACCGGCAGCGGGACTGACCGGCACCGACCGGCGTTCGCGACACCCGACGGCAAGCGGTTCTTATCCACGAGTGTCCATCTTATGGTTTCCCTTCGATCGCCAGGGCTTCGATGAGCTCAATCCGCATCTTCGGCCAGGCCTTTTCAGCTTTCTCGGGAAGGTGAATGTACACCTGTCCCCAGGGACTTCTCCCGAAGTACTCACAGACATTCCAGACAGCCTTGCGGGACTCGTCCACCACACGATCCACCAGCCAGATCGAGCTCTGGATATAATCGCCCTTATCCACGAAGCCTTCGGGAATGAGTGTCGCCAGAGAAAAATGGATGCCCTTCGCCGGTGCTCTTCCCGAGGGAGTGACTTCGGCTTCGAGACCCTTCGTGTGGGGCCACATCGACAGATCCCATCCTTTCGGGACGATCTTAAGGAGGCGTCCATACACGCTGTTCGAGATGATTTCCGAACCGCTCGGCAGCACGTCGAGAACGACGATGTTTGACGGGGGTATCGGTCCGTCCGCGAAAAAAGTGCCCAGACCGCGGAAGCGCACCTCGTGCCGCCCCGGCTCGGATATGAAGTATTGCGACCAGATATCCATCGCTGGGATCAACACTGCTGTCTCTCCCGGGTGGAGTGGTCGGAGACCGCCGCCTGTTTGATAGCTGCCTGCGCTGTAGGGAACAGGATGGCCGTCCGGCCCAGTGATCAGCAGCGAGCCGTTGATGTCGGCGCCCTGGGCGTCGTACTGCTTTACCGTGTCGCCCACATTCGTCAGTTCCAGGCGGACATTCATTCTCTCCCCAAGAACGTAGCGCTCCTCCAGAGGGATCAACCTCGTCTCCAACCCGTTTTGGGCGAAACCCAACCGATCGGCAGCGCCGCTCTGCCGGGAGGATTCGAGAATCCCTTCCAGCGACTCCCTGACCGTCTGACGGACCAGCCAGTCCTGGTCCCCCAGAGCCCGCTTTAAGGCTTCGGCTGCCTTTCGGTCACCGATGTTCCCCAGAGCTGTGACCGCACGTTGCCTGACCCTCCAGTTCGTGTCGCCCAAAGCAGCCATCAGTGCCTCAATCGCCCCTGCATTTTTCATTCGGCCAAGCAGCAGTGCCGCCTGCTCCCGGATGAAGGGCGATGTGTCACCTAAGAGAGCTTTCAGGGCGTCTGCCATTCCAACTCCGGGATTTTCCAAGGCCTTCAGTGCCGCCATCTTGGGTTTGGTGTCGCTCCCGGCGAGGATGCCGATCAACGCTTCAGCGGCCAGCGGGTCCGTGGAACGGGCCAGGGCCACGGCTGCGGCCTCCCCCACCATGAAGTCCTCATCCCCGAGCGCGCGGACCAGGTGCGGTACGGCTGCCGCCCCCCCTCGAAAGGCTATCGCCACAACGGCGCTTCTCCTGACATCCTCCTCCTTGTCCCCTAGAGCCGCCGCTAGCGCTGACGGCACCCGCGCGTCATCCACGAGAGCCAGGGCTTGCAGCGCCGCTGCCCGGTCGAAATCCCGGGGCCCCGCGGTCGCCGTTCCGGCAATCATGCCGGGAACGGCCTCCCGGGCTTCCGAACTTTTATGCCACCCCGGATCAATTTTCTTCAGGGCGAGATAGGCGTTGGTCCGCACAGCATTGTCCGCGTCGGCGAGAGCGAAGATCAGCGGTCCAATGGCCCGGCGGTCCCCTGTCTCGCCAAGGGAAGCTGCGGCGGTCATCCGGACGTTGGGGTGTTCGTCATTCAAGGCTGCCTCCAGAGCCCCATGGACCCCGGGGCCGGGAAAGGCTCCCAAAACGAGGGCGACTTCTTCCCTGACGTTGATATCTTTATCGTGGACCATGGCTGCCAAGGCCTGGACGGAGCGCCCGTCACTGATCCTCCCGAGAGCCCAGACGGCATTCTTCCTGACCAGACCGTCTTCGTCGTTGAGGGCTTCCAGAAGGACAGGGACCGCTTCTCTGGCCTCCCCGCTCCGAATCCAGTCCGGGTTGATCCTCTCTAGAGACGCTCTCACTTTCTCCGGACCCATGAGTCCCGCGTCCTTCAAGGCCACGATCAGCGGGAGCAGGGCTTCCGGACGCCCGATCACACCGAGGGCTTTCACGGCGGCTTCCCTGACGGCGAGGTTGACTTTACGATCACGGATCTCATCGCATAGAGCTTTCACTGCCCGCGAATCCCCGATCCTTCCCAACGCTGTGGCAACGTCCTCTTGAACCATGGTGTCCTTGTCACGGAGGACCTCGACCAGAGCTTCAACGCCTCGGGCGTCCCCGATCGTGCCCAGGGCCGAAGCCGCCGCTCTCCGGTCCTGGAAGTTCGGCGACTTGAGGGCGGCGAGGAGCGGTTCCACCGCCCGCACGTCCTTCAGCCGAGCCAGGGACCCCATGGCGCCGGTCCTGGTGCGGTAGTCGCCGTGCCCTATGGCGGCCAACAGAGCTTTGGCTGCCTGATCGTCTTTGATCTTTTCCAACGCCTTTACGGCCCGATCGCGGACCATCCAGTCGGGCTCAGCCATGGTCTGCAACAGCACGGCGAGGGCGCGGGCATCCCCTCTTTGGCCTAGGAAAAAGGCGGCTTCGCGGCGCACGGCGGGGCTGATGTCGTCAAGCGCGCTGGCGAGAGCCTCGGCCGCGGCGGGTTCACTCGAGCTCCCCAGCGCCCTGGCGGCGCTCAGCCTGACTCCGGGGTCCGGGTCCTTGAGGGCGCGGACAAGTGGGGCAAGCGCCTGAGGCCCACCTGTCTCGCCGAGCAACTCGGCGGCCTTGGAGCGGACCTGAGCGTCCGGATCGTCGAGAGCGGTGTCCAGGACTTCAGACAGCAGCGGATTCCTGCTTCTGGCCAGCGCCTCTTCGGCATATTGGCTGACGTTGCGGTTTGTGTCCCGCAACGCCGCAACCAGCGCCCCGAAGGCTTCCCGGCTGCCGATCTCGGCAAGGGCGGCCTGCGTCACGAGGTCGGTCTCCCGCAGGGCATGGGCTAGAACCTCGACGGCGCGGGGATCCTTGAGCTTGCCCAGAGCCGTAGCGGCGGCCCTTCTGAGATCGTACCGTTCTTTCTGCTCCAGAAGCCGGAGAAGCGGCTCGAAGGCACGGGGGTCCCCGATCTTACCGAGGGTCACGACCGCCTCCGCGGAAACCCGTCTGGCAACGACGGCCGCGATGAGGGGCTCGACGGCGCGGGAGTCCCCGATCTCGCCCAGAGTCCAGGCGGCTGAAATCCTTACGTCGGGATCGCTGTCGCCAAGAGCGGACACGAGAAGTTCGGCGAACCTCGGGTCCTTCATTTTTCTCAGCGCTTCGGCGGCCGCGTGCGCTACTTGTTCGCTGCCGTCTTTGAGGCAGGCGACCAGGGCCCGGTCGACCTTCGGATCGTTGAGTTTCATCAACGCCCTGACGGCCGCTACCCGCACGCCTCGGTCCCGGTCGTTGAGGATCTCCATCAGCGGCCCGACGGCGTTCCGATCCCTGATGATTCCTAGAGCCCAGGCGGAAAGCCCCCGGATGAAGGGACTCGGGTCCCGAAGGCAATCGAGGAGACCTGCCACGGATGGGCGATCGGCAGCGGCGAAGAAGCGCGCTCGTTCCATCTCGGAGTAAAGAAGGTCCGTGTCCTCTTCCAGTTCGGGGAGTTGGTCCTCACCGGCGAAGACGATTTGGAACGGGACGGCGGCGTTTCGGTCCGCCCGAGCGCCCCGGCGGAACAATTCAAAGAGTGCAGCCAATCGCTCGAGCGGGTCCGGAGCGTAGAACTTTTCCATCTCTGTCCAGACTTCAGGTGGCAGCTTGGGCAGCAGCTCTTCGCGGGGGATGAGCGGCTGTCCGTGAGCCGGCGTACGCACTCCCAGCAGGATGGCGAGGAAGAGAACGACCGACAGTCTCCGCATACGACCTCCTGGCAGTACCATTTCTCGCACGGGACAGACTACTCGACCGGACGTGCTTCTGCTTCCGGCTTGTTCTCCAGGATGGGGTGATTCTCCGTCTGCGAAAATGGGAAGTCAATGCTCGGGCGGCATTGACAAACTGTCCGGAGAGACCGGGTCTCTGCGACAGACACAATCCTGTAAGCCTCGACGGGGCTTTGTGTTTCAGGCTTTTGCCACCATCTTGGACCGCAGATAATTTCAACCACAAATCGAGGTGTCGTTACCGTACTCGACGCCGGAATTCGTGTAGGCAGATGGCAGTCCCAATGCTTGACAGAAGTTAACCGACGCGTTAACTTTAGTTCGTGCGTGAGGTCATCTTCTACCAGACAGTATCGGGACAGTGCCCGGTTCGAGAGTTCTTGGATTCTCTGCCCGGCCGCGATGCACAGAAAGTTGTCTGGGTCTTGAGTCTTCTCGAAGAACTTGATCTGCTCCCGGCGAACTATTTCAAGAAGCTCCACGGCTCCGAGGAAATCTGGGAATGTCGAATTCAGTTCGGCTCGGCCGCCTACCGTATCTTTTGTTTCTTCACGGGGAGATCCGTAGTTGTGCTAACGCATGGGTTGAGGAAAAAGGTGCAGAAAACGCCACGCCGGGAGATCGGACGGGCAGAGGAGTGTCGGAGAGACTACATGAGGAGGAAGTCATGAGTGATCTAAAGCGCTATATCAAACAGCGGAAGGCGAAAGATATCGTGTTCGCCACCGGTTTCGATGCCGGTTATGAGCAGTTCAAAGTTGGCATGGTGCTGCGTCAGGCCCGCGAGAATGCCGGCCTGACCCAGGAAGAACTGGCACGCAGGCTCATGACCAAGAAAACCGCCATCTCCAGGATCGAGAACCACGCCGAGGACATCAAGCTTTCGACGCTGGAACGGGTGGCTGTCGCCCTCGGGAAGAGGCTCGAGGTTAGGATCGCCTGAGATATCCGAGGCGTCGATCGCCGAGCAACTACGTGCGCGAGCCGTCTTCTGGCGGACCAGGCCCAGACCGGGCGGACCCACCCCGGATTATTTGCGGCGTTGCCCTTCTCGCGTCTGCCTGCGACATACGACCCGTACGTCTCGGCATCTGCTCGGCGGGCGCCTTGCATCCGGACCATTTTGATCAGCCTTTCCGTGATCCGAATTAGCGAGGCGGCTGGGGCACGACTCCGGGCCGACGGCGCAGACGCACGACCGAAGGAATGCCCCCGACGCCTCGCGCACGCCAACGGGTTCGTGCCGAACTCCGCCCATTCGCTGACTTTCAACATCCCGTCGAAGACAATTGACAACCGCCCGTGCCGGGCATAGGTATTAGACAGAGGTGCTGCGTGGACCATCCTCTTCTCGAGGTGTGCGATCTTTCGGTCAGCGCCGGGGAGCGCCCGGTGCTCGTCGGGGTTTCGCTGACCATCATGCCCGGCGAGGTGCACGTCCTGCTCGGACCAAATGGCTGCGGCAAGACCACGCTGCTGATGGCCGTGATGGGGATGCCCGGCGTCCGGGTGACCGCTGGCCGGATACGCTTTTCCGGCACTGACATCACTACGCTCCCCGCCGACGAGCGGGCCCACCGCGGCATCGCGCTCTCCTTTCAGCGGCCGCCAACGGTCCGGGGTGTCACCGTGCGCACGCTCGTCGGGGAGATCCTCGCCAGGCGCGGCAGCCCGGGATCCTCTCTGGGTGAGCTCTCCGCCAGCCTCGGAACCGACGCGCTGCTGGAGCGCGACCTCAACGTCGGGCTCTCCGGCGGAGAGGTCAAGCGCTCGGAGCTGCTCCAGCTGCTCGCGCTCGACCCGGCGCTCGCGCTGTTCGACGAGCCGGAGTCCGGCGTCGACCTCGACAGCATCGCGGTTGTCGGCGCCGGCATGCGCCGCCTCCTCGGTCGGGACGGCGGCGGCGCGGGGAAGGCCGCTCTGATCGTCACCCACACCGGCCACATCCTGCGCGAGGTGACGGCCGACCACGGCCACGTGCTGCTGCACGGCGGGATCGTCTGCCACGGGGAGCCGCTCGCGCTGTTCGAGGACGTCCGGACCCACGGCTACGAGGGGTGCCTGACGTGCCGGCGCTGTTTGAGCTCCCGTTCCCCGGGGACGCGGTGAGGTTGCGATGACACGAGATGAGGTTCGCCGTCGCGCCGGGGCCGCCCGCGACAAGCCGGCCGCCTCCGGCCCGGACCTCGACCTCGCGGCATTCCACGTCGAGCAGCGGACACGCGACAGTCTGGAGCGCGCCGCGCTTGCGCGCCAGATGCGCGAGGCCGCGCTCGGCGTCGGTGTCGACCTCGCGGCCGGGCAGCGCGCGGGGACCTTTCTGCAGGTCGACCAGTCGGTGATCGCTCGCCGCGTCGGCGCGAAATTCGGCGGTCGCGTAGAGGTTATTCCGACGCCCGAAGCGCTCGCTGCGCCGTGGGTCGCTCAGCGCCTCTGGTCGATCGTCGCACCGGACGCCGACAAGTACACGGCCGCCGCCGCGCTGCAGCTCACCGGCGGCTACTGCCTGCGCGTGCTTCCCGGCGAGCGGCTCGCAGAGCCCGTGCAGGCCTGTCTGCTGATCGCCGAGACGGCGCTCTCGCAGAACCTCCACAACGTGGTGGTCGTAGAGGAGGGCGCCGCCGCCCATGTCATCACCGGTTGCTCCGTGCATCGCGCGACGGGCGGGCTGCACATCGGCGTGAGCGAGTTCTTCGTCGGGAAGAACGCGTCGCTGACCTTCACGATGGTCCACCGCTGGGCGCCTGGGTTGCACGTGCGCCCACGCACGGCGGTGCTCGTCGAGGCGGGCGGAACCTACGTTTCGAATTACCTGCTGTTCGGCGAGGTCGCCTCGCTCCAGATGTACCCGCTGACGCTGCTGCGCGGAGACGGCGCCCGCGCCCGTTTCCAGGCGGTGCTCTGCGGGCGGGGGAACTCGGTGATCGACATCGGCAGCCGCGTCGTCCACGAGGGCGCCGGCAGCGCCAGCGAGACGATAACGCGGACGATCGGCGCCGACCGCTCGAGGACGTGGGCGCGCGGGCAGCTCGTCGCTCGCACGAACCACTGTCGCGCCCGCCTCGAGTGCCGCGGGATGCTCGTCTCGCAGGCGGCTTCGATCATCGCGATCCCCGAGCTTGAGGCGGACGGCGTGCCGCAGGCCGAGCTTTCCCACGAAGCCGCGATCTCGCCGATCGCCGAGGAGGAAGTGGCCTACCTGATGGCCCGCGGTCTCTCCCGCGAGGCTGCCCTCGCCGCGATCACGCGCGGTTTTCTCAACGTGGACCTGCTCGGCCTGCCGCCGGCGATCGCCAGGTCGGTCGACGACGTGCTTGCCGCCACCCCCGCAGGGACGCTCTAGGCGGACTGCCGCGTTGAGCCTGCCGGGCGGAGGGGTGGCGCGATTGACATACCCCGGCGCCTCGGGTACCTAATGACCGGAATCCCGGAACGTTTGATGCAGCCGCGGGTACGCGGAAGGAAAGAGTGATGACGCACGGGAGCAAGCCCCGGATTCTCGTCGTCGACGACGATCACTTCAGCCAGCGGCTGATGGAGGAGATGCTCACCCCGCTCGGCTACCTGGTGAGCGTAGCCGGGGACGGGCGGGCGGCGCTCGAGCTGGCGCGGCGGATTCGACCGCACCTGGTGCTGCTCGACATCGTGATGCCCGTCATGGACGGCTTCGAGGCCTGCGAGCGCCTCAAGGAAGACCCCGTGACCGCCCACATTCCGGTGGTGCTCGTGACTTCGCTCGAGGGCCGGGAGTCGAAGATCCGGGGCCTCGCCGTCGGCGCGAGCGATTTTCTCGCCAAGCCCGTCGACGAAGCGGAGCTCGCCCTTCGCGTGAAGAATTTGCTGCGGGTGGTCGAGTTCGAGGATTTCCTGCAGCGGCACAACGAGGCGCTCGATGCGCAGGTGCGCGAACGCACCCGGCAGCTCGAGGATGCGCTCGAGGCGCTGCGGCGCTCGCGCGAGGAGCTCAAGGAGAGCTACCTCGACACGATCTTCCGGCTCACCACGGTCGCCGAGTACAAGGATGGCTTCACCGCCGGGCACATCAAGCGCGTCGGCCACTACTGCCGCCACCTCGCGCGCGCGCTCGGCTGGAGCGAGGGCGATCAGGAATCGATCTTCTACGCCAGCCCGATGCACGACATCGGCAAGGTCGTCATCCCCTCGGAGATCCTGCAGAAGCCCGGGCCGCTCAGTCCCGAGGAGTTCGCGATCGCCAAGGGGCACACCACGGCCGGGGCGCGCATTCTCCAGGGCTCGACGTCGGCGTTCCTGCAGCTGGCCGAGGTCATCGCCCTGACGCACCACGAGCGCTTCGACGGTGGCGGCTACCCCCGAGGCCTGCGCGGCGAGGAGGTTCCGCTTGCCGGGATGATCATGAACGTCGCGGACCAGTACGAGGCGCTGCGCAGCGCGCGCCCCTACAAGCCGCAGCTGACCCACGAGCGGGTCGTCGAGATCATCACCCGCGGCGACGGGCGGACCGAGCCCTCGCACTTCCACCCGCGGGTGCTCGAGGCATTCGCTGACTCGACGACGACGTTCGCGGCGATATTCGACGAGTTCGCGCGCGAGCAGTGAACAAGCTCTGACCGCCGCCGTGCGGGCTGCGGGGTCCTGACGCGGCAGATTGGCCTTTTTCAGCAGCCTGCTCTATTCCAGCGCGTGCCGGAACGGCGCCCCGAGCGCCTCGGTCTGCCAGTTTTTCAGCAAGCCGGCGCGGGCGGCCCCCTCGCGGGCGAGCCTCTCCAGCGTCGCGCCGTTGACCAGCAGGCCCGGGGCCAGGCGCAGTCGCCTGGCGGTCTCCTCGCGCACGGCCCGCAGCCGCGCGAGCCGGCCGGCCTCGGACGCGCTGAGCACGGTGCGCCGCGGCGGCTCGGACCGCGGGCACTCCGTCTCCGGAACGGCCTCCGCGCGCTCGAGCGCCTCGAGCGCGAGATCCGCGATGCGCTCGAGCACGGCGCGGCTCGCGCCGGGAGTCTGAACAAGATCGCGGCGGCTCGCCGGTGGCGCCTGGGCCCAGTCGATGAGCGTCTGGTTCCCGAGCACCATGAAGGGCGGCCGGTTCCATGCGCGCGCCAGATCGTCGCGCGTCTCGAGCAGCGATTGGAGCCGCGCAAGCTGGCGCGGGGCGAGACGACCCGCACCCTTGACGTCCAGGCACCAGGGTTTCTTCGGCGCCGCGGGCTCGATCTGCCCGAGCAACCCGAACTCCTCCTCGGCCCAGGAGAGCCGGCCCAGCGCAGAGAGCTCAGCCGCCAGACGCCCAGCCAGGGCGTGCAGGTGCGAGGTGTCGGCGGCCGCGTAGGCGAGCAGCTCGGGGCCGAGCGGCCGTCGTGACCAGTCGGCGCGCTGGTAGCGCTTGTCGAGCACGACGCCGAAGTGCTCTTCGAGGAGCGCGGCCAGGCCGAAGCGCTCGCGCCCGGTGAGCTGCGCCGCAATCATGGTGTCGAACAGGTTGCGGACCGGCATCCCCCGCTCCCGCTTGAGCAGGCGCACGTCGTAGTCGCCGCCGTGCAGGATCTTGCGCACGGCGGCATCGGCAAGCACCGCTTCGAGGCCATCCAGAACTTCGGGAGTGGACAACGGATCGAGGATCACCGTCCCGCTCGGGGTGGAGATCTGGACCAGGCAGATACTCTCCGGGTAGCGGTGGAGACTGTCGGCCTCGAGATCGAGCGCCAGGACCGGCTCGCCGCCCAGCGCGAAAAAGAACGCGGCGACGTCCGGCCCGTGGTCGAGAAAGCGATACGGCGGAACGTGCATGAACCTCTACCTCCCCACGCTGGATGCAGTCGCGGGATTCTACCTTGTCGAGCCCAGCCGCGAAACATCCGCGTACCGGGCGTCGGGGCCCCCCACCCGGAGCCGCCGATGCCAGGGCTGCGCCAGAAACATACCATCCGAGTAATTGGGACTGCGGAGGGGTGGCGCGGAGGGGAGGTTCGCAGCGTCAGGACCCCGACGATCGGCATCGGCGCAGATGGTTGCCCGGGATTGCCTGCGGCGCGTACAATCCGCAGCCGCAATGCAGGTAACCATGGAGAGCAATCTTTGACGGTGCTCACTGAGACCGGCGCGCCGACCGACGTGCGGGCGATGTTCGACCGCATCGCCGGGCGCTACCGGCTCATGAACGCGTTGATGACCTTCGGGCGCGACCGGGCCTGGCGGCGCGCCGTGGTGCGCGCAGCGGCGCTCCCGCCGGGCGGCCGGCTGCTCGACCTGGCGAGCGGCACGGGCGACATCGCGCTCGAGGCGCTGCGTCAGGACTCCGGGACGCGCGTCACCGCGGCCGACTTCTCGATCGGGATGATGCGGGTCGGGCGCCAACGTCACCGCGGCGCCATGATCGCCTGGTGCGCCGCCGACGCACTGGCGCTGCCGTTTGCCGATGCCAGCTTCTCCGCCGTGACCTCCGGATATTTACTCCGCAACGTCGCCGACCGTGTGGGCGCCTTCCGCGAGCAGGCCCGCGTGGTCCAACCCGGCGGGCGCGTCGTCTGTCTCGACACCTCGCCGCCCCCCCCCTCGCCGCTGCGGCCGCTGGTGCGCCTCTATCTGCGCCGGATCATCCCGCTGCTCGGCCGGCTGATCGCCGGCGAGCGCTCTGCCTATGCGTACCTCTCGGCATCGACCGAGGGGTTCAAGACGCCCGACGAGCTGGCAGCGATCATGCGCGAGGCCGGACTCGTCGACGTGCGCCATCGGCGCTTTATGGCCGGGACCATCGCCATGCACGTCGGGACGCGCCCGGCACGGTGAGGAAACGCTCCATGCAGCCTTCACCCGACACCCTCCCCGGCATCTCCCGCCGCTCGGCCTGGCTGCTCGCGGCGCGCCCGAAGACGCTCCCGGCCGCAATCGCCCCCGTGGTCGTCGGAGCCGCAGCGGCCCTGGGTGATGGTGCGTTCGCAGCGCTGCCGGCGCTGGCCGCGCTGGCCGGGGCGCTGCTGCTGCAGGTCGGGGTGAACCTCGCGAACGACTACTTCGATTTCCGGCGCGGGATCGACTCGCCCGAACGCAAGGGCCCCCTCCGGGTGACCCAGGCCGGGCTCATCCCGCCGGGGCAGGTGCGCCGCGGCATGATCGCGGCCTTCGCCGCGGCGGCCCTCGTCGGCATCTATCTCGTCGTCCGCGGCGGCACGCCCATCCTGGCAGTCGGCATCGCCTCGATCCTCTGCGCGCTCGCCTACAGCGGCGGGCCGTGGCCTCTGGCCTCGCACGGCGTGGCCGACATCTTCGTCTTCGTGTTTTTCGGTCCCGTCGCGGTCTGCGGCACGTATTTCGTGCAGACCGGCTCCGTCTCCAGGGTCGCGGCGTCAGCCTCCGTCGCGCCGGGCCTGCTGATCACCGCGATCCTCGTCGTAAACAACCTGCGCGACCTGGCAACCGACGCGCGGGCCGGCAAGCGCACGCTTGCCGTCCGCCTCGGCGTGCGCGGCACGCTCGCCGAATACCTGCTGCTGCTCACGCTCCCCTTTCTTGTCCCGCCGCTTTTTCTCGCGGCCGGGGCGCGCGGCCCGCTGGTCCTGCTGCCCCTCCTCTCGCTGCCGCAGGCGATCCCGCTGGCGCGAAC
The DNA here is from genome assembly GCA_964513745.1 of uncultured bacterium. Classification (GTDB taxonomy): domain Bacteria; phylum JAUVQV01; class JAUVQV01; order JAUVQV01; family DATDCY01; genus DATDCY01. Next base: position 30,746 of record CAZEOK010000011.1, read on the forward strand.
CCTCGCCACCCGCAACGAGGACGGCCCGGCGATGAACGCCGCGCTCGCGGGCACCGCGCGCCTCTCCCTTTGGTTCTGCCTGCTCTTCGCTGTCGGCCTGTCTTTCTGACCCCCGCCCGGCACCACGCGCGTCACCCTTCCCTGGTTCCTCTGTGCGCTGGGCAAAGATGCATGAGCGCAGCAGATGAGCCTTTTTCAGCAGCCAGCTCATGCACGACGCGATGGGGAGGAAATCCGTGGGGGGGAAGCGGCTATGCGCAGCAGGAACTCATCATCCGTCCGCAGGAGTGTTAGAATTTCCCCGCTCATGATCAACCAGCGACAGCGTCAGCGCGACGACCCGTCCATGGCCCGGCACCTGGCGATGCCCGAGGTGCTGCGCGTGCGGGTGGCGTTTGTCGACACGGACGCGATGGGCTTGGCCCACCACGGCGCCTATCTGCGCTGGTTCGAGATGGGGCGCACCGAGCTGCTGCGCGCGGCCGAACTGCCGTACACCGCCCTGATGGAGCGGGGGATGCAACTGCCCGTGATCGAGGCGCTCGTGCGCTACCGCAAACCCGCGCGGTACGACGACGAGCTGATCGTGCGCGCCGTCGTCGCCCGCACGGGCGGCGTTCGCCTGCGCATCGACTACCGCATCGAGTGCGATGCCGCCTTGATCGTCGAGGGGCACACCGAGCACGCCTTCACGGACACCGCCGGGCGGGTGCGACGCCCACCGCGCGACGTCCGGGAGGTGTTCACCCGTCTGGCCGTGGAACACGGAGGCTGACCCATGCGTTTGCACGAACTTGCCGGAAAGCTGGCCCCGCGCGAAATGCTCGTCAACGTCCCGCGACTCGTCTCCGTCTATTATACCCGCCGCCCCGACCCGGCGGACCTGGCCGAGCGGGTCTCGTTCGGCACCTCGGGCCACCGCGGCTCATCGCTGCGTGGCTCGTTCAACGAGGGGCACGTGCTCGCCGTTGTCCAGGCGATCTGCGAGCACCGTGCCGCCGGGGGGCACTCCGGTCCGCTCTTTCTCGGCATGGACACCCACGCCCTCTCGGAGCCGGCGTTCGCGAGCGCCCTCGAGGTGCTGGCGGCGAACGGCGTGGAGACGATGATCCAGGCCGGGCACGGCTATACGCCGACGCCCGTGATCTCGCACGCGATCCTCGGCTACAACCGCGGCCGCGACGTCGGGCTCGCCGACGGGATCGTGATCACCCCCTCGCACAACCCCCCGGAGGACGGCGGCATCAAGTACGACCCCCCCACGGGAGGCCCGGCCGACACCGGGACCACAAAAAGCATCGAGGAGCGGGCAAACGCGCTGCTGGCCGAGAACCTCGCCGGCGTGCGCCGGATCCCGTTCGAGCGGGCCCTCAAGGCCGGGACGACGCACCTGCACGACTACATCATGCCGTACGTCAGCGACCTGGAGAACATCGTCGACCTCGAGGCAATCGCCCGCGCCGGCCTGAAGATCGGCGTCGACCCCATGGGCGGGGCGGGTATCGCGTTCTGGGACCCCATCGCCACCGTCTACGGCCTGGAGCTCGAGGTCGTCAACCGCGCCGTCGACCCGACCTTCGGCTTCATGCGGCTCGATCACGACGGGAAGATCCGCATGGACTGCTCCTCGCCGCACGCGATGGCCGGCCTGATCGCCCTCAAGGGGCGCTTCGACGTCGCCTTCGGCAACGACCCGGACTTCGACCGGCACGGCATCGTCACCCGCAGCGCCGGCCTGATGAACCCGAACCATTTTCTCGCCGTCGCGGTCTGGCACCTCTTCTCGCACCGGCCGCACTGGCCGGCCGCGGCCGTCATCGGTAAAACGCTCGTCTCGAGCTCGATGATCGATCGCGTCGCCGCCGGGCTCGGCCGGCGCGTCACCGAGACGCCGGTCGGCTTCAAGTGGTTCGTCGACGGGCTGCTCTCGGGAACCTGCGCCTTCGCCTGCGAGGAGAGTGCCGGCGCGGCCTTCCTGCGCCGTGACGGCACGGTCTGGGTCACCGACAAGGACGGTTTCATCATGGACCTGCTCGCGGCCGAAATCACGGCGGTGCACGGTCAGGATCCTGGCGAGTGCTACCGCGGCCTCGAGCGCGAGCACGGCCGTGCCTGGTACGCGCGCATCGACGCAGCGGCCACGCAGGCCCAGCGCAACGTTCTCTCGCAGCTCGCCCCCGCGCAGGTGACGGCAACCGAGCTGGCCGGCGACCCGATCGTCGCGAAGCTCACCCGCGCGCCGGGCAACGACGCCCCCATCGGGGGGCTGAAGGTCACCACCGCGCACGGCTGGTTCGCCGCGCGGCCCTCGGGAACCGAGGATATCTGCAAGGTTTATGCAGAAAGCTTCCGAAGTGAGGAGCACCTGCGCCGGATCCAACAAGAGGCGCAGGCGATCGTCACAGCCGCCTTCAAGACGGATTCTGTCCCGGGGAAATCGTGATGCGATCGAGCACCAGCCGGCGCTCCCCGGAAAAGAAAACCCGGAAACGCACCGGCACCGAGCGGGAGAGCGTGAAGGGCAGCATGACTTCCTGGTAACCGCCGGAGCCATCCGGCCCCGGCAGGGACACCGCGGCCAGCGGCTGCTCCACGTTCGAGAGGCCGGTCTCGAAGCGCCCGCCGGCAGACGCGACCGACGGCGCGCCGGAATAGCGCAGCCTGGCAACCCATGAACCGGCGGGGAGCACCCGGTCGGGGCCGGAGAACGCATAGTCCCGCGGGTGATACCCGGGGATCAGCTCGACGGCCTGCCCCCCCGACGCGGCGGGATCGGCGAATGGGGTCCCCATGTGCCAGAGATCCTCGATCTCGATCGTGAGCTGCGGCTCGGAAGCACCGGCGAAGCGCACCAGCGTGGAATCCCAGCGCACCGGCATCGAACCGTCGGAAGCAACCTGAACGAAAACCCGCCCGAGATCGTCCAGCGTGAATTCGGCGTCTAGGTCGAGGACACCGTCGCGGTCGGAACCCGGCGGGACCCGGGACGAGGCAACGAGCCTCCCCGGATCTCCAACCTTGATTTCCATCGCCATCCCTGGCGCCGCGCCGGGACGCTCCGCCAGGAAGCGCGCCGTGACACGGTAGGTCCCCGCCGGGTAGTTCCGCGCCGGGAATGGACGGTTGAGCACGCCGGGCGTCCCCGCGGGGAAGGAGGCCACTGCCCCGCCGGAGGCGAGGGGGTCGTCGACCCTGGCGCCCGACCCCGCGCTCCAGCGCTCGCCCTCCCAAAGGCTGCCGACGGGGGAGATGCCGGCGACGGACTCCCCGCCCGCGGCGGGCTCGAGGCGCAGACGGAAGAGCCAGAGCGGCGGGGAATATGCCACCATCTCCAGATAGGGCGAACCGCGCAGGTTCTCCGCGGTGACACGGAAGGGGAAATCGCTGATCTTGGGCGGGTACGCCTCCTCGTGAAAGACGATGAACCGAATGCCGAGGCGCCGCAGCAGATCATACTGCGGGCGGCGCATCTCGCCGAAATCCAGCGGGTAGAGCGGCTTGAAGACCCGATCGACGTACGCGCGGGGGGTCGCCGGGGAGTAGCCGTTGATCAGCAGGTTCCGGTAACGCGTGACGAACCAGAGGTAGATCGACGTCCAGGCGGTGTCGCCCGGCCAGATCGGCAGCTCGAGGATCGTCTCGCCCGCCGTCCGCTCGCGCGCGAGGCGCTCGTACACGGGGTGCGTCAGCGGCAGCGTCGTGAGCCCCGGAGTTCGCGCAGGCAGGTAGTCCGCCACCAGCAGCACGAGAACAACCGCCGTCAGGATACCGGCGCGCCGGCCCGCCCGCCGTCGCAGCGCGGCAAGCCCAAGCGCGGCGAGCAGCGCCAGGCCGACCGCAGCAACCGCGAGGATGCGCCCGGAGACGCGCGGGAAGTTGAACATCGGCACGCCGCGGAAGAACAGGTGGTAGAGCGGAAACAGATCGAGATGCGGGCCGACCACGAGCAGCAGGCCGACGATGCCGGCGCCGGCGAAGAATGCGCCGCGCGCCCGGCGCCCCGGATCGGCGACCCGGCGCAGCGACACGAGGCCGATCAGCGCCAGCGCCGCCGCGACGACGCCGATGTAGACCGCCCGCTCCGCGTTCATGCTCACCGTGGCAAGCAGGTCGGCAGGGCGCGGCGAGAAAGCGGAGACCTCCGAGAATCGCCGCCCGCTCCCGGCCACCGAGGACGTGAAGATGAGCTTTCGGACAACCATCAGGTACCCGAGGGTGCCGCCGATGAATCCCAGATGCAGCAGATAGCGGCGTGACCGGTCGGCGAAATGTCCACGCGCCCGCGCGAGCAACCGCGCCTGCGCGAGCAACTTCAGCACCGGCAGGGCGAGGGCCACCGCACCGGCGATTGCCGCCGCGACCGAGACCCGCCCGAGGTAGGGGATGCCGAGCCGGACCCCGAGAGGGGCCAGCCCGAGCAGTGCGAGAGGCGCAAACGGGAGCGCGAGCACGCGGGGCAGCCCCGCGGCGGGCGGTTCGAGGTGCCGTGCCGCCGCGCGTGCGAGGACGCGCCAGACCAGCAGTCCGCAAACCGCGCCGACACCCGCCGTCACCGCCCATCCGGCTGGCCGCCCGAAGTGGTGGACGCTGTCGGCCGCGTGGTAGGTGGCGATGCCGACGCCCGCGCCCCCGAGGGCCGCAAGGAGCGGCGGAAGCGGGCCGGCGGCAGGCCCGGGCGATGGTTCGCGTGCCTCGAGCCACTCGGCGAGCGGCGCGACGAAGCGAAACGGCAGATAGACGCCGAGCAGCAGCGCCAGATAGTAGACGATGTGAAACTCCATGGCCCCCGCGAAAAAGAACGTCACTCCCGCTGCGAGCGCCCAGCCGGCCCAGCGCGGCGCGCGCAGCGAGCGCTCGAAGAAAAAGAGATACAGCGGGACGAGAAAGGAGAGAAAGCCGTTGGCGTGCCCGGCGAGCTGCGCCACGCGGTACGGGAAGAGCGCGACCACGAGCGCCCCGGCGAAGGCCGCCCACCGGTCGTCGATTTCAAGCCGCAGCAGCAGGTGTGTCGCCAGGCCCGCGCCAACGAACGAGAGCAGCGTCAGCAGATTGTAGCTCGCGATCAGGCCAAGCGGCGAGAACAGGAACGTCAACAGCGGCAGCAGCGAGGGCTGGAAAAAAAATGCCGGGGGGCTGCCGTCGCGGAACTCGTAGTGGTCGGTCAGGGGCGCGCGCCCCTCGCGAACGCTGTCGCCGAAGAGCCAGAACTGGTAGAGCAGCTGCAGGTGGTCTCCCTGGGCTATCGGCACGCGCTCGTAGCCGGGATGCGCCAGGTGGGTGTAGAGCACATCGGTGGTGAAGTGGCGCGTCAGCGGCCAGGTGAAGACAACCGCAAGCAACAGCAGCGCCGTCGCCACCGACGCCAGTTCCCGCCAGCCGACTGCTCTCGCGGAGTTCGCCGCACCCTTCATCGCTCCCGTCATCCGCCCCCACCGCGACGGAGATAACCCGCCGCCCGGGTGATTCTCACGGCCCCCGGGGGGATAGTCAAGGAACCGGGCTGCCGGCCGCGTTAGTTGAAGCTGACCCCGTGAGAGTGGCCGGAATCCGTCGTCGACACGTCCGACCACCTTGTCCCAGCGGCGATCTGGGCGACATCGGTGGCATCGAGAATCAACTCGTGCGTGTGCGTCCCCCCCGTAAGGGTGAGCGTCACGGCCTGGCCCGCCTCCTGCTGAGCCGCGGTCAGGGTCACCGAGTGGTTGTGGTTCTCGCCAATGCTGCCGGCCTTGTCGCTGTAGGTCGGGTCGGGTGTCGGGTCGGGTGTCGGGTCAGGAGTCGTGCTGCTGCTCGAGCCGCTGGAGCAGCCGTGCAGGACGAGGAACGCGCCGACGGCCACGCCGCTGGCCGCGAACGTGAGAAACCTTCTCCGGTCCATGCTCTTCGACATTTTCAACCCTCCTGTTCCTGGAGTGACCAGAACACCGGTGCGGCAACGATGCCTTCGCCGGCCAACCCGACATGTTTATCACTATAAGCTTTTTAAATGGCCATTCAAGGGACCGGGGATATCCTGACGGCCGGCGGCCTTGACAGTCCCCGCCCCGGCTGATACTGCATACCCGTAATCCCGTTCTGAGCTCCTCGCGAGGTTGCAATCGAGAAAGGAGAGGTCCCATGCAAAGGTCCCGCATCGTGGTGCTGGCAGGTCTGGTTGCAGCATGCTGCCTTGCGCTCCTTAGCGCGGGGAACGCCGCCGCCACGCCCCTTCTCGCCATGCAGGCCGCAGCCAAGTGCAACTCGTGCCACGCGCTGCCTGACCGCAGCGACCCGGCGTGGGTCGAGTCGAACTACGCGCTCGCCGCCCGCCGGTGCCGCGCCACGTGCGGCTCCTGCCACGTCAATCCGGACGGGGGCATGCTGCGGACCGCGGCGGGCCAGTATTTCGGGGAAAGGCATCTGCCGCTGAAAAGCGGCCTGAGCGCCCCTCTCGAGAAGGGCCTGAGCCTGATCAAGGACAACCAGTTCCTCACCTTCGGCGGCGACTTTCGTCTGCTGGACATCCTCGCCACGGACCAGGAAGACAAGAAAAGCCCGTTGTTCTTCCCGATGCAGGGCGACATCTACCTCGGCTCCCGCATGAGCGACAACATCTCCCTGCTCACCCAGTTCGGGCTCCAGCGCGGCGGCAACTCCGAGGTGCGCGAAATCTTCGCGCTGGTCGACCGCCTGCCGTACAACGGCTACCTGAAATTCGGCAAGTTCATGCCGCCCTTCGGGCACCGCCTGGAGGATCACACCGCGTTTATCCGCAAGGAGCTCTTCGTGGACCAGAGCAACCCCGTCTCCTACAGTTCCGGCGTCGAAATCGGGGCGGACCCCCTCGTCTTCTACGGCCGGCTCGCGTACATGAACGAGGACGTCCTGCCCGCGGGAAACAGCGATGCAACTTCGACGGTCTACTCCGGCGTCTTCGGCTGGCAGGGCCTGTGGCTTCAGATTGGCGGCTCGTTCCTGCGGATCAACGACAACCGGAACTGGGGGTCTGTCTCGGACAGCACCGCGGGATCCACCGGCGATCGGACGGCGTACGGCGGCTATGGCTCGGTGAATTTCCGGCGCCTGACGTGGTTGTTCGAATACGACATGGTGAAGAACGAGTTCTCGGGAGATGGCACCGACTGCGAAGAGTTTATCTCCTTCAACGAGCTGAACTTCCTGGCCTTCAGGGGGACGACGTTCAAGGTCCGCTACGAAACCCTCGACCCGAACCGCGACATCGAGGACGACGAATCGACGCGCTCCATCGCTGGCCTGGAATTCCACCCTTTCCCCTTCACGGAGCTCGACGTCCAGTACCGTTACAACGACACGCCGGAGGAGAACTACGGCCAGGTTCTGGCCATGATCCATCTCTGGTACTGATGCGCATCGGGCGGGGAGGGGACGGTCGCGTGAGCATGGCGTTGCCGAAACAGCAGCGGCAGCCGTTCCTCCCACGGGCGTGACACACCCGGTCGGAGTTCAGGTCCGGTCAGCCCGCGGCGGCGAGATCGCCGCCTGGCTGGCGGTTTTCATCGGCACCTGCGGCCTCGTGCAGCTTCTGCTGCCGACGTATTTCGACTCCGACACGGCCTATCACCTCGCCGTGGCGAGGCTGATGCGCAGCGAGGGGCTGCTGAGCAGCTTCCCCTGGACGCCGTACAGCTGGCTGGCGGAGCACTACGCCGACAAGGAGCTGCTCTTCCACCTGCTGCTGCTTCCCGTTGCGAACCTGGACCCCCCGACTGCCTCCAGGATCGCCGGAACCTTTCTCGGCACGGTGGTGCTGACGGTCCTCTATCTCATCCTCCGGAGCGAGGGCGTGTTGCAGGCGGGACTCTGGACCCTGGCGGCGCCGGCGTGCTCGGGAGCCTTTCTGGCACGCTTCGCAATGGTGCGCCCCCATCTGCTCTCGATTGCACTCTCGCTGATCCTGGTCTGGTCCGCGACGCGGCGCCGCTGGGTCATCCTGGCGACCGCGGCCTTCCTCTTCCCGTTCTGCTACACGGCCTGGCATCTGCCGCTGGCTCTCGCGACCGTCGTGGCGGGGGTGCAGTTCCTCGTGGATCGACGGCTGCACTGGCGCGGCCCGGCGCTGGTCCTCGCCGCGGTCTGCACGGCGGTGCTGCTCCACCCCGACTTCCCGGAAAACCTGCGTCTCTTCCGGATCGTGAACATAGAAATCCTGTTCCGGACAGCGTGGTCGTCCAGGAGCGGCTTCGACCTCGGCGGGGAGTTCCAGCCGTTCTCGCTCCCCGGCTTCGGCCGGCACGCTCTCCTGCCGTCCCTGCTCGCCCTGGCGGCGCTGCGGCGGTCGTGGGCCGTGCGCAGGGAAGATGCCCTGCCGCTGGCTGCCGCCCTGTGCGCCGCGGCCTTCCTCGCGGTGACGTTGCGCACCCAGCGCTTCATCGAGTATCTGGTTCCTTTCTCGATGCTCGCGGCCGCCCTGACGTTGACCGGCTCCCGCTTGCGCTCACTGCCCGCGGGCGTGCTGGCTGTCGGCGTCGCGCTGATGGCGCTGCTCGGCAGGCACCCGCTCGACCTGATGCGGCAACGCACCGATCTGATACCGCCGCCGGTGCGAGAAGCCCTGGCCGGACTCATCCCACCGGGCGCCCAGGTCGTGACCTGCGACTGGGAGTTCACCGGCGAGCTGCTGCTCGCGCTGCCGGGCCGGCGCTTTCTGGTGGCGCTCGACCCCGTGCTCTTTGCCGTGCAGGACCCGCGGCGGTACCGGATCTGGTATCAGACCACCCACGACCCGCCGCCGCGGCCGGCCCGGCTGCTCGGAACGACGTTCGCCGCCGGATACGTGCTGTGCGCGGGCGAACCGAAATGGGGGCCCTTTCTGAAATCGATGGCGGAAGACCCGGACACCGCGTTGCGGGTCCGCGTGGGCCCCTGGAGGATTTTCCAGCTTCGCCCGTAGCTCACGCCCCGGTTTGAAGGATCGGGCTGAGTGCGCTCGGGGTTGAGAGCCGAACGAGCAGGGCCGTCCCTGGTGTATCCTTGAGAACGTGCAGGGGCGGCGGCTGGCACCCCGGGGACGACGGGGGGAGGATTCCCGGATGGCAGACCAGAAAACCGCGCGACGATCGCACCTGAGCCTCGCGTTGTTCGCCCTCGGAGCGGCGGCTCTCTTCGCCGCATTCCGGTACTTTCACGTGCAGGAGCAGCTGCGGCGCTCCCTGGACTGGGTGTCGGGGCTGGGGCCGGCGGGAGCGGTCGCCTTCGTCGCGATCTACGTCCTGGCCTGTGTCTTCATGCTCCCAGGGTCGATTCTGACCCTCGGCGCCGGCGTCGTCTTCGGCGTGGTCAAGGGCACGGCGATCGTCTCGGTGGCCTCGACCCTGGGCGCCACGGCCGCCTTCCTCGTGGGCCGCTACCTTGCCCGCGACCGCGTGGCGCGACGCATCGAGGGCAACAGGCAATTCCTGGCCATCGACGAGGCCGTGGGCCGCGAGGGGTGGAAGATCGTCGGGTTGACCAGGCTCTCGCCCGCATTCCCCTTCAACCTGCTGAACTACGCCTACGGGATCACCAAGGTGAGCTTGCGCGATTACTTCTTCGCTTCGTGGATCGGCATGTTCCCGGGGACGGTGATGTACGTCTACCTCGGGTCTCTCGCGGGCAGCCTCGCCACGCTGGACCGCCAGGGGGAAGGCCGCACGCCCGTGCAGTGGGCGCTTTACGTGATCGGCCTGTTGGCCACCGTGGCCGTCACGCTCTATGTGACGCGCATCGCCCGGCGAGCGCTGGCCAACAAGGTCTGATGCCGGGCGGAAATTCCTCTGGAAGGCTCGAGCTTCAGAAGGAGTTTGCGGACAGGAGGCCTGAGCTGGGCGAAGGGGTGGCGCGGCGGGGAGGTCTCCAGCGGCGCAGCGAAGCAAGCACGCTGGAGGTCCGCAGCGTCAGGACCCCGCAGCCAGCACGGGAACGCAGTGCTTGCTGTTGACGGATGGGGCAGGAGCGCCTCATTGCCGTTCAGCTGAAACAGGAGACCCGACATGACTGACTATTCCCACGACATCGGGATCATCGGCGGCGGCGCGGCGGGGCTCACCGTGGCCGCCGGCGCGGCGCAGTTCGGCGCCAGGGCAGTGCTGATCGAGAAGAGCCCCCGGCTCGGCGGCGACTGCCTGCACTTCGGGTGCGTCCCCTCCAAGACCCTCATCCGGACAGCGACCCTCTGGGCGCACGCCCGGCGCGCCCGGGAATTCGGGCTTCCCGAACTTGCCTTGCCCCCGGTCGACCTGGGCACGGTCATGGACCGCGTGCGTGGCGTCATCGAGAAGATCCAGGCGCACGACTCGGAGGAGCGTTTCTGCAAACTCGGCGCCGAGGTGCGCTTCGGCCCGGCACATTTCATCGACTCGCACACGGTCGAGGTCGACGGCCAGCGGCTCTCGGCGCGCTCGTGGGTGATCGCCACCGGTTCGCGGCCGTCGCTACCGCCGCTCGAGGGATTGTCGTCGGTACCCTTCTGGACCAACGAAACGCTCTTCTCTCAACGTGCCCTCCCCGCCCGCCTGCTCGTGCTGGGCGGCGGACCGATCGGCCTGGAGATGGCCCAGGCGCTCGGCCGGCTCGGCTCCCGAGTCACCGTGATCGAGTTCCTCGATCGGATTCTCGCGTCGGAGGACGCTGACGTCGCGGCCATCCTGCAGCAGCGCCTCAGGGCCGAGGGGATGGAGGTCCTCGCCGGCACCAGGGCCGTGCGGGCCGAAATGACCGGCGCCACCATCAGACTGAGCGTGGCGCCGGCGGCGGGAGGAGCGACCCGGGTGCTGGAGGCCGACGCGCTGCTCGTTGCGACGGGCCGCAGGCCCAATGTCGAAGGAATGGGCCTGGAGGCCGCCGGAGTCGCGTTCTCGCCAAAGGGCATCCCCACCGACGCGCGCCTGCGGACGAACGTCCCGCACATCTACGCTTGCGGGGACGTCCACGGCAAGCTCGCCTTCACCCACGTCGCCGGCTACGAGGGCTCGGTTGCCCTCACCAACGCCGTGCTGCGGCTGCCGCGCAAGGCCGACTACGCCAACGTCCCCTGGTGCACCTACACCGATCCGGAAGTCGCCAGCGTCGGCCTCAACGAGCAGCGTGCTGCCCGGGCGGGCGTGGCCTGCAGGGTGCTCCAGGAGCCGTTCGCGCAGAACGATCGGGCCCTGGCCGAGGGTGAGACGCTCGGGAAGATCAAGGTGCTGGTCAGCCCGCAGGGCAAGCTGCTCGGCTGCCAGATCGTCGGCGAACATGCCGGCGAGCTCATCCACGAATGGGTCGCGGCCATGAGCGGGGGCGTCAAGCTCTCGACGCTCGCGGGCGCGATCCACGCCTATCCGACGCTCTCCGAGATCTCCAGGCGGGTTGCCGGGTCGATGTTCACGGACCGGCTCTTCAGCGCGCGCACCAGGGGCGTGCTCAAATTCCTCTTCCGCCTGAAGGGGCGCGCCTGCACGCCGCCGGGGACTGCTCCGTCCTCATAGCCCCCGCAGCCGTCGATAGCGGCGGATCAGGGCATTGGTCGAGCTGTCGTGCCGCAGATCCGGCTCGGCGGCGTTTCCCAGCTCCGGGATGATGCGCTGCGCCAGCACCTTGCCCAGCTCCACGCCCCACTGATCGAAGGGGTTGATGCGCCAGATCACCCCCTGCGTGTAGACGCTGTGCTCGTAGAGGGCGACCAACGCCCCGAGGACCTCGGGCGTGAGCCGCTCGGCGAGCAGGACGTTGGTCGGGCGGTTGCCCTCGAAGGTGCGGTGCGGCACCAGCGGCTCCGGCGTCCCCTCGGCCCGCACCTCGTCCGCGGTCTTGCCGAACGCCAGCGCCTCGGCCTGGGCGAAGACGTTGGACATCAGCATGTCGTGGTGCCGGCCCAGGGGGTTGAGCGACCGGGCGAAGCCGATCAGGTCGCAGGGGACGAGCCGGGTGCCCTGGTGGATCAGCTGGTAGAACGAGTGCTGGCCGTTCGTGCCCGGCTCGCCCCAGGTGATCGCGCCGGTCGGGTAGTCCACCACCGCGCCGTCGAGCGTGACGCGCTTGCCGTTGCTCTCCATCGTCAGCTGCTGCAGATAGGCCGGGAAACGCTTGAGGTACTGGTCGTACGGCAGCACGGCCGCGGTCTGTGTCCCGAAAAAGCTGGAGTACCAGAGCGCCAGCAGCCCCAGCAGCACCGGCAGGTTGCGCTCGAACGGCGCCGTGCGGAAATGCTCGTCCATGGCGTGGAAACCGGCTAGCAGTTCGCGAAAGCGCTCGGGCCCGACGGCTATCATCGTCGAGAGACCGATCGCGGAGTCCAGGGAGTAGCGACCGCCGACCCAGTCCCAGAAACCGAACATGTTCGCGG
>CAZEOK010000012.1:0-39961 GCA_964513745.1 uncultured bacterium
GGCCGCCGACGAGGTTCGCGTAGCAGACGGGCGCCCCGGCGGCGCGGGCAAAGCGGGCTGCCGCGGCATGCCGCTCGGCGAGCTTGCCGGCGTGGAAGGGGGATGCGGAGAGGTTGAGGACGAGTCCGGGGCGTCGCTCGCGCGCCAGGCGCTCGACGGGGCCGTCGGCCACCCAGATGTCCTCGCAGATAGTGACCAGGCACGCGACCCCGCCGGTGTCGAACACGAGAGGCTGCGTGCCGGGAGCGAAGTAACGGTGCTCGTCGAAGACGCCGTAGTTCGGCAACTCGGTCTTGCGGGAGATCCCCGCCACAGCGCCGTCGCGCAGCAGCGCCGCCGCGTTGTGGACGCCCCCGCCTGCGCTCTCGGGGAAGCCGACGATCGCGTCGATGCCGGAGCACCGGCGGGCCGCCTCGTGGAGCGCCGTGCGGCACTCGCGCACGAAGAGCGGGTTGAGCAGCAGATCCTCGGGAGGGTAGCCGCAGAGCGCGAGCTCGGGGAAAACGACCAGGTGCGCACCGGCATCCCGCGCACGCCCCGCGAAGGCGGTGATCGCCTCGAGGTTCTCCCGCAGGTCCCCAACCGTGGGGTTGATCTGCGCCAGTGCGATCTTCATGCTCTTCACGAGAGGTCTCCCGCCCAGTGGGATCAGTATGCCACAGGAGCCGATTGGACGAGCCTTGGCTGTCCCAGCCGGAAATCCCCCCCCCAGCCAAAGAGGGGAAGGGGACTTCCACCCGTCCCGCCCGCTTCGAGCCGGCCGCCGGCCTAGAAGGCGGCGGTGATTGCGACGCTCCCGTAAAACATGTCCTTCTCGCCGGCGACGCTGATTGCCTTGATCGCATGCTCGCCATGGTCGCCGAGGGCGGTGCTGTAGGCGATCCGTGGGTCGATGCTCACGTTGCCGAAGACCGGGATGCTCGTCGCGAGCGAGATCTCACCGTAATACAGCCCGGTGAAATCCTCACCGTCGGCGTTGACGCCCATCGCCTTGTCGTCGAGATTGAATCCCAACGAGGCGCCGGCGGTCACCGAGACTGGCCCGACCGGAATCGCCTGGGAGACCGCGAGCACCGCAAAGCCGCCCTCGCCCTCGTCGATGTCGTAGTACAGGGTGAGCGACGGGTTGAGCAGGGTCGCCAGCGCGCCCGTCAGGTAGATCTCCTGGGTGTCGCCACCGTCGAAGTCGTAGTGGATGGCGCCGCCGGTCAGGGTCAGCGGCCCAACGGGCATCGTGTAGCTCAGTGTCAGGTCGGTCTCGTTCATGATGAGGCCGTCGTCGTCCGCCTCGTCGTTGTCCAGGTCGATGTTGCTCCAGAGAGAGGCACCGAATCCGCCGAGAGTGATCCCGACCGTGGGCTGAGCGACGAAGCCCTTGGAGAGTGTCTGCCCGCGCCAGACATAGCGGCTGGCGAACGCGGTGGAGAAGGTACCCTTGCCTGCAACGCCCTCGGCGTGCGCAGTGGGTGGCGCAAAGGCCAGGGTGAGGGCGAGAGATACGGCTGCACTCAAGGTGGCGATGCCTGGTACATGGATCTTCATTGCGGCTTCCTCCTGTTTGCTTTGCGGCGGATGCCCAAATGCACCATCGCCGTACAGGAGAGTCAGCAAGCAGCGTGCCAGCTTGAGATGAATATATATAACTAATTGATAATACACATGGTGGTGTTCTGCGTCGGCCAAGAGACCTCGAAAAGTAGTCATAATAATAGTACCATAATGTCGCGGCAATTAAAATAAAACACAAAAAGGTATTATTGCTCGGCGCCTCCTTTCCCACGGGGATGATGTCAGGTGGAGAGTATACCGGGTGTTTTTTTCTCCGATGCGGGTATATTGAAGCGCGTAATGCAGATGAAGGGTCAGATGTTGCCGATGGCGCCGGCTTCCGCACTCGGGGTTCATCCAGGTAAAGAGCCCTGTTGAGGCCCGAAGACTCCCGCGGTCAGCGGGAACATCGACGAGGGGGTGGCGGGATTCCAGCGCTGGCTGGAGACCGCAGCGGGCAGGGTGCCGGTGGTCGCCGCTGCGCTCGGCCGCGGCGATCTCTTCGGAGCCTGGAAGGCGCGCTGGGGAATCGGCCGCATGTCCTATCTCGTCCCCCCGGGACTGTACGCAATCGGCTCCCCGACCCATCGCGACCCGGTGCTGGTCACCGCGAACTACAAGATGAGCTACGACCTCGTGCGGAGCACGCTGTCGGGGCGCAACGCCTGGCTCCTCGTGCTGGAGACCCACGGCATCAATGTCTGGTGCGCGGCCGGCAAGGGAACATTCGGGAGCGAGGAGCTCGTCACCCGGATCGCGGCCACCCGGTTGGCAAAGGTGGTGGAGCACCGGTCCCTGGTCCTGCCGCTGCTCGGGGCTCCCGGGGTCTCGGCCTTTGATGTCCACGCGCATACCGGCTTTTCGGTCCGCTTTGCCGCGATCCGGGCCGAAGATATTCCCCGCTACCTTGACGGCCGCATGCAGTCGACTCCGGAGATGCGCGAACTGACCTTCTCTTTTCGCGAGCGCCTGGTTCTGATCCCGATCGAGCTGGTGATCGCCCTCAAGGGCTCAGCCTGGATCGTTCCGCTGCTCGCATTCGCCACAGCCTGGCGCGACGGGCATTTCTCACCCGCGGCTGCGATCCCGGCGGTTCTGGCCTACTGCGGGGCCGTGGCGGCGGGCACGATTGTCGCTCCGCTGGCCCTTCCCTGGCTGCCGACGCGCAGCTTCGCGGTGAAGGGCGCGATCGTCGGTGTTCTCTGGGCCCTGCTTTTTCTCGCCGTGACGGGGTGGCGGGGCGCCGCGGCGGCGGCAACAGTACTGCTGGTGAGCGCGGTCAGTTCCTTTCTCGCCCTGAACTTCACCGGCAGCACGCCCTACACATCGCGTTCCGGGGTGAAAAAAGAGATGCGCCTCTCCATGCCGGTGATGGCCGGTGGCGTGATCGCCGGGATCGCCTGCGGGGTCATCGCCGCGCTGCGCTGAAGCGGAGAAGGGGACCATGAAAGGCTATTCGTACCTGTCCGAGGTCGCAACGCTCGAACTGGACCGCGAGGCCTGCGTCGGTTGTGGCATGTGCGAGGAAGTCTGCCCCCATCAGGTCTTCGTCCTGCGCGGCGACAAGGCGGAAATCCTGGATGCCGACCGCTGCATGGAGTGTGGCGCCTGCCGCACGAACTGCCAGGCCGGGGCGATCCGGGTCGATGCAGGCGTCGGCTGCGCGGCCGGGATGATCAGCGAGTGGCTCAACGAGGTCCTGCCGGGACGGCGCGGCAGCGGTGGGTGTTGTTGACAGTCAGGAAGAACTGATCCTGCCCGCGGCCTGCGGGCGATGGGGAGCCTCTCCCGATCACCTGCCGAATGGAAATTCTTCACGATCTCCAAGGGATATTTCTGTTCCTGACAGAGCGTCCAGGCAGTAGCACTGTATTTGATTGGTGTAACACTTTGAGCTTATGATAGTATGAATTAATAATACTGCGAGGGTGGGCAAAGCGGCAACGAACCGATCAACCGCAGGGAAGGAACTCGATCATGCACATGGCCGACGCACTGCTCTCCCCAACGGTTGGTGTCGGCTTCTGGACGATCTCCGGCGCGGCGCTGGCGTACTGCGCAAGCAAGATCAGGAAAACCCTCGACGACCACAAGGTGCCGCTGATGGGGGTGTTGGGCGCCTTCGTCTTCGCGGCCCAGATGATCAACTTCACGATCCCGGGAACCGGTTCTTCCGGTCACATCGGCGGCGGGCTGTTACTCTCGATCCTGCTCGGACCCTACGCAGCTTTCCTGACGATCGCCTCGGTCCTGGTGATCCAGGCTTTCTTTTTCGCCGATGGCGGGCTTCTGGCCCTCGGATGCAACATTTTCAACCTTGGTGTCTTCCCCTGTTTCGTCGGTCTGCCGCTCTTTCGCGCCCTTGCAGGTGGATTGCCATCCACCGCCCGCATGAGCGCTGCAGCAGTCGGGGCCGCTGCCGTCGGTCTTGAGATGGGGGCGATGGGGGTCGTGCTCCAAACCCTCTTCTCCGGACGCAGCGAACTGACCTTCAGTCCGTTTATCGCGCTGATGGGCGGGATTCACCTGCCGATCGGGATCATCGAGGGCTTCGTCACCGCCGCGGTCCTCGGCTACGTGCTCAAGCTGCGCCCCGAGTTGAAGGCGCAGGCTCTGGGGATCGCGCAGGAAACACCTGGCAGGTCCCGCAGCCTGGCGCCGCTGCTCGCATCGCTGGGCATGGCCGCGCTGCTCACGGGCGGCGTAGTGGCCTGGTTCGCTTCTGACCGCCCGGACGGCCTCGAGTGGAGCATCGGACGGGTGACCGGCAAGGACGAACTCGAGGGCACCGCGCAAGGACTCCCCGAGACGCTCGCGAGGGTTCAGCGGAAGACCGCGTTCCTGCCCGAATATGCGTTGCCCGCCAAGGAGGGCCGGCAGCCGGCCGAGGAGGCAAAGCCCTCGTGGCCCGCCGTCGACAAGGGTACCTCGACAGCCGGTCTCGTCGGGGCGATGCTGACGCTGACGCTCGCGGGGCTCATCGGGTTTGCCTTCGCGAGGAAGCGCGGGAGAGATGCCTCGGTCTGACCCCGGGAATGACGGCACGGAGAGAAGCAAAACGCGGGTGCGAGCGCTTGCTGCGACAAGGGAAGCGTCGGGCACCTCGGTCAGCCAGAGGCCGCCGGTTTCAGCGCCTGCGCCGAGACCAGAGCGACAGCATCAGAAAAACCGCGCCCCGGCCTCGAGTTCCGTGACGGGTATGAACAGCGAGTCGCCGCGCTGCTCGGTGTTCAGGGCTATCGGGATGCAGGAACCGGTCCCCTGCGACAGCCCGTTCAATTTGAACCGCATGTCGCACTTGAGACAGATGACCTCCGTGCCGTCGAGGGCGTAGCCCTTCTTCCACCGGTAACAGGTTCGGCAGGCGTCGAGGACCGCGTACGGCATGCCGGAGCTCTCGCGATACACGAAGAAATCGACCCTTTTCCCGGTGCTGGAGCGGTAGGTGTGGAAACGCCCGCTCTCGGCACCGATGCCGGAGAGGTCGGCCGTCACGGTCCCGCCCTGTGCGCGTAATTCCGGGTACTTGGGCAGGTTCCTGGAGCAACTGGCGCCAGTTCCCTGCAGAATGACAACAAGCATGAGGATCATCAGCGGCGGGCGCATCTGGGACATTCCCCGTTCCCGCAAAAAGACATTCACTGCCGGTCCCCCGTGTACTTTCAACTTTCAGCGCTTTCAAGAATAGTACATTCCTGGCCATACCTGGTGGCTCGGAAACCGTATTTGACCTAGAACATGACCTGAAGACCTGCGGTCATGAACCAGCTCGTTTTCATCTGGAGACCGTTGAGATCCTGGTAGAGCGGGAGAGCGAATTCCAGTCCCAGGCTTGCAGGGCCGAGGCTGAAGCTCGCACCGACCGCGCCGTCGATCTTGGTGCCGCCGTAGTTGCCGGGATCGGCATCCGGCATCGGCGACCAAGCTTGCAGGTCTTCGATTTTCTCGTCCCTGCCGCGGATGCTTCCCGTGTCGCTGCAAGCAAGACGCAACCAGCCCGAAGCAGGCCCGAAGGCGCGCTGCAGCCAGCCGTTCACCTTCAATGAGTCGCCGTAACTCCAGTCATTTTCATTCCTTCCCGTGTGCCACGCATACAAGGCCTGCGCCCCCCAGTTCCACCGAGCGTCATCGCTCAAGGCATTGTAGGTAATCGCAGGCTTGAGATCATAGGTTCCGGTGCCGAGCTGCATATCGTACGGCGCGCGGAACGTCGAGCCCATGCTGGCGACCGTCTCGTCAATGCTCCCCGTTGGCAGGCTCAATCCGAGGCTTGCCGTGAGGACCTGGTTGATCTTGTACGCGCCCCTGACCTCGGTGTCGCCTAATCCCCCGGTCGACATCGGGTCAGACGCGCCCCGGCCCATCATCGGGCCCATGTCCATGATCATCTCCATCTTTGTTTCAAGATAGCTCGGCATGACCATTGCGGTCCACTTGTCAGAAATGCCGTACATGGCCATCAGCATTTGCATGTTCATGGTCATCTTCGTCGGGATCATCATGTATTCGTAATCGCGTTGCCGCATATATCCGACACTGGCGCTGTCCACATCTGAGGTGCCGTCGCGAAGACCGCTCATGTCCATATGCATGTACTGGTAGCTCAGCATCCACATGCCCGCGGGGTGGGTGCGGTAAATCTGGTCGCCAAACGCCGGATTGAAAACAAGCTGAGAACCAGCTCCCATCCGCATCTGCCCCATGTCGTGCCCGGCGTGCATGGCAGGTTCGTGCTTCATGCCGCCACCGGCCGCAACCTCTGCTTCAGCCAGCTTCATGACCTGGGCGAACGGTGCAATCCGCCCGCCGTGCGCCGCAATGAATTGCTGCGCCGCTTCTTCCTTTGCGAAGGCCCATTTCGCGGTTTGCGTCATTGCGCCCCGGAGATCACCGCCGACCACCCAGATGGCGGACTTCGCATCCAGGAGCTCCAGGGTCGAATAGTTCGCGACCTGGAGGGATTTGACCACTTTGCCCGTGCTCATCTTCAGTGCGGCTGCGGCGCAATGAACGCTGCAGACGCCAACGGAGCTGCCGTCTTCATACGCAATCAGCATCCGGCTTGTCGCGTTTGCCGTGCGGTCCATCCCGCAGACGTTGCAGCTGCCGGGGCCTTCGGCCGCGACCGCTCCAAGAGACGCCGACGGTATCGCTAACTGGAGGCAGAGCAGCACGGAGGTGACGGCAAGAGACGCCGAGATGAATTTCATCGATGCTCCCATGTTGAGGTTCCGCTCCTTGATGGTTTTCTCATTCCGGCCCTGGTCATGGTACGCGCCGGCAGACTCCGGGGAGGGAATTCCCGGGGCGCCTCGCGATCTCCCGGAAATCCCTCCCCGTCCCGATGCGACCGTTCCCGCTATTTGGCGGCGGCCGTCCCCGGCGGCGCCGGCACGTCCTTGCCGTGGCAGTCCGTGCAGTTGTTCTGCGAGGTGATGCCGTTGGTCAGAACATTGGCCAGCGGCTTGTTCACCGGCGTGTACTTGCCGCCGGCGGCCTCCCAGGCATTGAGCATCTCGGCCGTCTTGGCCGCTATGCTGGCGGCCACGCGAGCACAGCGCTCGGCCCGCTCGTTGGTGAGGAACGCGACGTTTTCTTCCTGCATCCACCGGCCGACCGAGATGTGGCACATCGGCGTCCCGGCCTTGGTCGTGTTCTTGATCTCCGCCCACAAGCCCTTGCCGGGTTTGAAAACCGGCAGGACGGTGTTGGCGTAGTAGAACATCAGGTCGTTGGACATCGCCTCAACCGTGTCGGTGTCGCCGGTGATGAAGCCGGCGGCGGTGCTCGCCCCGATCAGGGTGCCGCAGACCGTGCCCCACCCGGCAACCCCGCCATGCGCCCACTTCATGGACTCGACGGGGAACGTCTTGTAAGGGCCACCGATCGAGTTCGCGAGCGGAGTGAAGATCCCCTTGAGCACCGTGGAGGCGCAGAAGAGATTCATGTAATTCTCGTAGGCGACGCTGGCAACCTCGTCCGTGTTCAGCTTCTTGTACGGCCACTTGTCGTAGGTGCTCGCTGCCGCCGGGGTCGCGAACTTCGGCATTCCCGAGGCGGCCAGCGTGATGCCGGCTGTTGCGGTGACGATGCCGGTAGTGCGCAGGAAAGCACGGCGGGTGCAGGTCTCATCGCATTTCATCGAACAATTCCTCCCTTGGTTGGTTGCTGTCCCATCGCTTCAACCCTGTGTTCTCTCTCTGTTGCTGGATGGCTTTCGCCCCCTTTCCCGGCTGGCTTGTCAACGCGGGGTTGCCGCCTCGGCCGGTGGCTGGGGCAACCAGCTCGGTGCGCTGTCCCGGGCCAGGTTGTTCATGAACGCTCGGCGAACCTCCTTGTGGGATCCGAAGCCCCAGCGGCGCACGTGGCTGTCAACCTGCCAGGCACTGAAGAAAACGCCGAAACGCTGCCGGATAAACGTGGCGATGGCCTTCTTCGTCCAGCGCGTGAAGCGCTGATGTACGGTCGCAGGAGACAGAAGCAAGATGGCGTTTGCCACTTGCGCCTCCTGCCAGGGTTCAAGCACCCGACGCCGCGATCTGCCGCGCGGCTTCGCAACCAGAGCTGCCGTTCCGCCGCGCTGGTGCCTCGCAACCCAGTTGTGCAAAGTTTGCCGGGTGATACCAAGGCGGCGCGCAACGTGACGTTTCTTTTCGCCGTTCATCACCGCCAGCACCGCGCCAGCGCGCAGGGCTGCCCGCTCTTGTGGTCCCATCGTGTGATCCCAGTACTCCACGGTTGTCCCTCCGCCTGGAAATCCGATACAAATCGGGGGCGGGCGGCGGGCCTTGCGGCCGAATAAAACCGGCCGCGGATGAGCATCCGTGCCGGATCGGTGCCCCGAGGCCGTCAGGCCCGGGGGTGCCGCGTCCCCGATCGCGAAGCGATCAGCGTTACGCGGAGAGCTGAGGGGGGTGATCTATGGCTGGGTGAAAGCCGACAGGTGGGAACGATGAGTCGTCATTCAGGAGATAACGGATCCCCGGGGAGGGGATGAGCATTGGTGTCCCGGGGACGAGAACGGGAAGGTTGGCCAACGCGCCAAGGAAGGAATCGCCGTGGTCGCAAACCTGAAGCGGCTCAATGCTACACGCGAATCCGCGAGGACCATCGGCGGTCAGTGTCGGCTCTTCCTGGAAGGCGCAGGGCAGGATTTCCAGCGCTAGGAACATCAGAAGTACAACCGCAACCGCCTTGCGACAATCCATATGCAATTACTAGTAATGATGTCAGGCGCCCTTGTCAAGTAATGCCACAACTTTCACGATCGAGAAGCTTGCGAAGCAATGCCGGGGTGGCGCAACTTCACTGGCTGTTGAAGCCCCCGCGGAAGTCCAGCCAACGCATCCCGGCGATGGGCGATGTCACTCGATCAGCCGCATGCGCTGCCGGTGGTGGCCGCCACCCGCGGACGCGTCTGATGGTACAATCCCCCAACACCATGACCGGCGTCCAGATTCGCCCCGTGCGCACCAAGGCGGACGAGCGCCGCTTCATCGACTTCATCTACACCCACTACCGGGACTCCGAGCACTGGGTGCCGCCGCTGCGCATGGAGCGGCGCAAGCTGATCGACACGCGGAAGAATCCATTCTACCGGCATGCCGAGCGCGAGCTGTTTCTCGCCGAGCGAGACGGGAAGATCGTCGGGCGCATCGGCGCAATCGTGAACCACAACCACAACAGCCGCCACAACGACCGCATCGGCTTCTTCGGTTTCTTCGAGTGCATCGACGACCCCGCCGTCGCCGCGGCCCTGCTCGAGGCTGCCCGGGGGTACCTGCGCGGGCGCGGCATGGACGCGATTCGGGGGCCGGCCAACCCGTCGGTCAACGATGAGTACGGACTGCTCGTAGAGGGATTCGACCTGCCGCCGGCCGTGATGATGCCCTACAATCCGCCCTACTACGCGGCGCTGCTCGAAGGATGCGGGCTGCGCAAGGCCAGGGATCTTTACGCCTACCTGCTCACCACGCCGGAGACGCTCGGCAACCCCAAGCTCAAGCGGGCTCACGAGGTCTTTCAGAAGCGCAGCGGGTTGACCTACCGTTCGCTCGACATGAAGGACTTCCCGGCGGAGATCCAGCGGATCAAGAAGGTCTACAACCGCGCCTGGCAGGCGAACTGGGGCGAGGTCCCGATGACCGACGAGGAGTTCGACGCGATGGCGGCGGATCTCAAGCCCGTCGTGGTCCCGGAGCTGGTCCTCTTCGCGGAGACCGCGGCAGGCGAGGTGGCCGGCTTCGCGCTGACGCTCCCCGACATCAACATCCCGCTCAAGGCGAACCGCAACGGCGGCCTGCTGCGCGGGCTCTGGCTGCTGTTCACCCGGCGTTCGCGGATCGATTTCTGCCGTGTCCTGGTGCTCGGTGTGCTCCCCGAGTACAAGCGCACCGGCGCGGCGGGCGTGCTCTTCTACGAGTACGCGATCCGGGCCGCCAGGCTGGGCTACCGCGGGGGCGAAGCCAGCTGGATCCTCGAGGACAACCTGATGATGAACCGTGCGGCGGAGATGATGGGGGGCCGCCGGTACAAGACCTACCGCATCTACGAGCAGGCGATCTGAGGCACGATGGCGGACGAAACGGCACGGGCGAGTAGTTTCGAGGAACAGGCGCGCGCCTGTCGTGCGGAACTCGAGGCGGAGCGCGAGTCCCGGCGCCAGGCGGAGGAGGCCCGCGCCCGGTCCGAGGGGATGTTCCACTCGATCGTCGAGGCTCTGCCCATGGGCGTGCACCGGTACTCCCTGGAGCCGGACGGGAGCCTGATCTTTACCGGCGCGAATTCCGCGGCCGACCGCATCCTCGGCATCGACAACCGCACTCTCGTCGGCAGATCGATCGAGGAGGCCTTCCCATCCCTCGTCGGGACCGAGATCCCGGATGCCTACCGGATAGTTTGCCGCACCGGGGAACCCTGGCACTCCGAGCAGGTCGACTACGAGGACGAGCGCATCCGGGGCGCCTTCGAAGTGTTCGCCGTAGGCCCCGCGCACGGGATGGTGGTGGTCCTTTTTCTCGACATCGCTGAGCGCAAGCGGGCCGAAAAGGCCCTGCGGGAATCGGAGGAGCTGTACCGCTTGCTCGTCGAGAACGCCGGGGATGGGATTTTCATCGCGCAGGAGGGCAAGGTTCTCTTCGCCAACATGCGGGCTGTGGAAATGGCAGGCTACGAGCGCGCCAGCGACGTGGTCGACCGCTCCATGCTCGATTTCATCTACCCCGAGGACCACGAGATGGTCCGGGACCGACACGTGCGCCGCCTGCGGGGGGAGGCCGTCCCGGGGACCTATTCGCTGCGCATGAGACGCAGGGACAACCAACCCTTCTGGACGCAGCTCAACACGGTGCTGATCTCCTGGAAGGGGCGACCGGCGACGCTGAACTTCATCCGCGACATCGCCGAGCTGAAGAAACGGGAGGAAGAGTCCGCCCTCGCCGAGCGGATGCGCTCGATCGGCACCCTCGCGGGCGGCATCGCCCACGACTTCAACAACATCCTGATGGGAATCCAGGGCAACGTGTCGCTGCTGCTGCTGCACCTTGACCCGGCGAGCCCGCTGCGCGAACGCCTGGAGAACATTGAACGCTCCGTCGCGTGCGGCGCGGAACTCACGTCCCAGATCCTCGGTTTTGCCCGGGGCGGGAAATACCAGCTCCTGCCCACCGACGTCAACGGGCTGATCCGCCTCGGCGTACAGATGTTCGGGCGTACCCGGAAGGAGATCGTGGTTCACGCCCACTACGCCGACGGTCTGCCCCCGGTGGAGGTCGATCGCGGGCAGTTCGAGCAGGTGTTGCTCAACCTCTTCGTCAACGCGATGCAGGCCATGCCCGGAGGCGGGGAGATCTTCCTCGAAACCGGGCTGACCGAGGTCGACGCGCACCGCGCCGAGGCTGCCCAGCTCACTCCCGGCCGGTACGTCATGGTTACGGTCCGGGATACCGGGTGCGGGATCGATCCCGAGGTACGGCGTCGGATCTTCGAGCCGTTTTTCACCACCAAGGACCGGGGGCACGGGACGGGGCTCGGCCTGGCTTCGGCGTACGGCATCATCCGCAATCACGGCGGCGACCTGCAGGTGCAGAGCGAGCCCGGGCGCGGCGCGATGTTCTCGATCCTGCTGCCGGCCAGCGACAGACCGGTCGTGCCTGCGTCGCCGCCGCCCGGTGAGGTGGTGGCGGGTGCGGGAACGGTGCTGCTCGTGGACGACGAGCCGATGATCCTCTCCGTGTGCGAGGGCCTGCTCGAACACCTCGGCTACGAAGTACTGGTCGCCGCAAGCGGCGTGCAGGCGCTCGAGATCTTCCGCTCGAACCCCCTGCGGGTCGACGCCGTCATCCTTGACCTGGTGATGGCGGGCATGAGCGGCGGCGAGACTTTCGACAGGCTGCGGGAGATCGATCCCGGGATCGGTGTCCTGCTCTCGAGCGGCTACAGCATCGACAGCCAGGCCCGCGACATTCTCGCGCGGGGCTGCGACGAGTTCGTCCAGAAGCCCTACGCCCTCGATGTGCTCTCGCAGAAGCTGCGCGCCGTCATCGAGAGGCGTCGAAACGCGCGGCGCGGCCCCTGAAGCTGCGTCAGCCGTGGCGGCGCGCCGGCGCGATGGCCTGCGAAGAACGGGTGCTCTGATGCTTTCCGGGCGACTGCCCGAGGGCTGCACGCTGCAGCTGCCGCTCGCCGGCATTGCGTGCCACGGGGATCGTCTCACCGCTCTCGTAATCCAGGCCCGTGACGTACATCGCGGCCGCCGGGGTCATCGGCAACGGGATGAAGTCCTGGACCTGCTGCAGGTTCCAACGCGTGGCGTGCAGGAAATCCTCGACGACGCGCATGTCCGAGCGGGTGCAGCCAGGGAAGCTCGAGATGAAGTAGGGGACCAGATACTGCTGCTTCCCCGCCGCCGCGCTCTCTTTCTTGAACGCCTTCAGAAAGGGCTCGAAGACCCCGGCGGGCTTGCGCATGCGCCGCAGGACGGCAGGCTCCAGGTGCTCGGGCGCCACTTTCAGATGGCCCGACACGTGGTGGCGGACCAGCTCGCGCAGGTAGTTCGGGGTGCGCAGCGCGACATCCATGCGGATACCCGATTGCACGAAGACGTGCTTCACCCCCGGTACGGCGCGCGCCTGTCCGAGCATGCGGATAGCCGGCTCCTCGGCTATCCTGAAATGCCGGCAGATCGCCGGGAAGAGACAGCTCGGTCGGCGGCAGGCGCGGCAGGCGGCGTCGGCGCCGTTGCGGCACCCGTAGAGGTTCGCGCTCGGTCCGCCCAGGTCGGACACGGTGCCGCGAAAGCCCGGGGAAGCGGCGATCCTTCGCACCTCGCGCAAGACGGAGGCCTCGCTGCGGCTGGCGAGGAACTTGCCCTGGTGCAGGCCCAGGCCGCAGAAGCTGCAGCCGCCGGCGCAGCCGCGCACGATCGTCGTCGAATCCTTGATCATCGTGAGCGCCGGGATCGGCGCCGTGTAGCCCGGGTGTGGCAACCGCGTGAAAGGCAGGTCGTAGAGGGCGTCCAGATCGGCTTGACCGAGCGGTGGCGCCGGGGGCTCGACGATCACGGCGCGCGCGCCGTGGAACTGCACCAATCTCCTGCCGCAGAATGGACTCTGCTCGGCCTCCACCTGGCGCGTTGCCGCCAGCAGGAGTGTCAGGTCAGCCAGGAGTCGGTCCCAATCGGGCAACAGAACTGTCTCGTCCCTGGCGGTCAGCGCGGCGGCTGCCTTCGCCCCAAGCAGGCGGGCGGTGCCGCGGATGCCGGCGAGGTCGGCGGGGTGGCCGGATCCGGCGGCGGCGTTCAGTCGCCGGGCGATCTCCCGGACGGCGCTCTCGCCCATGCCGTAGACCAGGGCGTCCGCCTTGGAATCGACGAGGATGGACGGCCGCAGCTTGTCCTCCCAGTAGTCGTAGTGCGCCACACGCCGCAGGCTGGCCTCGATGCCGCCCAGGATGATCGGCGCTCCGGGGAACGCGCGGCGCGCCAGCTGCGCGTAAACAACGGCCGCGTGGTTGGGGCGCCTCCCCGGCCGGCCACCTTCGCTGTAGTCGTCCTCGCGGCGCTTATGCCGGGCCGCCGTGTAGTTCGCGAGCATCGAATCGAGATTGCCGGCAGTCACACCGCAGAACAGTCGCGGCCGACCCAGCGCCTGCAGGGACTCCGGCGTGCGCCAGTCGGGCTGCGCGACGACCCCGACCCGCAACCCTTCGGCCTCCAGCACGCGGGCGATCATTGCCGCGCCGAACGAGGGGTGATCGACGTAGGCGTCCCCGGTGACGATCAGGACGTCGATCTCCGACCAGCCGCGCGCGAGCATCTCGTCACGGGTGGCGGGCAGCGCGGCGGCCTTCATGCAGTCATCGCGGGGAACGCTGGCTTCCCGGCGACTCTCGGTCTTTACTTGCATTAATTCGGAATATGGCCGCATCGGAGGATTATTACAACCGATGAGGTCACAGGCAGCGACAGGACCCCGGAGCGATACACGGGATCAGGAGGAGCTGAGTTTCTGTTCCGTTGACCGGCGGCGGTGGCTGGTCTATGATCCGCACTCCCATGAGCGCCGTATCATTCCGCATCGACCTGCACGTCCACTCGCGCCTGAGCGGCGACAATCTTGCGGACCCCGAGGAGTGCATTCTCCGCGCCATCGGGCTCGGTCTGCACGGCCTGGCTTTCACGGAGCACTACTCCTACGAGGCCTCCGGGCCGCTCGAGAAGCTCATCAAGCGCTATCGGGACAGAATCCTGATCTTGCGGGGCGTCGAATTCTCGGCCGCCGAGGGGCACTGCCTGGTCTTCGGGGCAGACACGGACCGCCTTTCGATCCCCTACGCTTCCGCGGCGGAGTTGACCCGCAACGTGAACCGTGCGGGCGGTGTCGTCATTCCCTCGCACCCGTACCGGGGCGGCAGCGGACTGGGGGACCGGATTCTCACGCTGCCGGGTATCGCGGCGGTCGAAGGGCACAACGGCTGCAATCATCACATCTTCAACCAGCGCGCGATCGAGGTTGCGCGCAGCCTGCGTCTCCCGTTTACCGGCGGCTCCGATGCCCACATGCCCAGCGAGGTCGGATCGTGCTACACGGTGTTTCCCGAGCGGGCGACGGCGGAGAACATCGTCGGGCTTCTCAGGTCAGGGCGCTTCGAGGCCGTGGATACGCGGAAGGTCTCCCGGGGAGAACTGGGATTTTGACCAGCACCCCCGATCGCCGACCGGAGCCTTGACAAGCCACGACAGCGGTCGAAGAATCACGCCATGAGCGGTGACGATCAGGGCGGCGACCCAGCCGGCGGGCGGATCGTTGCCGTCCATGGCGATGTGATAGACATCGAGTTCTCCGAGCGGCTTCCGAGCATCAACGACGCTCTGGAGGTCCGCCGGCAGGACGAAACACCCCTGCTTCTGGAGGTTCACGATCACCTCAGCCCGACCGTGGTCCAGGCGATAGCGCTGGGATCAACGCAGGGATTGCGGCGCGACCTGGCGGTGCACAACACCGGCGGCCCGTTGCGCATCCCGGTCGGCGCGGGCAGCCTCGGCGGGGTCTTCAACCTGTTCGGCGAGTCCAGCGACGGGACCGCGGCGTCGGGCGAGGGTCAACGCCGCCCGATCCACACGCCGCCGCCCTCGCTGGAGCGGCAGGTCCCGGCCACGGGAATCCTGGAGACCGGCATCAAGATCATCGACCTGCTCGCTCCCTTCCCGCGCGGCGGCAAGGTCGGCCTCTTCGGCGGGGCCGGCGTGGGCAAGACGGTGCTGCTGATGGAGTTCATCTACAAGGTTGCCAAGGTCTACCGGGGGATCTCGATCTTCTGCGGGGTCGGTGAGCGCATGCGCGAGGGCCACGAGCTGTGGCAGGAGATGGAGGGCAAGGGCATCCTGCAGCACGCCATCCTGGTCTTCGGCCAGATGTGCGAGTCCCCGGGGATGCGCTTTCGGGTACCACTCACGGCCGTGACGATGGCGGAGTTCGCGCGGGACGAGCTGGGCAGGGACGTGCTCTTCCTGATGGATAACGTCTACCGCTTCATCCAGGCGGGCAACGAGGTCTCGGTGCTGCTCGGGCGGATCTCCTCGCGGGTCGGCTACCAGCCGACGCTGACGGCCGAGCTCTCGGAGGTCGAGGAGCGCCTCGTCTCCACGAAGAGTGGCTCGATCACCTCGGTGCAGGCGATCTACGTGCCGGCGGACGACATCACCGACCCGGCGGTTGCCAGCGTCTTCCCGCATCTGGACACCACGGTGGTCCTCTCGCGACAGATTGCCGCCAAAGGGCTCTATCCGGCCGTGGACCCGCTGCTGTCGACCTCGAAGTTCCTCAACCCGGAGGACGTCGGGCACGAGCACCACGAGGTGGCGGGGTCGGTGCGTGAGCACCTGGCGCGCTACAAGGAGCTGCTGGATCTGATCTCGATCCTCGGCATCGAGGAGCTCTCCGCCGAGGACCGCCTGGTGGTCAAGCGGGCGCGGCGGCTCGAGCGCTTCCTGACCCAGCCGTTCTTCCTGACCGAGGAGTTCACCGGCCGCCCCGGCAGGCACGTGCCGCTCTCGTCGACCATCGCCGGGTGCCGCGCCATCGTCTCGGGGCGGGCCGACGATCTGCCCGAGGAGTCCTTCTTCATGGTCGGCGAGCTCGCGGGGCTCGCGTGACCCGCGTGTAGCCCCGCTGCGGCGGCCGGTAGAGTGGCGCAATGATCCGACGCCGGTGGGGAGCCCTTGCCGTCGCACTCGTGATCTTCACCATCCAGGCGGTTTTCATCCTTGCGACCGTCCCGCGTGTCCTCCAGTTCGGGAAGTACCCCGAAGCCGCAGGGCTGCTCCTGTCCGGCAAGCTGCCGGGGGAGCGGCTCGCGGATTTCAGCCCTCTCTATCTTTCCCTGCACGCACTCGTGCAACAAGCGATTCCCTCGCATCCGCACCTGCTCCAGTGGGTCCAGGTGGCGGCGGTGGCGATGACGGGGATGATGATCTTCCTCGTCCTCGAGGAGTGCGTCGGCGGTGCGGCGGCCATTGTCGGGGCCGTGGCGTTCGCGTTCAACCGCATCGTGATCCTCTACGGATACCTGTATGAACCGGAGTCGCTGCTGATGTTCTTCCTCGTCGGAACGGCGTTTTTCCTGCGTCGGCGCGGGCCCGGTCCAAAGGCCGTCGCCGGGGTCTTCCTTGGACTGGCGCTCCTCACCCGTCCAAGTTATCTGCCGCTACTGTTCCTCCTGCCCCTCTTGGTCATGTTCGATCGGGAAGAAGGGCCGAAGAGGCGGCATGCCACCGTGCTGGTGGCGGTTTTTCCCCTGGGGGCGCTGCTCTGGCTGGGCGCGAGAAACCTGGACGCCATCGGGAGCTTCACCCCCGTTGCGATGAATCCGGGCTGCTATTTCTTTGAAGGCAACAATCCGCTCTCCTCCGGCAGGTGCGGCGACTACCCGCCGCTGGTGCTGGATTACATTGTGGATCTGCCCCCTGATCAGCCCGACCCCCAGCACATCTCGTACCGCGATATCGCGCGGGGGATCGCCGGCCGCAACCTGTCCGTCGGCGAGGTGAACCGCTTCTGGTACGAAAAAGCCGCGCGCTACCTCCGCGATCACCCCGGCCGTTTTCTGCGGCTGATCGCTTGGAGGACCTGGCTGTTTTTCCACAATCGCGGCACCCACGACCTGTTCCTCGGCAATGAGAACGAACGCAAACTGCGGGCGCTTGCGCTGCCGACGGTCCCGCTGGGGCTGATCAGCGCCGCCGCTCTGGCCGCCCTGTTTTCCGGGAAAGCCCTCCTGAGACGACATCTCCCGTTCGTCGTCATTTTCACGACTCACTATCTCGTGACGGTTCTGACCTGTGTCACCGATCGGCAGCGGGCCAGTGCCATGCCCTTGTTAGCGTTCTTCGCAGCGGTCGCATTCGGCGAGAGGAGACAGTGGCCGAAACACCCTCTGCTGCCAGCGGCCATGGTGGTGTGTGGAACCGCGATCTTCAGTTTTCCCCACGATTATTTCAGGGAAAACGATGCGCTCCATGAAGCGGATCGCGCCGGTGCGGCGGATCGCGCCGCCGCGCTTGGCGCGCGAAGGGCCGGAAGACTCGAGGAAGCCGCCCGGCTCTACACGCGCGCCATCGCCCGATCACCCCGGGAGATCGATTTCTCGCGGCCGTCCGGGATGCCCTCCGGCGACGTTGATTTCGCGGCCCGGGCGCTGGAAGCCCAGGATACCTTGCGCCCGAGCACGCCCACGGCGCTTTTTGACCGCGCCCTGCTCGCGATCGGTGCCGGCCGGCTCGACGAGGCAGAGGTACAGCTGCGACGACTGCGCGACGATGGGCGGCGCTTTTATCGCACCATGAGTTCTCCCCTGCCGGAGTATCATCTTGCCCGGATCGCCGCGCTTCAAGGCGATGTCGCGCGCGCGAAAACCATGCTCGGCGAGGCCGTCCGGAAAAATCCCGGCGACCCGTTCGTCCTGGCTCTGCAGGCCGTGCTGACCGGGGAGCGGCGTCACGTCGAAATGCTGTTTCGGTATTACGACGAAATCGACGCGCAATACCTGTTGGGCCAGGCCCTGCTCGACGCGCATCGCCCGCGGGAGGCTGCCGCGCGATTCGGTCGCGTCGTTGGCCTCCTGCCGGAGTATCGCCGCGGCAGGATCTCGCTCGCTGCCGCGCTCGGCGAGGCGGGGGATCTTCAGGGCGGCGCGAACACCTTTCTCGAAGCCGTGGGGAAGCGCCCCGAGCCGCTGATGAAAGAGCGGGAAATCACCGCGCTCTTCCGCAATCTCGCCGTGGCCAGACCGACTGACGGGCCGGCGCTCTTCGCGAGCGGATACGCGCTCGGTCTTTATGGCCATTACTCGGAGGCGCTCTCGCTCCAGAAGAGGGCGGCGCTGCTGTATCCCGATCCGGCGGTCGCGGAGCAAACGCAAAAGATGGAGGCGGCAGTGAGATCCCTGACAAGACCGCCAGCCGCTCCTCCCCCGCGGCAATAATCCCGGGCTCACACCAGGAACGACACCATTCCGCTCGCCTTGGCAGCCCCCACCGCTCACCGTCTCCTCTTTTCGACCTCATTGCCGGTCAGCGGCACGAAGCGCACCGGGATGATGCTCTTGCGCACCAGGCCCTGCGGCGATTTCACGCACAGCAGCAACTCCTGGTAGTACTGGCCGACAGGGATCACAAGTCGCCCCCCGGGCTTGAGCTGCTCGACGAGCGGCTGCGGGATGTGGTCCGGCGCGGCGGTAACCGTGATCGCGTCGAAGGGCGCCGCCTCGGACCACCCGAGGTAGCCGTCACCGGCGCGCACGACGACACCGGTGTAGCCGAGCTCCAGAAGCGTGGCGCTTGCCCGGCGCGCCAGAGGTTCGATGATCTCGATCGAGTAGACTTCCTCGGCCAGTTCGGCGAGCACGGCCGCCTGGTAGCCCAACCCGGTGCCGACCTCGAGTACCCGCTCTTCCCCCGTGAGCCGCAGCAGTTCCGACATGATCCCCACGATGTACGGCTGCGAGATCGTCTGGCCCTCGCCGATCGGAAGCGGGTGATCCTCGTAAGCCTCCAGGCGCATCTGGATCGGGACGAAGAGGTGCCGCGGCACCTTGCGCATCGCCGCGAGCACCCGGGTGTCCGCGACGTCCCGTCCCTGGATCTGCTCGGTGACCATCAGATCGCGCAGCGCAGCGAACCGCGCTTCGTCGGCACCGCCACCCCCGCTCCGAGCCTCCGGTCGACTGAAGAAGGTCACGACAATGCTCCGATTGTCAGAGGGAAAACCCGGTCGCGCATGCTCCCCTTCGCTCCGCAGTAACAAGATACGGCCCCGAGAAAAATGTGCCACCCGAAGCTGGTGCCACCGGGGGGGAGGCAGGCTCCCCCCCGACGCGGCTGCCAGAAGCCTTGACAAGCAGCGCAGGTGGCCGAAGAATCGCCCAATGAGCCGCAGTGTCGGCGAGTCGGCGAGGGTCGAGTGAGCATCGCTTCCTTCCCGCTGCGCGTGATCACACCGCAGAGAGTCTTCGAGCGGGAGGCGATCTATCTGCGTTTGCGCGACCGCACGGGCTTTTTTGGCATCATGCGCGAACATACCGGATTTCTCACCTTGCTCGAGACCGCCCTGGGCTACTATCGGACTCCCGATGGGCAGGAGGTCTTCCTCGCCGTTGAAGGCGGGATTCTCAGGGTCGAGGACGGCCGGGCGATCATCTCGTCGCCGGAGGTTTTCGAGGGGGGCGACGCTACCGAGCTGGCTCGGCGGATCGAGCAGACCAGGGAGCGTCGGCAGGAGTCGGAGCGGATCTTCTCGCGTATGATCGACGGGTTGGAGCGTGAGTTCGTGAAAAAGACACTGACGTTTCTCAAGGCGATGACGGAATGACGCCGGACCGGTTCTCGCGCGAGATCGAGGAGTCGGGTCGCAGGCTTGCCGAGGCGCGCCGGGCCCGCCCGACGGTCTGGCGCTACGCGGCGCTGCTCGGGGCCGGGGGCTGGCTGCTGGTCGTCCCGGTCGTGGGCGGGGCTTACCTCGGGCGCTACCTCGATCAACGGCACGTGGGTGGAGGGCAGTCCTGGACGCTGACCCTGATCCTGCTCGGCCTCGCGGTGGGGATCTACAATTTCCTGACCTATTACCGGCGGGGAGGGGGAGCGTGAGGGAGCTCACCGTCTTCCCGGAGACGGTCTTCATGCTGGGGCCGGTGCGCATCACCGACACCGTGGTGAACACCTGGCTTGTCATGGCGGCGATCATCCTCGCGGCGTTCTTCTCCACCCGGCGGTTTGACGTTCGGCCGACCCGGCTGCAGGGGCTGCTCGAGTCGATCCACGCGGCGATCGAAGGGACGGTCCGGGAGATTCTGCCGGTGGAGAACCGCTTCGTGGTCCCGGTTCTCGGCACGCTCTGGCTTTTCATCGGCGTCGCCAACCTGACGGGGCTCGTCCCGGGGATGAGGTCCCCGACTGCCGATCTGAACACGACGGTCGCGCTTGCGTTTGTCTCGTACGT
The DNA here is from genome assembly GCA_964513745.1 of uncultured bacterium. Classification (GTDB taxonomy): domain Bacteria; phylum JAUVQV01; class JAUVQV01; order JAUVQV01; family DATDCY01; genus DATDCY01. Next base: position 20,541 of record CAZEOK010000012.1, read on the forward strand.
CATGGCCCACGTCGTCGGCATCGCCGCGCAAGGATTGCGCGGCTACCTCACGCACTACGCCGAGCCGACCTGGCTGCTGCTGCCGTTTCACCTGATCGCCGAGGCCACCCGGACCGTGGCGCTGGCGATCCGGCTCTTCGGCAACATGCTCAGCGGCGACATGGTCGCGGTGATCATCCTCGGCATCGCCGGGCTGCTCGTCCCGGTGCCCTTCGACCTGCTGCACATCGTGATCGGCCTGATCCAGGCCTACATCTTCGGGATGCTGACGCTGGTCTTCATCGCCGGAGGCATCGGCAGCCACACCGACAAAGGAGCGTGACCATGGACCCGAAGGCCCTCGTCGTCGTCATATCCATCCTGGCTGCCGGCTTCGGGATCGCCGTCGGTGGCTATGGACCGGCGCGGGCGCTGGGCGAGGCGCTCAAGACCGCGCTGGAGTCGATGGCGCGCCAGCCCGAGGCCTCGCCGCAGATCCAGCGCACGCTCTTCGTCGGGATGGCGCTGATCGAATCGATCGCGATCTACGTCTTCGTCATCTCGCTGATCATCCTGTTTGCAAATCCGCTGCTGAGTTATCTGGCCAGATGACGCTCGATCCCTGGACGCTGGCCTTTCAGCTTCTCAACTTCGCCGTACTGCTCCTGGTGCTCTTCCGGCTGCTCTTCCGGCCCGTCCGGGAGATCATGGCGAAGCGCGCCGCCCAGGTGCAGGCTGCGCTCGACGCGGCGCAGCGGGCGCACGCGGAGGCCGAACAGATCAAGGCCGGGCTCGCAAGCGAGCAGGAGAGGATCGGCAAGCTGCGGGCGCAGATGCTGGAACAGCTCACGAGCGAGATCGAGGAGCACCGGCAGCGCCGAGTCGCGGGCGTCGCCGCGGAGGCGCAGGCGCTGCTCGAGCGGGGGCGGGCCCTCCTCGAGTCCGAGCGCCGCAAAGCCGACGAAGAGCTGCGCGAACGTGCGCGGCGGAGCGTGACCGACTACGCCGCCGCCCTGCTTGCCGACATCGCCGACCTGGAGATCCACCAGGCCCTTCTGCGCAGGCTCCCGGCGGCGCTCGCAGGTGTCACTGCAAAGTCGGCAGGGCCGACGAGCCACCCCGCGGCGGCGGTGACCATGATCGTCGAGAGCGCTTTCCCGCTGACGGACGAGGAGGCGGCCGGGTTGCGCGCCCGGATCGAGAAAAGTATTCCCGTTACCGACCTGACCGCGGTCACCGAGCCGGGCCTGCTGGCAGGCGTGCGGCTGCGGGCAGCGGACAAGCTCTATGATTTCTCGCTGCGCGGGCAGCTCGACGCCCTCGCCGGTAAACTCAAGGCCCTGCCCTGAAATGGCGACGGATTTCGAGGCTTATCTCGGGCGCGTCGAGGCTGCGGCGGTCGGCAGCCGTCTCGCGCTCCGCATCTCGGAGGAAGGACGCGTGCTTTCGGTCGGCGACGGGATTGCACGGGTGAGCGGTCTGCGCGGCGCGCGGCTCGCCGAACTGATCGAGATCGAGACCGGTGACCGTGGCATCGTCTTCGACCTGGATTCCGACCACGTCGGGCTGGTGTTGCTCAGCGGCCAGGACCGCGTCCGGGCCGGCGACCGGGCTTTCAAGACCGAGCAGATCACCTCGGTCAGGGTCGGCGAGCAGCTGCTCGGCCGGGTGATCGACGCGCTCGGGTATCCGCTCGACGGCGGTCCGGAGCCGGCGGATACGATTGCCTACCCGGTAGAGCGCGAGGCGCCGCCGCTGTCCGCGCGGGGATTTGTCGACCAATCGCTCGCCACGGGGATCAGGGTGATCGATGCCATGCTCCCGATCGGGCGCGGGCAGCGCGAGCTGATTATCGGCGATCCGTCCACCGGCAAGAGCGCGCTGGCGCTCGATGCGATGATCAACCAGAAACACACGGACGTCGTTTGCGTCTACGCGATCATCGGCCAGAAGAAGGCCCAGGTGCTCAAGATCGTCGAGGAACTCAAGGACCACGGGGATTTTTCCCGCACGATCGTCGTGGCCGCCGACGCTTCGAGCGCCTATGGGCTGCAGTATGTCGCTCCGTATGCCGCCACCGCGGTTGCGGAGTATTTTCGGGACCGCGGCCGCGACGTCCTGATCGTCTACGACGACCTGACCAAGCACGCCGAGGCCTACCGGGCGCTGAGCCTGCTTCTCAAGCGACCGCCGGGTCGCGAGGCCTACCCCGGCGACATCTTCTACATCCACTCCCGGCTGCTCGAGAGGGCGGCCAGGCTCAACGAGCAGCACGGCGGCGGCTCGATCACCGCGCTGCCGATCGTCGAGACGCAGCAGGGGCGGATCTCGGCCTACATCCCGACCAACGTCATCTCCATCACCGACGGGCAGATCTACCTCGACAGCGCGCTGGTCGGCAGGGGCATCCGCCCCGCGGTCGATGTCGGGATGTCGGTCTCGCGCATCGGTGGCAAGGCTCAGGCGCCGGCGATGAAAGCCGTGGCGCAGCGGCTCAAGATCGACTATGCGCGCTTCATGGAGGTCGAGGCCTTCACGCGCTTCGGCTCGCGCCTCGAGGAAGAGAGCCTGAGGCTGGTCCGTCGGGGCGAGCGGCTGCGCGAGCTTCTCCGTCAGCCGCGCTTTGCGACCTGTCCGCTGGAGGACCAGGTCCTCGGCTTCGTGATCCTCGAGTCCGGCACGCTCGACACCCTCGAGATCGCGGCCGCGCGTTCGATCTGCAACGCCGGCGTGACTGCGCTCAAGGACCGCTTCCCCGAGGTTGCGCGCCGGATCCGTGACGAGGGGTTGCTGGAGCAGGCCGACCTGGAGGCCCTCACCGCGGCCGTACCGGGAGTCCTCGCCCGGTCATGAATGACTCGCCCTCCGGCCCCTGCGGGTTGTAGAATGCGGCGTTCCCGCGATAATGAACGCGGCGCTGCCTGAGCGATCTTTTATTGGCGGGACGATGGACTGGAACTTCCGTCGGCTGGGGGCGTCAACAGCCGGCCGGAGCGCAGATTTGAGGAGGGCTCATCCGGTGGTGGGGAAACAGGCTTCCTCTCGGGATGTCGTGGCGTTCTCCTACGGCTTCGTGGCGCTGCTTGCCGGCGGGGGTGGGGCCACCGCGGCACTGACCACGCTGGTGGCTTACTCGGTTCTCGGGATCGCTGACGGGCACCGTTCGCTGTCGTTCGGCATGGCCTTCTTCTTGGGGGCAGTGGTTTCCGGCGGCACGCAGTGGGCAGCGCAGGTTCGCCTGCGACGCCAGGTGCTGGCCGTTATCGGGGACCACCGGGAGACCGCGGCGCGCGGCGAGTTGAGCGAGGCGCAGGCGACTCTTCGGAGCGTCACCAGGGACATCCAGGCGCAGCTCCAACGATCCGAGGAAAACACCAAGGTCCTCTCCGGGAACACCGCGGAGCGCACGCAGCTCTTCGTGGAAACCGCCATCTCGGTGGAGGCGCTCGAATACGGATTCGGCCAGGTGCACGAGAGCATGAAGGTCTTGGGGGACCAGTCCGGGAAGAGTCTCGCCGCGGTCGGGGACATGAACCGGTTCATCGCGGGAATCAACGACCAGGTGGCCCGCCTCACCCAGCAAAGCCAGGACAACTCCGCGCGGCTGGACAGCTCGAGCGAGTCCATTGCGCACACGGCGGGAAGCATCACCAGCCTGAGCAATGATCTCGCCACGACGGCCTCGGGGATGACGCAGATGGACGCGACGCTGCGGGAGATCACCGGGATACTCGGGCAGGGCACAAGAACGCTGGAGAAGACCTCCGGTCAGGCGCGCGACGGGCAGGAGGCCGCTCAGAAAACGGAAACCGGGATGCAGCGCATCCACGAGAGCTTCCTCGCCACCGCGGCGGCGATCCGGACCTTCGAGAAGCAGATCGGCAAGATCGCCTCCTTCACGGTGATCATCGAGGAGGTGAACGAACGCACGAACCTTCTGGCCTTGAACGCGGCCATTATTGCCGCCCAGGCCGGGGAGCACGGCCGCGGCTTCGCGGTGGTGGCCGCAAGCATCAAGAATCTTTCGGAGCAGACCTCTCAGTCCACCAGCGAGATCGGCGCCCTCATCAGGACGTTCAAGGACCAGGCGGTGACCACCATGGCGGCGCTTTCGCGGAGCGAGCAGATCATCAACCTGGGCCTGGACCTCTCCCACAGTTCCGGAGAGGCCTTGGTCCGGATTCAGGAGGGCGCGGCGGAGTCTTACGGGTCCATCTCGCGCGTCGAGCTGGCCGTAGGCGAGATCGCCGGCGCCGTGCACTCTCTGTCGGAGCGCGTGGACTCCATCGCCGAGCAGGCGCGTCGGATCGACGAGGCGAACAGGGCGCAGGCGCTCAACATCAGGCAGGTGAGCGCCACCGTCGCCGAAACGCAAACCGTCGCCGAAAACCTCAGGGCGTCGGCCAAGGAGCAGATGGGACTCTCAAAGCGTGCGGAGGAGTTCGCCGGGCAGGTCGGGGATCTCATCGGTCGCACCCGCGAGTCCATTCACAGCAGCGAGGAGCAGACGCGAAACCTCGTCAAGGCCATCCAAGCGATCCAGCGGCTCTCCACCCGGGATGTGGAGGCCACGAAGGAAATTGGCATCAGGCTCGCGTCCCTGATCCAAAGCTGCGAGCTTCTCGCCCAGGAGCTGCAAAAGTTCGAGCTCAGGACTTCTTCAGGAATGCCGTGATGACGTTCCCTTCCTTGCGCACCTCCAAGAGCTCGTTCTTCGTGGCGCTGCACCAGGCGCGCAGATCCGGCTCGAATGCCTGGTCGTCCGCGATGACCGCCACGATGTCACCCTTCACTCGGGCTCGCATCTCCTTCGAGAGCATGATGATGGGCTCGGGGCACATCTTCCCCCTCGCCTCAATGGTCTTGACCGCGTCCATCGTTGTTCCCCCCCCTGTAACCGTCGCCGGCGGGCTTCCCCGCACTAGAGGCTCAGCAGCTGCCCGCCGCCTATCGAGGCCACGAGACTCATGGCGCTCACCACGTTCACCGGTTCGATGAGACTGCTCTTCTCGATGCGGCGCACCCGCATCGAGGGTTCGCAAACGAAAACCGTGCCCCCGGCCTCCAGGTAGCTCTCGAGCAGTGCCGCTGGGGCGGCGAAGGCGCCGGTGAGGAGCCCGTCCAGGGCGTGCTTCTCACAGGTATGCACACCATCGAGCGCAAAAAATAGCGCGACTTCATGTCCCGCCGCAAGGGCTGTGCCGGCAATAGCCAAGGCCATGGCGCAACGCTCGGTCTCTCCGCGGGGATCGGCCGTTGAAAGAATCGTCAGTCTCTTCGCGTCCATAGGGCCTCTCGCGTCAGGGAAGGCCCAGCCCCGCCGCCTCGTCGGCGCACGACGGGCTCACATGAACACCGTGACCTGCGCCTTGAAGGAATTGCCGAGAAACGTCCCCACGCCGCCGATCTGGACATCGTCGATCAAATCTTCCTCTTTGAGACCCATGAGGGCCATCGTCGTGGAGCAGGCCACGATCTTCATCCCCATCTCCCGGCACGTGGCGAAGATCGGCTCCACGGACTGAATCTTCTTGCCGCGCATCATATACGCGAAGAGCTTCGGGCCGATCCCAAGGAAGTTCATCTGGGAGGTTGGCAGTCCGTGCATGCCCATGGGCCGCATGCGCAACATCATCTTCTCGAGAAAGCCCTTGCCGCTCAGCGACATGGTGGGCTTCTTGATGATATCGAAGCCCCAGAACGTGACGAACATGCTCACTTCCTTCCCCATGGCGAGCGCCCCGCTTGCCATGTAGAGGGCGGCAAGAACGCGATCGAATTCGCCGCTGAACAGCAGGATGTTGACCCGCCCCTCCCGCTCCTCCTGCAGGGCAAGGCGTGCCTCAAGTTCCTTGACTCTCGCGCTCAAATCCCCTTCGTTCACGGTGTCCCCCTCCTCCATGGCGTCCACCCACCGCCCGACCCCGCGTTGGCGCGATCGTGGCGCAAGTATAACCCCAGACACGGTGGTTGCCCAGCCAGCGGCAACGCTGACCTTGACAGGGCGCGAGCCTGACCGAAGAATGGCGGATGCGCGGTCGTGTCACTGGGTGGGCGAAACGTGGCAAAGCGATGAAGGATCGTCATGTCTGATTCGCCGGAGATCGAGCGCAAGATCCGCACCTTCTTCTCCATCGAGGACATCGTCAACGCGATGAAGGCCTACGCCGGCGTGACGATCAAGCGCACCGAGGAGATGGTGCGGGCCGTGCGCGCCTACGAGGAGCAGGTCGTCCGGGCGCTCGCGCTCGCCCCGGCGCTCGACCCCGGATTCTTCGCCGCGGCTCCCGGTGGCGGCAGGAGGATCCTGGTGGCTTTTGGCTCCTCGCAGGGGCTCTGCGGCGCATTGAACGAGCGTGTCGCGGACGAGCTGCAGCGTGAACTGAGGCCGGAGGACAGCCTGTTGCTCGTCGGCCGGCGGCTGCAGGCCGCGGCCGGGATCCGGAACCTGACGACCACCGATTTTCTCGACTCGATCGTCAGCGTCAGCGGCATCCGGCCGGCACAGCAGGCGACGGTCGCCTGGATCCTCGAGCGATACCTCCGGGGAGAGGTCTACACCCTGTCGTTCATGTTCACGGCGGTCTCGGGGGCCGATGCCCGCGTGATCCACGAGCGGATCCTGCCGCCGGATATCGGCGCGCCCGCCGCGGCAAAGCCCGCCGCGGCTCAACCGGTGCTGACGCTCGAAAGCCGGGAACTCCTCGGCGGATTGATGCGCGAACTGATCGCGATCAGCCTGTACCGCGCCTTCGCGGAGTCGCTGCGCAGCGAGAACTGGTACCGCATGCGCGTGCTCGAGGGGGCGACGGAGAACCTCAGCCGGCGCATCGCCGAGCTCGGCTCCCTGCGCAACTACCTGCGGCAGGAGGAGATCACGGAGGAGATGCTCGAGATCCTCTCGAGCGGCGGCTTCTACGCGCGCTGAGCCATCGCGCCCGGTAGTCCTCCGGAGCCGCGTCTCGCGTGTGCCCGGTTCTCTGTGCCGATTCCGAAACCTCCCACTATTTCGTGAGTATGTGGAAGGCTACCATAATGCGCGGGCCCGGCGGATGACGTTCCTTACCCGCCAGGCGTTGTGGAGCCACCGCTCGTTACGCTGATACACATCGACGTGCGCGAGCTTGGGGTTCAGACACGCCACCGCGAACGCCACGTTGGAGATGCCGTGGACAAAGTGGTCGGCCCGCGCGAGCAGGAGCCCCTCGATGAGCATCTCCTCGCCAACCTCGGCGCCGCCGAATTCGAAGTGGGGTGAACCGTGAGCCGTGGACCTTCTGGCCGGGTAGTATCGCAGACGTCCACCGTACCGGTTTTGAAACCACGCCAGGGACTTTTCGTTGTCCGTGGCGCACAGCACCAGGGCGTCAGGGTGCTGGTCGAGGAAGCAGTCGATCTCCCGGCCATAGAGGTACTCCCTTGCGTACGCGAGACGATGCCAACCCACGACCTCGGTATTGTGATCGGGTCCGCGAAAATGCACGGCGATCACGGGTCGGCCGGCAAGATTGTCCCCGTAAAACCGCTCCGCTTTTTCCGCGATCCATGGCTGCACGCGAATGTACTCGGTTATGAGCTCGTGAAACACCTTTCGCCGCTCTTCACGAAGAAAACGCGTTCCCGCGTCCCACGACGGCCAGTTGTTGACGATGGTGACGTTGGCAGGCACGTCGATGCTACCCTGCCTGGACAAATCGTACCAGTGCTCGGCGTTGACGGTGGGGATGATGCGATCGGCTGCGAAGGAAAAGATGTTGCTCGTCTCGAGCTCTTCTTCGCTCTTGTGAACGAGGTCGCGCAGGGGCGTCCCCGAGACAGGGGCGAAATAGTATTCCCAGGCATTGTGGGCCCCGTGAACCCCCCCCTGGCTCCAATACGGCCAGTTGCTGCCAAAAAACACCACCGGCACCAGATGCTCCTGCTTGGCGTGGTGGAGGTGCCCGAGAACCTGAAGGAAGGATGCGAACAGGCCCGAGCGCGGCCTGTTCACGACGACCCAGTACCGTGTGCCGGCAGTCATGATACAGCTCCCCCGGGAGCGTCCCTTCCCGGCCGCAGGTGCTCGCCGGGCTCGTTGCGGCCAAGGAAAATGACGCGCAACAGGGGCGACACCGCCGCACGGTTCACCATCCGCCAGGGATCGACGAGCGTCACCCGGCGGTCGGGCTGGTGCGCGGTGACGGCGTCGGCCCACGGTCGCGACTGGTGCGTGAGCACCACCACGCGCGCCTGGTCGAGGCAGGCTTCGACCGTACCCACCACCCGCAGCCAACTTCCCAATTGAGCCCGCGCTTGTACCTGGGCGAGCGGGTCGTGGCCGACAACCGTCAGGCCCTGATCGTGGAGCGTCCGGGCCAAGAGCATGCCCGTCGACCCGCTGAGGACCGCCGAGTCTGGCTTGAAGGCCAGTCCGAGAATGCCAACGGTTGCGTCCTTTGTCCGCCGCGCCTCCCGAAGCACGAGGTCGAGGAGCCGCGCCTGATGGTGCTCGTTTTCTCCATCGATGGCGGTCGGGAGGCGCGGGTCGAGCCCCAGCCGCCGTGCCAGCGCCTTGAGCGCCTGCGTGTCCCGAGGGAAACAGGGGCCGCCATACGCCAGGCCCCCTTTCAAGAAAAGAGGCGAGATGCGCCGGTCCGCACCCAAGGCCGCGGACAAGACGTCGACATCGGCCCCCGGGATGCGCTCGCACAGCTCGGCCATCATGTTCGCAAACGAGATCTTGGCGGTGATGAAGGTGTTGAGGCAGATCTTGGCGAGCTCCGCGTTGACGACCGACATGCGGGCCACGTGCGGCTTGTTGACGCACAACCGGCCGTGAATGGCCGCGAGACGATCCCCTGCTTCTTTGGAGCTCTCGCCAATCACGACCACGTCCGGTTGCTTGTAGCCGGCGAGCACGTTGCCCAAGGCCACGAACTCGGGGTTGTAACAGTACGAAAAACCCTGGTCGTGCTTGCGGCCCGCAGCCATCTCCAGGCAGGGGATGAACCGTTCGGCCGCGCACCCGGGCATGACCGTGCTGCCGACCACGAACAAATGCCACCCTTTATCGCTGGTGCGCAGCTCCGCTCCGAGCTCTGCCAACGCCTCTTCCACTTGCTGACTTGAAAACGTCCCGTCCTCGTGGCTGGGTGTCGCGGTGATGACGAACGTCGTGTCGCACTCGCGGATCGCGTCACGACAGCCGGTCGTTGCCGTCAAACGGCCCCGCACGCGTGCCAGCGTGAAGGCGAGCCCCGGCTCGTGGAACGGCGCCCGGCCGTCGTTGACCTGGGCCACCACCTCGGCGTTGCGGTCGACTCCTATCACCCGGAATCCCCGATCCGCCAGGCACGCCGCGAATCCCAGGCCCAACTTTCCGAGGCCGACCACGGAGACGGACGTATCGTTCACCATCCCGCGTCACCGCGGGCGGCAGGGTTGCGCCGCCCGCGCGCGAGCCGCCCGGCAGCGATTTCGCCTTCGATCCAGGCGTAGGTCCCGCGCAGCCCCTCCTCGATTGTTACCCGCGGCCGCCAGCCGATGAGCGCCTGCACCCTGTCGTTGTTGCTGTTCCGGCCGCGGACACCGAGCGGGGCGTCAAGCTTGTACCTGCGGTCGAGCGTTGTGCCGCCAATCCGCTCGGCCACGGTCACAAGTTCGTCGATCGACACCACCTGGTCGCTGCCGATATTGAGGGGTTCGCGCACGTCGCTCGCCATCAGCCGGACCGTGCCGTCGATGCAGTCATCGATGGAGGTGAAGCCGCGCCGCTGACCGCCTTGTTACAGGCGTCCCGGAGGGACAGGTCGAGGCGGAGATTTTCCGCATGCGGATCGGGCTGGAACCACTCGTGGAGCGGCTTGACATCCACGGCCCTCACCGCGGCCCGATTCTCCCCGAGCAGACGTTTGACCAGGTGACCGCCGATGAAGCCGCCTGCCCCGGCAACGACGATGACGGGCTTTGCCATGCCGGCACAGGATAGCATTTGACCCGTGCGTTGTCCCGCCAGCACGGAAGGCCTCTGGCAGAAGCAATTCGGCTTCGAAGGGACGATCCCCCTCGGAGGCACGCTGCGGTGATACGGGCGACCGCGTGAGACGTCATAGACGTTCCCTGGCCCCCGTGTCGCCGGCCTCTGGTATGCTCGGAGGGTGGGGTCGCCGGAGACTCGGCAGGGGAGCGGCGTGGAACTGGCATTTGACCTGGACGTGGTTCGGAACTTCGCGATGGCACTGCTCATCGGGGTGCTCGTCGGCATCGAGCGCGAGAAGCACAAGGCCGCGGAGGGCTTATGGAACCGCTTCATCGAGAGGAGAGCAAAAGTGAAAATTCGTGTGATACCAGCACTATTCCCCGTTATGGCTGTTCTAGCCGTCCAGACGCTGTGGGTGCCCCGAGCTGCTGCCGCCGATGCTGTCACGGCGTTGATTGCCGATCTGGGAAGCGCAAACCATGGGAAAAAGCAGCGAGCCAAGGAGGAACTTCTGGTCCAAGGAAAGAACGCTATCCCGCAACTCATCGGTGCGTTGGACGATCCGGATGTCAAGAAAAAGACGACAGTAATATTCATGCTTGGGCAGCTCAAAGCAACCGGGGCGGTTCCTCGCTTGATTGAAGAGTTGAAGAACGAGAACACTGCTCTGCGACTTGGCAGTGCTTTTTCATTGGGCCTTGTCGGCGATAGTCGGGCACTGCCGCATCTTGAAGCCATGCTGGGTCCAGGCAACGACAGCATAGCCAGGGGAACGGCCCTGGTTGCACTTGGCTACCTCAAGAACACGGAGGCGCTACCCCAGGTAAAAGTGGCGCTGGCGGATCCGGATCAGTATACCCGCGTAATCGCCGCCACCGCACTCGGCATGCTCGGCAACCGCGAGGGATTGGACGAGGCCTTGAGCGGCACTGAGAGTGATAATCCCACGATTGTACTTGTATCAATCCAGGCCCTCGGGATGATCGGCGATACGCGGGCCCTTCCAAGGCTTGAAGAGTTGATCCAGGGATCGAAGGCAGGGAAAAGCGGGATTCTGCTGGCCAAGAGCCAAATCGATTATGCGAATGTCGCACCGGATCAAAGAATCGAGAGTCTCCGCGGCTATCTCAACGATCCGAACGAGAAGATCGTCGAGTGGGCCATCACGACTCTTGCCGATCTCGGCTCACCAGAGGCGATTACGCTCGTCCAAGAGAAGGCCCGGGCCGGTAAAAGCAGACAGGAAGGCATGGCCCAGCTGAAACTGAGAATGCTTGGGAAATAGGCCTGAAGTTCATGAAGACTGGCGAGTTGAAATCGAGAAACCGATGTATTATTACCCTCCAGTCGGTTCTGGCCATAATATTTGTCTGTATGCTGTCCACCCCATCCAGGGCGGGCCTTTCCTATTCCGTCCCGCCGATTCAAGGGACAATTACGGACGCCACATCTGGCCAGCCGATTGCAAATGCAGTGCTCGAAGTAAGGTGGCTGAAAACGGTGTACGGATTCTTTCATCCGCAAACCATCGTGATGAAGAAGATGTACGTGGCGACGGATGGGGCCGGGGAGTTCAAGCTTCCCGCTTACTCGAGCGCTCACATCTTCTCGAGTTTCTCGAGTGTGATCTGGGATGTCAGGCATCCTTTGTATTCGACAGATCAGCTGGGGATAGGACATAAAGGGATCGACGCGCTGAAGCATTCCAGGAAGAAACCGGGCGAGAAGCAAGCTGATATCTTTAAGCATGCCTCTTTAGGTGCATCGGGTGAGATCATTTTCTATTTTACGCTCCTTTCTCTGAACGAGAAGTTCAAGGACAAACCTTCAGTCAAGGATTTCAACGGCGAGCTTTATCAAGAGTTTCTACACGAAGGCCCGAAGTATTTCAGTATGGCAAGACAATTGAGTCTGACCGTGGACGCCGATGCAATCTATAAGGAATGGGATGAGATCTCCGGGCGGTTTAAAAATGTGGAGTATATCCAAAGTGCTCTAAAAATGGGCAAAGAGAAAATTGCCGCAGGAATCACGGAGGATTAGGGACTATGGGGAACAAATTGAAGTACCTGATCCTTGCCTTGGTGTTGCTGATTCAGGCGCATGTGGCGCTTGCACACGAAAATGAAGTTGTCCATCCGGGCTTAACTCAAAGGGCAAGCAACCTTCTGGTAACAGAAGGATACAGGGAGGTTTCAGATCCGTATATAAGCCGGACTGGAGATTGTAATGACATCCGCGAGGGCTCTATAAAGGAAGACAATCTTTTCAATATTCTGGACTCGTGCGGCGTGACGCCACTTTCTTGGATCGAACATGGTTATGATCCGATCAACGACCAGGGGTGGGGATGGGGGACGGGAACGGCCAAGAATAAAGCTGAAACGGAATTCCAGGAGGCAATCGATGCTTACAACTCCTGTGACAAGGAACGTGCCTACTTCCAGTTAGGCAGAGTGGTGCATCTTCTTGAGGACATGACATTGCCCGCCCATGTTCATTCCGACGTACACGCCACCGGAGATGATTTCGAGAACTGGTCCAGTACTCCGGAGACTTCACCCCATTACGACTCATACGCGAATGGCACGCAGATTATTGTGTCGAGTTCCCTTGATAGTCACTTTCAGGCCCTTGCTCTTCAGACGTACTATGCATCTTCATTCGGTGCAGTTCTCAACCAATCTACGACGACGCCTATTGATCCCGCGAGCGAATTGGGGCGCATGTTTCCGGGTAAGGTGCACTACGTTCCGCTCGGTTTGTGGGGCGTTTCATATTGGGTCATCGACGACATCGGTGAATATGAAGCGGAACTTGCAAACGACGACTGGTGGCAGTGTGCAGACGACCCTGGATACTACTACATAGAAAACGCCAATGGTGACAGTGATATTGGTCTTGTTCCACCTGAGATGCGAATCTACCTCGAAAATAGAACTTCTCCGATGGGTTCCAATTCACAGACGATTCTGACGCGGTGGTCTGAGGTCCTCTTCCCGACAACTGTGAACTATTCGGCCGGGCTGATGAAATTCTTCTACGATAGGATGCATGGCGGAGTGGATGATCGCATCGAGCCCGCCGAACCAGTTGGTCTCCAAGGCAGAGCGGGAAACCAGAAGGCTAATTTCGTATGGATGGCTCCACCTCTGGATCGATGCGGAGACACATTGGCCGACATTTCAAGCTACCGTGTCTACTATTCCACTGACCTCAATACCCTGCGCAATTATTATGTTCCAGCGACGACACTATCCGAAGAATTGACGGGGTTGGCGAACAACAAGTCGTACTTTGTCTGTGTGACGGCGGTGGACACGAATGGGAACGAAAGTGCGTGCTCCGACACGGTCACCGTAAGACCTCTGGACGCCAGATGGGTACACCCTGAGGGCCAGGGTCCATCGGAATCATACGCGCAGATCGCCGATGCGCTCAGCGGGATCAGTGATGGCACAACGATCATGGTCGGACCGGGGGAATATTACGAGCCAGAGCTGCTCGTCGGCGGATCGCAGACCTTCCTGTTTGTCCCAAGAAACATCCGGCTTCAAAGCGAGCGGGGACCCGGGGAGACGAAGATCCTTGGAAATACCATCTTAAGTGTCGCGGATGGGTGCAGCGTGATTGGGTTCACTATCGTCGATGAAAATGGCAAAGGCATCGACTGCGTATACGGGAGCGACTTGCTGATCGCGAACAACATATTCATCTCGAATATGACGGGCATCGACTCAGGGGGCAGTGGTGCTTACGGGAATGTCGCAGACACAGCGGTGCGGATCTATAACAATGTCTTCGTCGGAAGCGTAAGTTATGCCACGGGAATATTCGGGTGGTGGAACTTTAACAGCCTTATCGACGTGCAGAACAACATCTTCCAGGGGACGGCGACGAATGTCACCGGGATCAGCCTAGAGCTTTGCCCACTGGTGGCTATTAAACACAATGATTTCTATGGAAACCAGACGGATATAGCATCAAAAGGTTACGCGCCGCTGGTGACCGACAAGTATACGTGGTCGCCAGGATTCATGAGCTTTAGCAGCACAGATCCGTTGGCAAGCGACTTTCGTCTGGTCCAGCGCCCTGTTGCGGGCAACGGCGTCGATCAAGGCGCGCCCAAGCTGCAATACAAGGACGTGAACTGGGACATGGATTGCGACGGCTCGGGTACGGACCTGGGCGCCTACGGCGGGCCCTTCGCGTACGTCGATAACGACCTGCCCGAGGATCCCGGGTTCGGGATTCCCGACTGCCTGGAGCCGCTCGCGGTCGCGGGGGCCATGGTGGTGCTGAAGAACAGCGTGGACCAACCGGTCACGCTGCAGGCGTAAAACCCCGTGGGGGAGATCACCTACAACGTCGTCAGCCAGCCGAACGGCACGCTGACAGGCGCGGCGCCGAACCTGGCGTACACGGTGACACCAGATTCGCTCGCGCCGGACTCACTTTCGTTCACGGTAAAGAACGAGGTCGGCGAGAGCGCACCTGCGCCCGTAAGCATTAGCGTTAAGGAGACGAACCATCCACCTGCGGCCGGCGAGCAGACTCTGGTGCTCCAATATGGGGCAGTCGGGGAGGTGATTCTCCAGGGGACCGACGAGGATGGTGATGCCCTGTCGTTCGTTATCGACTCGAACCCGGACTCCGTGGCCTGCCTGTATCCGCCGACCTGCTACGTTCTATCCACTGAGGAAAGCTCAGAAGTGACGACGAAGAGTTTCAGTTACCACGTCGACGACGGCACCGCTGTGAGCGCTTCGGCTACCGTTACAATCGTTCTTGAGCCGACTTTTAGTTTCCACGTGCCGGATGCAAACGACGCCCTCTTGACGAACGCCGGATCCGTCACTCTCGAATGGCGCGACGCTCCGAGCAGCGGTTCTCTGATCTCGATCTATGCCGGAGGGACCCTGCCCGAAAATCTTATTGCGGCTGACATTCCTGAGAGCGACCCGGCAAATGCTTTCAGCTGGGACATCTCAGCGTTGCCGGATGGCGATTACCCGATAAGTGCGATGGTGGCGGACGAGTGGACCACCCGCTGGGTGGACGGAGGGACGTTGGTGATAGACCGCACGCCGCCACAGGTTTCGGTCGACTTGGCGGAGGGCCTCTACGCCAC
This sequence comes from uncultured bacterium, assembly GCA_964513745.1. Classification (GTDB taxonomy): domain Bacteria; phylum JAUVQV01; class JAUVQV01; order JAUVQV01; family DATDCY01; genus DATDCY01. The sequence continues at coordinate 35,609 of CAZEOK010000012.1, forward strand.
ATACCAGACCGGGAATTTTACGGTGAGCGAAACGGCCGACGTCCACTGCACGACAGACGGAAGCGATCCGACGGCAGCTTCACCCAACTGCTATTCAAGGGTCTTGGTGCATGACACGATGACTTTGAAATTCATCGCTGTGGATCCGGCAGGCAACGTGAGCCCGATGCTCACGAAGTGCTACATCATCGACAGCGCCCCGTTATCCGTCGGCCTGAACCCGAGTAGTATCGCCGAGAACCAGGCCGTGGGGACGCCGGTCGGCACCTTGAGCACATCGGACCCGGATTCCGGTGACAGCTTCACCTATGCGCTCGATCCGGATCTCTTCGATAACAATTCTTTCCAAATCGTTGGCGGGGCTCTGCAAAGTGCCGCGAGTTTCAATTACGAGGCGAAGAATTCGTACAGCATCCTGCTACGCTCGACGGATCAGGACGGCCTCTCCGTGCAGACGACCCACACGATCGTCGTGACGGATGTCAACGATCCGCCGACGGCCATCGTTCTGAGCGCGAGCCAGGTGGCGGAACATCTGCCGGCGGGAACGACGATCGGCACCTTGAGCACAAGCGATGAAGATGCCGGGAGCACCTTCTCATACAGCCTGGTTTCCGTCACGCAGACCCCGGACAATGCGTTCTTCCAGATCGCCGGCAACGTCCTGAAGACCAACGCCGAATTCGTATACACGCTGGCGAAGCATTCCTATGCCATTCGGGTGCGCTCCACGGATCAGGGCGGACAACTTGTGGAGCTGGATTTGACGATCACCATCCTGGACGTCAACGAGAACCCGACGGACATTGCCCTGAGTGCTATCAGCGTACTCGAAAACCAGCCGTCGGGAACGGTGGTCGGGAACTTGAGCACCACGGATCCGGATGTGGAGAACACCTTCAAATACACGCTGGATTCCGGTGGCGTTGACAACAGCTACTTCCAGATCGTGGGAAATGGGCTGCAAACGGCGGCGAGTTTCAATTACGAGACGAGGCATTCGTACAGCGTCATGGTGCGCTCTACGGACCAGGGTGGGCTCTTCCTGTCGAAGAATTTCACGATAACCGTGACGAACGCCAACGACCCTCCGTCCGGCATCGCCCTGAACAACGCGAGCGTGGTAGAGAAGGCTGTGGTGGGATCGCCCGTCGGCACGCTCAGTTCGACGGATGAGGATCCCGGGAGCACCTTTACCTACACCCTTACCACTGGCAGCGGCAGCGCGGACAACGCCGCCTTCCAGATTGTGGGAACCCTCTTGAAGACCAACGCCGTTTTCACCTGGCAGATCAAGCCCTCATACACCGTCATGGTGCGCACCACAGACCAGGGAGGGAGCTCGACAGAGCAACCCCTAGCCATAGCGGTGAGAAGACGGCGGGTGAGGAACGATTTCGACGGCGACCGGCGCTCGGATATCGGCCTTTTCCATCCCGCGGGGGGGACTTGGTACGAATTCAGAAGCACCGAAGGGTATTGGCAGACGCCATGGGGATACTCTGAGACGTTACCTCTGACCGGGGATTTCGACAGCGACGGGAAGTCCGACATCGGCCTTTACTATCCCTCGGGTGGGAACTGGTACTTGATGAAGAGCACGGAGGGGTATTTGACGACGCAATTCGGGTACACGGGGACAATCCCGTTCACCGGCGATTTCGACGGCGACGGTCGGGAAGACTTCGGCTGCTATGAAGCTGCCACGGGGAAGTGGTTCGTGATGAAGAGCCTGATGGGGTTCTGGCAGGCGCAGTTCGGGTACGCCGGGACGATCCCGATTATCGGGGACTTCGACGGCGACGGCTGGGATGACATCGGCTGCTACTACCCGCCGGGTGGGAACTGGCACATCCTCAAGAGCACGCAGGGCTACTGGCAGGCGCAGTTCGGGTACGCCGGGACGATCCCGGTCGTCGGGGACTTCGACGGTGACGGCCGGAGCGACATCGGTTGCTATTACCCGCCGGGCGGGAACTGGCACATCCTCAAGAGCACGCAGGGCTACTGGCAGACGACCTTCGGCTTCGCAGGTACCGAACCGGTGGTGGGCGATTTCGACGGTGACGGGAAGAGCGACATCGGCTGCTACTACCCGGCTGGGGGGAACTGGTATCTCCTCAAGAGCACGGAAGGCCTCTGGCAGAAGCAATTCGGCTTCGAAGGGACGATCCCCCTCGGAGGCACGCTGCGGTGATACGGGCGACCGCGTGAGACGTCATAGACGTTCCCTGGCCCCCGTGTCGCCGGCCTCTGGTATGCTCGGAGGGTGGGGTCGCCGGAGACTCGGCAGGGGAGCGGCGTGGAACTGGCATTTGACCTGGACGTGGTTCGGAACTTCGCGATGGCACTGCTCATCGGGGTGCTCGTCGGCATCGAGCGCGAGAAGCACAAGGCCGCGGAGGGCAACCTCGGCACCGGCGGCATCCGCACCTTCGCGCTGATCGCGTTGGTCGGGGCGGTCGCCGCCTGGCTCTCGCGCGAGATGCAGACCCCATGGATCCTCGTCGCCGGGCTGGCGCTGGTCGCGGTCACGCTGGTCGCCGCCTACCTGGCGATGACGCGGGCGCGCCCCGACGACATCGGAATCACGACCGAGGCCGCGGCGATGACGGTCTGCCTGCTCGGCGCGATGTGCGTGCTCGACCACCCCGGCCTCGCCGCCGCACTCGGGATCGTGACCGCGACGCTGCTGGCCTACAAGCAGCCGCTGCACGGGCTGGTCGGCCGCATCGAGCGCGAGGAGCTGTACGCCGGGCTGCGCCTGCTGATCGCCTCGTTCGTGGTGCTGCCGCTGTTGCCGCGGCGGACGGTCGACCCCTGGGGCGCGCTCAACCCGTATTCGCTCTGGCTGCTGGTCGTGCTGATCTCGGCGCTCTCGCTGGTCGGCTACGCGGCGACGCGCTGGCTCGGGACCGGGCGCGGGGCGGCGCTGACCGGCCTCACCGGCGGCTTTGTCTCCTCGACCGCGGTCACGCTCTCGTTCGCGCGCCGCAGCCGCGAGCGCGGAGCCGCCGCCGACGGCGACGCGCTCGCCTGCGGTATCCTGCTCTCGTGGGCCGTGATGTTCGTGCGCGTCGTGGTCGAAGTGCTCGTCGTCAACGTCCGGCTCCTCGGAGGGATCGCCGTGCCCTTCGCGGCGATGGGCGCCGTGGCCGGAGCGGTCGCCTGGTGGTACTATCGCCACGCCTCCTCCCGGGCGGTCGCCGACGGCGAGATCATCGGGCGCAGCCCCTTCAGGCTCACCGAGGCGGTCAGGTTCGCGCTCTTCTTCGCCGTGGTGCTCGTCGTCTTCAAGATCGTCGAAGGGCAGGCACCGGGGCGCGGCCAGCTCGTCGTCGCCGGCCTGGCGGGTCTCTCCGATGTCGACGCCGTGACACTCTCGATGGCGAAATTCGCGCTCGACGGGGGCTCCGAGTCGACCGCGACGGCGGCGATCGTGACCGCCTCGCTGACCAACACCCTGGTCAAGGGCGGCCTCGTCGCGGTGCTCGGCGCTCGTGTCCTGCGCGGTCGGGTGCTGGTTGGCATGGCGGCGATCCTCTTCGCCGGCGCGGGTTCGCTGCTGCTGCGGTAGCGGCGTCGGCAGGGCGAGCGGGCGGTTCGCGTGCGAGGCACTTCACGGAAGCTGCCGCCGGTGTCGGCATTGACCACCGACGGCCTTGATTCCGGCTCCGGCTGGCGCAGATACGACAACCCCCTCGGCGTGCTCTGCGCGACGCGGCTGAGCGACGTGCTGCCACTGCTCGCGGAGGTCCGCCGACAGACGCTTGCCGGAAAGGTGGCGGTCGGCTGGATTGCCTACGAGGCCGCCCCGGCCCTCGACCCGGCGCTGGTGGTCCGCCCGCCCGGACCGGTGCCGCTGGCGTGGTTCGCTCTGTTCGCGGGAGGTGAAAGCACGACCGCCCCGGCAAGCCCGACGTCGGCAAGGCCGTTCTCGCCGGCGTGGCAGGGCGGGCCGACCCGGGGACTCTACCGCCGGACGGTGCAACGGATCCACGAGCATATCGCGGCGGGAGACACGTACCAGGTCAACTACACCTACCGGTTGCGCGCGCGCTGGGAGGGCGCCGCGCAGCCGCGTTTCGCAGCCCTCGCGCGCGCGCAGCGGTCGAGGTACGCGGCGTTCATCGACGCCGGGAGGTTCGCCGTGCTCTCGGCGTCACCCGAGCTCTGCTTCCGCCTCGAGGGCGATCTGCTGACCTGCCGTCCGATGAAGGGCACCGCGCCGCGCGGGCTGACCCTGGTCGAGGACCGGCTGCTGGCCGCCGGCCTGCGCGTCTCCGAGAAGGAGCGTGCCGAGAACGTGATGATCGTGGACATGGTGCGCAACGACCTGGGCCGGATCGCCCG